>NZ_LXJP01000033.1:0-79693 GCF_001728855.1 Pseudomonas sp. AP19 | reverse complement strand
CCAAAAAAAAGCGGCGCTGAATGCGCCGCCTCACGTCAAAACCTGCTACCGGTGGCCGCCGCGCCCGCCTCCATGATCGGATCCATGACCTCGACCACCATTGCCCCAGTGACCGCCTCCCCAGCCCTGGTTCGGGTACGGCCGGTAAGCCGGTCTTGGGTAATAACGCGGTGCTGGCTGGTAATAACGCGGCGCCGGCTGGTAGTACCGTGGCGGCGCGTAGTAACTGCGTCCATCCGAGTAAGTGGGACCACCGTAATAATAGGCTGGCGCCGGTGCGGTATAGACCTCCGAGCGATAGTAAGTGGCGCCACCATCGTAGTAAGGCACACACGCAGACAGGGTCAGGCCGAATAAAGCACTAAGAAGCAGTCGTCGATACATGGCGGCCTCCTGGACCGCGGGAGAGCACCTCCAGCGACGCTGGAGGGCGGCATTCATCTTTCACTGAATGACGAAACATCTGACATCAAAAACTGAATCTGGTGCGTTTCTGTAACAACTTGGTACATCTGCAGCGTAGCCCGATGCACCCTGCGGTGCCCTATCGGCATAGACGCGCGGTGGTCAAAAAGCTGAATCGATTCAGTCATTTTGTCTGTCATGAAACTTCCTCGATAAACATGATGTCATTGTGATATCGACCATGAGCAAGGAGGCTCTAGCGCGAGCCCTCACTCTATTCTCGTCGGATACACGTCATGAAAATTTCTACCAAGCTCCTGCTTTCGTTCGTTTTGTGTGCGCTTGTCACCCTCGGTGTCGGGATGCTGGGAATAAAAGGTGTCGTTCGGCTCGCCAACGCACTGGAACTAACCTTCTCCAACAACCTGGTGTCTGTCAGCAATACGGCCTCCACGCTCAATGGCCTGGTCGCGCACAACCGTGGTCTGTACCGATTACTCGATGCCAGCAACGGCAACGTCAATCAACAAGACCGCGACCGCGTACGCCAGGACATTGCCAGCGAACTCAAGCGCAGCCAGACCGCGTATGCCACGTACCGCGCTACGCCACTGGAAGATGACGAACGCGTCGCGGGCGACAAGCTCGACCAGATCTGGCCGAACTATGTCAGCAGTTCCGAACGCATTATCTCGATGCTCGACAGCGGCCAGACAGAACAGGCTCGCACGCAGCTCAACACCACCAATAATGAACTGTTCCGCCAGGCCCGCGAGCTGATCCGCGTGATGATCGAGTCCAATAACCGCCAGATCAAAGAAGGCGCAATCGCCGCCGAAGCGCTGCGCGACAGCGCATTGACGTGGATGATCAGCGGCATCGTCCTGGCGTTCATCATCGCAATCACCATCGGCCTGCTGATCACGCGCCTGATCACCCGCCCTATCGCACAAGCGGTCGAAAGCGCTCAACGCATTGCCAAAGGCGACCTGACCCACGCCATCGTCACCGAACGCACTGACGAAGCCGGGCAACTGTTGATGGCGCTGTCCGATATGCAAGGCGGCTTGAAAAGCACCCTGGTGGAAATTGCCAACGCTGCGGACCAGCTCGCGTCGGCCGCCGAAGAACTGAGCGCGGTTACCGACGAAAGCACCCGTGGCCTGACCCGCCAGAATGACGAAATTCAACAGGCTGCCACCGCGGTAAACCAGATGACCACGGCGGTGGACGAAGTGGCGAGCAATGCGGTGTCGACCTCGCAAGCGTCCCGGCAGGCCACCACCGAAGCGGAGGAAGGTCGCCAGCAAGTCGAGCAGGCCATGTCGGGCATGGAGTCGATGGTGGTCGAGATCAATGATTCGACGCAGTCGGTCGCGGATCTCGCCAACCAGGTGCGAGAGATCGGCAAGGTCATTGATGTCATCCGCAGCATTGCCGACCAGACCAACCTATTGGCCCTCAATGCCGCCATCGAAGCCGCCCGCGCAGGCGAGCAAGGCCGAGGTTTCGCGGTGGTCGCTGACGAGGTGCGGGCATTGGCCCATCGCACCCAAACCTCCACGGTCGACATTGAAAAAATGATTGGTGACGTGCAGCTCGGCGCCGATGATGCCGTGGCCGCCATGAACAAGAGCCTGAGCTGGGCCAATGACACCCAGGCCTTGGCGCAAAACGCCGGGCAAGCCCTGCAGCGGATCACTACCAGCGTGGCGATGATCAACGAGCGTAACCTGGTGATCGCCTCCGCATCGGAGGAACAGGCGCAGGTGGCCCGCGAAGTGGACCGCAACCTGCTCAACATCCAGGACCTGTCGACCCAGACCGCCGCCGGCGCCCACCAGACCAATGCCTCCAGCCAGGACCTGTCCCGCCTGGCTACTTCGTTCAATGTACTGGTCAGCAAGTTCCAGCTGTAATCGCCTCATTAGTGTGCGCCCGCGCACCGACCTGACGCACATCCCTTCGCGCCCAACCCTCGCGGCGCCCATGCCCGGCTGAAAAGCCGGGCTTGTGCCTCACTTGGCACGACTCTCGCTTTAGCTCCCTCGTGCAGGATTGATTACAGGTTCGCGGCACCACAATTTGCAATGGCTGACTAGGGTTCCGGCTCGCTGATCGCGAGTGGCTGGTCCGAGAGTTGGCGACCTCCAGTTGAGGTTACACGGCGGGATAAAAGCCCGGGAGACAAGCCACCGTTTACGGTGCCGCGTTGCTCCTGCTCGCCCTTGATCAACTGGAGAAACCCCATGCCCTCAATTCGTTTACCCGCCCTGCTCGCCGCGGCCTTTGCCGCCGTGATGAGCGTTCAGACCCAAGCCGCCCCCAAAGACCACTTCAGCGTGTGCTGGACGATTTATGCCGGCTGGATGCCGTGGGAATACGCCGGCAGCCAAGGCATCCTCGACAAGTGGGCCAAGAAGTACGGCATCAAAATCGACATGGTGCAGCTCAATGACTATGTCGAATCCATCAACCAGTACACCGCCGGCCAGTTCGACGGCTGCACCATGACCAACATGGACGCCCTGACCATTCCCGCCGCCGGTGGCGTGGACAGCACCGCGCTGGTGGTCAGTGACTTCTCCAACGGTAACGATGGCGTGGTGATCAAGGGCACCGGCAAGACCGTGGCCGACCTCAAGGGCATGAACGTCAACCTGGTGGAACTCTCGGTGTCCCACTACCTGCTGGCCCGCGCCCTGGAGTCGGCCGACCTCACCGAAAAAGACCTGAAAGTCGTCAACACCTCCGACGCCGATATCGCCGCGGCCTTCAACACCGACCAGGTGCAAGCCGTCACCACCTGGAACCCGATGCTCTCTGAGATCAAGGCCAAACCGGGCGTCACCGAAGTGTTCGACTCCAGCAAAGTGCCCGGCGAAATCATGGACATGATGGTGGTCAACACCCAGACCCTCAAAGACAACCCCAAGCTGGGCAAAGCGTTGACCGGCGCCTGGTTCGAAGTGGTTGCGCTGATGAACGCCAAAAACGCGGCCAGCACCGAAGCGTTGGAGCACATGGCCAAAGCCTCCGGCACCGACCTCAAGGGTTTCCAGTCGCAACTGGACACCACCAAGCTGTTCGCCACCCCCAAGGAAGCGCTGGCCTTCGCCACCAGCGCGCAGTTGCCCGCCACCATGCGCAAGGTCGCCGAGTTCTCGTTTGCGCACGGCCTGCTCGGCGAAGGCGCCAAAGACACCAGCGCCGTGGGCATGCGCTTCGCCAACGGCGTGACCAGCGGCGACACCGCCAACCTCAAGCTGCAGTTCGACCCCAGCTACGTGCAAATGGCCGCCGACGGCACGCTGTAAGAGGAACCGGCCATGCGCCTGATCAACCGCCACCCGGAACGCTCCAGTCGCCTGTTGTTGGTGATGCTGCCGTTCGCCCTGCTGCTGTTCGCCTACTTTGTGGGCTCGGCCGAGCGCCTGGCGGACAACCCCAATGACAAGCTGCTGCCCAGCGCCGTGCAAATGGGCGACGCCCTGCAACGCCTGGCGTTCAGCGCCGACACCCGCACCGGTGAATACGTGCTGTGGCAAGACAGCGCGTCGAGCCTGCGCCGCCTGGCTATCGGCCTGGGGATCAGCGCCCTCGCCGGCCTGTGCCTGGGCATCGCCGCCGGGACGCTGCCGCTGTTTGGCGCGCCGTTGTCGCCTTTGCTCACGGTGCTGTCGATGGTGCCGCCGCTGGCGATCCTGCCCATCCTGTTCATCGTGTTCGGGCTGGGGGAGCTGTCCAAAGTCATGCTGATCGTCATCGGCATCACACCGGCCCTGGCGCGCGACCTGGAACAGCGCGCCCGGGAAATTCCCGTCGAGCTGCTGGTCAAGGCGCAGACCCTCGGCGCCTCCACCTGGACCCTGATGCTGCGGGTGGTGCTCCCGCAACTGCTGCCGCGTCTGCTGATCTCGCTGCGGCTGATGCTCGGCTCGGCGTGGCTGTTCCTGATCGCCGCCGAGGCCATCGCCTCCACTGACGGTTTGGGCTACCGGATTTTCCTGGTGCGCCGCTACCTGGCGATGGACGTGATTCTGCCTTACGTGGTGTGGATCACCCTGCTCGCCTGGCTGATGGACTGGGGCCTCAAAACCCTGACGCGGCGTGCGTTCCCCTGGTACGAAGGAGCGCGGGCATGAGCTTTATCAGCGTCAACAATGTGTGGCAGCGCTATGGTGACCAAGTGGTGCTGGAAGGGCTCAACCTGCAGGTCGACGAGGGTGAGTTTTGCACGCTGGTCGGTACCTCGGGTTGCGGCAAATCCACCTTCCTGCGCCTGCTGCTGGGCCAGGAAACCGCGAGCAAGGGCCAGATCCTGCTGGATGGCCAGGCGCTCGCTGCCGAGCCGGATGCGAGCCGTGGCGTGGTGTTCCAGCGCTACTCCGTGTTCCCGCATTTGACCGTGCTGGATAACGTCGCCCTCGGCCTTGAGCTACCCCGCTCGCCATTGCTGGGCCGGCTGTTCGGCAGCGCCAAACACCACGCACGTGAACAGGCTGCCGCCCTGCTGCGTAAGGTCGGCCTGGACCACGCGCTGGACAAATACCCGGCGCAGCTCTCCGGCGGCATGCAACAACGCCTGGCCATCGCCCAGGCCCTGATCATGAAACCCCGCGTCTTGCTGCTGGACGAACCCTTCGGCGCCCTCGACCCGGGCATTCGCAAAGACATGCACCAGTTGCTGCTGGCGCTGTGGCGCGAAACCCGGCTGACGGTGTTCATGGTCACCCACGACCTGAGTGAAGGCTTCAGCCTCGGCACGCGCTTGCTGGTGTTCGACAAGGTTCGCGTCGACCCCCACGCCCCCGGCGCCTATGGCGCGCGCATCACCTACGACATCCCTTTGAACAGCGAGCGCCGCAAAGCGCTCGCCGCCGAACTTGGAGCGACTTCCAAATGACCGATTCCACTCAATTGTTTCCCCCGTTCGCCGAAGAGATGCTGCCCGGCGGCGGCCACCGTTCCTTTGTGCTCAAGCGCGGCCAACTGCTGCGCCTCACCGACCTGCGCGGCGGTGCCAACGTCAGCCTGACCCTGCTCAACGCCAACGAAAAAACCGAGCGCCTCAACCTGCCCGACAGCCTCAAGTGCCAACACACCGCCAAGCTCACCAGCGGCCATTGCCTGTACTCGGACATGGGCCGCGTGCTGGCCGCCATCACCGCCGACACCTGCGGCTGGAGTGACAGCATCGGCGGTGTGTTGTGTGCCTGCGAAGTGGCCGAGAAGTACGGCCAGGGCCGCTATCAAGAGCTGCGCAACGGCTTCTTTCGCAACGGCACCGATAACCTGTTGGTGGAATTGGGCAAGTGGGGCCTGGGGCTGTCCGACCTGCTGATGACCCTCAACCTGTTCAGCCGCGTCAACGTCGAGAGCGACGGTGGCTTGCACTTTGTGCCGGGCAATTCCAAGGCCGGCGACTACATCGAGCTCTACGCGCCGATGGACACGCTGGTGGTGCTGACCGCCTTGCAACACCCGATGGACCCCAACCCGAACTACGCCCCACAGCCGCTGAAACTCAGCTGGATGAACGCAGACCCCAGTGTCGCCGAACACTGCCGCACCTCGCGCCCGGAAAACGAGCGCGGCTTTATCAACACCGACCGCCTGTTCGCCTGAGGAGCTGCCATGTCTATCGCACTGAAACACCCGGACGCCGCCGTGTACCGCGCCACGATTCCCGCCGGCGAGCCGTGGCTGATGGAGGTCAAGGCCGGCCAGACCTTGCGCATCCTCGACCTTGAAGGCAACCAGGCTGTCGACACGTTGTTCTACAGCCTTAAAAACCCGCGCGAGCGCTACGACGTGCAACGCACGTTACGTCGGCAAAACAGCGTGTACCTGAGCACCGGCAGCGTGCTGTATTCCAACCTTGGCCAGCCGATGCTGACCCTCGTCGACGACACCTGCGGGCGTCACGACACCCTCGGCGGCGCCTGTGCCCAAGAGAGCAACACCGTGCGCTATGCCCTGGAAAAACGCTACATGCACAGCTGCCGCGATAACTACCTGCGCGCCTGTGCGCACGACGGGCGCCTGGGCAAAAGCGACATCGGGCCGAACATCAATTTCTTCATGAATGTGCCGGTCACGGCCGACGGTGGGCTGACGTTTGAAGACGGCATCTCCGCCCCTGGCAAGTACGTCGACCTGCGCGCGGAGATGGACGTGATCGTGCTGATTTCCAACTGCCCGCAACTGAACAACCCGTGCAACGCCTACAACCCGACCCCTGCGGAGTTACTGGTATGGAACTGAAACTCAAGCGCCTGCGCCGTTGGTTATTTGCCCTGTGCCAGGCCCGCGCCGGGCAGTGCCTGCAAAAACGCTGAAGGTTCCCTGTGGGAGCTGGCTTGCCTGCGATGGAGGTGAATCTTCCAATAAATAAGGGGACAGACACACCGCCATCGCGGGCAAGCCCGTTCCCACAGTTGACCGCTTTCACCACCCGAGATTTGCGCCACGGACGACCCTGGCGCGCACCCCAATTGGCGGGACGGCCCGCAGGGTTTTGCCATGTTCGAAAAACTCTTGATCGCCAACCGTGGCGCCATCGCCTGCCGCATCCTGCGCACCTTGCGCGCGCTGCACGTCAAAGGCATTGCGGTGTACGCCGAAGCCGATGCGGCCAGCCTGCATATCCAGCAGGCCGACGAAGCCTACAGCCTCGGTGAAGGCGCGGCGGCCAGTACCTACCTGGCGATGGAAAAAATCCTCGCCACCGCCAAGGCCTGTGGGGCCCGGGCGATTCATCCCGGCTACGGCTTCCTCTCGGAAAACGCCGCTTTCGCCGAAGCCTGCGAAAACGCGGGTATCGCCTTCGTCGGGCCGACGCCTGAACAGCTGCGCGTATTCGGGCTCAAGCACACCGCACGGGCCTTGGCCAAGCACCATCAGATCCCCTTGCTGGAAGGCACCGAGCTGCTCGACAGCCTTGATGCAGCGCTGACAGCGGCCGACACGGTGGGCTACCCAGTCATGCTCAAAAGCACCGCCGGCGGTGGTGGCATTGGCATGCGCGTGTGCCGCAGCGCAGCCGAGTTGAGCGAGTCCTTCGAGGCCGTCAAGCGCCTGGGGCAGAACAATTTCAGCGACGCCGGTGTGTTCATCGAGAAGTACATCGAGCACGCTCGCCATCTGGAAGTGCAGGTGTTTGGCGACGGCACTGGCGAGGTGATCGCCCTCGGCGTGCGCGACTGCTCCGTGCAACGGCGCAACCAGAAAGTCCTCGAAGAAACCCCCGCACCAAACCTGCCCGACGGCATGGCCGAGGCCTTGTGCGCGGCCGCCATCACCCTGGCCAAAGCCGTGAACTACCGCAGTGCCGGCACCGTGGAATTTATCTTTGACAGCGCCGATGGCCGCTTCTACTTCCTAGAAGTGAACACGCGCCTGCAGGTGGAACACGGCGTGACCGAGCAAGTGTGGGGCGTGGACCTGGTGCGCTGGATGGTGCAACTGGCGGCGGGTGAATTACCACCATTGAGCGGGCTGGTGCGGCAACCCCGTGGCCATGCGATCCAAGCGCGCCTGTATGCGGAAGACCCGGGCAAGGATTTCCAGCCCAGCCCAGGCCTGTTGACCCGCGTGGACTTCCCGACTGCCGAGGGGTTGCGCATCGATACCTGGGTAGAAGCCGGTTGCGAGATTCCAGCGTACTTCGATCCGATGATCGCCAAGCTCATCACCTGGGCGCCGACCCGCGAACAGGCGCGCCTGGATTTGCATCAAGCGTTGAGCGACAGCCAGCTCTACGGCGTGGAAACCAACCGCGACTACCTGCGCCAGATTTTGCTGGCCACGCCTTTCGCCAGCGGTCGGCCGTGGACGCGCTGCCTGGAAGGCCTGGCCTACAGCGCCGACACCGTTGAAGTGCTCAGCGCCGGCACGCAAACCAGTGTGCAGGACTACCCGGGGCGCCTCGGGTACTGGGCCGTCGGCGTGCCACCGTCCGGGCCGATGGACAGCCGTGCGTTGCGTTTGGGTAATCGCCTGCTGGGTAATCGCGACGGCGCCGCAGCGTTGGAAATCACCATGAGTGGGCCGATGGTGCGCTTCAACTGCGCTGCCGTGGTGGCCGTGACGGGCGCCGATATTCCTCTGTTGCTGAACGAGCAAGCAGTGCCGATGAATACCGCGCTGTTGATTGCCCCCGGTTCGGTGTTAAGCCTTGGCAGCATCGCAGGACCCGGCGCGCGCAGTTACCTGTGCCTGCGGGGCGGCCTGCAGGTGCCGGACTATCTGGGCAGTCAAAGCACGTTCACGCTTGGCCAGTTCGGCGGGCATGGCGGGCGGGCGTTGCGCGCGGGTGATGTGCTGCACCTGTTGCCCTTGCAGGACACGCGCGCGGGGCAACGCCTGGTCGCCGAACCCTTGGCGCAAACACGCACGCTGCGCGTGATTTATGGCCCGCACGGTGCGCCGGAATACTTCAAGCCCGAGTACATCGACACCTTCTTCGCCACCCACTGGGAAGTGCATTTCAACTCCAGCCGCACCGGCGTGCGCCTGATCGGGCCGAAGCCTGTGTGGGCACGCACGGACGGCGGCGAAGCGGGGCTGCACCCGTCGAACATCCATGACAATCCCTACGCGATAGGCGCAGTGGATTTTACCGGCGACATGCCGGTGATCCTCGGGCCGGATGGGCCGAGCCTGGGCGGGTTCGTGTGCCCGGTGACGGTGATCGAGGCCGACCTTTGGCAGTTGGGGCAATTGAAGGCGGGAGACAAACTGCGCTTCGAGCCGGTGAACCTTCAGACCGCGCGTGAGCTCGCCTTGAAATGGGATCAATGTGGGAGCTGGCTTGCCTGCGCTAGCAGCCACTCGGTACTTCAGACAGACACCAGTGATGCCATCGCGGGCAAGCCCGGCTCCCACACTGGCCACCCTCCACTTAACCTCGAGTCGCCTGTGGTGCTGGACATCGGCCAGGCCGACACCCGCCTGGTCGCGCGCCTCGCCGGCGACACCCACCTGCTGCTGGAAATTGGCGCCGCCGAACTCGACCTGGTGCTGCGCTTTCGTGCCCACGCCCTCATGCAGGCGCTTGAAGCCCGCGCCCTGCCCGGCGTGCTCGACCTGACGCCGGGCATCCGCTCGCTGCAAATCCACTACCAGCCCGAACACCTGCCATTGGCCGACCTGCTGCCGCTGATCACCACACACTGGGCCGCCGTGTGCGCCACGCCGAACCTGCAAGTGCCCTCGCGCATCGTGCATTTGCCGCTGTCGTGGGACGACCCGGCGTGCCAGCTGGCGATCGAAAAATACATGACCACCGTGCGCAAGGACGCGCCGTGGTGCCCGAGCAACCTGGAGTTCATCCGACGCATCAACGACCTGGCCAACCTCGATGAAGTACGCCATACCGTGTTCGACGCCAGCTACCTGGTGATGGGCCTGGGCGACGTCTACCTCGGCGCGCCGGTGGCGACGCCGCTGGACCCGCGTCATCGTCTGGTGACCACCAAATACAACCCGGCCCGCACCTGGACCGCCGAAAACTCGGTGGGCATCGGCGGCGCCTACCTGTGCGTCTATGGCATGGAAGGCCCAGGCGGCTATCAGTTTGTGGGGCGCACCTTGCAGATGTGGAACCGCTACAGGGAAGTCGCGGCGTTTGACGGCAAACCGTGGTTGTTGCGGTTCTTTGACCAGATCCGGTTCTACCCGGTGAGCAGCGATGAGTTGGTGCAGATCCGTCGGGATTTCCCGCTCGGACGCTTTGCATTGAACATCGAACACAGCCAGTTGAACCTGGCGGATTACCAGGACTTTCTGGCGCGGGAGGCCTCAAGTATCGACGCGTTTCGCGAGCACCAGCAGCACGCGTTTAATGCCGAGCGCGAACGCTGGATCGCCAGTGGCCAGGCGCACTACCACAGTGAAGAACCGGCGCTGCCATTGGGCGCTGACTCGCCGCTGCAGGCCAATGAAATCAGTGTCGACAGCCCTATCGCCGGCAACCTCTGGCAAGTCCAGGTGACGGCGGGCGAGCGGGTGCTGGGCGGCGATGTGTTGGTGGTGCTTGAGTCCATGAAAATGGAAATCCCGGTAATCGCGCCCTGCGCCGGCACCGTGCGCGAGATCCCGGTGCAACCCGGCAGCGGCATCAGTGCCGGGCAACGGGTGATGGTGCTGGAACGTGACTGACTTTTCTTTTTCGACAGGCGGACAAGCCATGAATCTGCAACTGGACAACCTGCGTAATGCCTACCTCAGCGGCGACACCACGCCCCGCGATCTGCTGCTGCAATTGCGCGAAAAAGCGGCGCAGTTGAACCCTGACTATCACCTGTTTATCCACCTGCTCAGCTTGGCGGAACTGGAGCCGTACCTGGCGGCACTGGACGCTCGCGAGCCGTCCGAATTGCCGCTGTTCGGCGTGCCCTTTGCAATCAAGGACAACATCGACCTGGCGGGCATTCCCACCACCGCAGCCTGCCCGGCCTTTGCCTATGTACCGACGCGCAGCGCGACGATTGTCGAGCAACTGATCGCCTTGGGCGCGGTGCCGCTGGGCAAGACCAACCTGGATCAGTTCGCCACCGGGCTCAATGGCAGCCGCTCGCCCTATGGCGCCTGCCCCAACAGTGTGTTGCCGGAGTATCCCGCGGGCGGTTCCAGCGCGGGGTCGTCTCTGGCTGTCGCCCTGGGCGTGGCGAGTTTTGCCCTGGGCACCGACACCGCCGGTTCCGGGCGGGTGCCGGCGGCGCTGAATAACCTGGTGGGGCTCAAGGCGAGCAAAGGGCTGATTTCCACGGCGGGTGTGGTGCCGGCGTGCCGTACGCTGGATTGCGTCACCACCTTTACGCGCACCGCGCGCGAAGCCAGCCAGTTGCTGGGGTTAACCGCCAGGCTGGACCCGCTGGATGCATACAGCCGCCAGAATCCGGCCTGGAATGATGCCTCGGCATTCGGCACGCCGAAGCCGTTTCGCTTTGGCGTGCCGCGCGAGCAGGACCTGGAATTCTTCGGCTGCGAGCAAGGCCCACTGCTGTTCGAGCAGGCCATCGCGCGCCTGATTGCGCTCGGCGGCGAGCCCGTCACGCTGGACCTGTCGCCCTTCCTCGACGCCGCGCGCCTGCTCTACGAAGGGCCGTGGGTGGCCGAGCGCTACAGCGTCGCGGGTGAATTGATGGTGCGTGATCCAGAAGCGGTGCTGCCGGTGATTCGTGCCGTGTTGGCCAAGGCGCCGGCGGTGACCGGCGTCGACACCTTCCGTGCTCAGTACCGTCTGCAAGCCTTGAAAGCGCAATGTGACCGCTTGCTCAACACACTCGATTGCGTGCTGACGCCGACCATTGGTCGCCCGGTCACGCTGGAAGAACTGCGCGCCGAGCCGGTGCTGCGCAATGCCGAACTGGGCTACTACACCAACTTCATGAACTTGCTGGACTACGCGGCCGTCGCCGTGCCCAGCGGCTTGATGGAAAACGGGTTGCCCTGGGGCGTGACGCTGTTTGGTCGGGCGTTTACCGATCAATACTTGCTGGGTGTAGCGGATGCGTTGCAACGCCAGCAGGATGCGTCACTGGGCGCACCGGCAGGCAGCGCCAACCATGACGTCACGCGGCTGGTGGTGTGCGGCGCGCACCTGCAAGGGCTGGCGCTGAACCCGCAATTATTACGCCGGGGCGCGCGCTTGCTGGCGTGCACCCACAGCTCAGCGGACTATCAATTGTTCGCCCTGGCCGGCGGGCCACCTTATCGCCCCGGCATGCTGCGGGTGAGCGAGGGTGGCGTGGCGATCGAGGTGGAAGTGTGGGAGCTGCCGAGCAGCGAACTCGGGTCGTTCCTGACCGGCATCCCTGCGCCTTTGGGCATCGGCAAGGTGCAACTGGCGGACGGCCGCTGGGAAAGTGGGTTCATCTGCGAGCCCTACGGTTTGACGGGCGCCGTGGATATCAGCCACTTCGGCGGCTGGCGTGGCTACCTGCGCAGCTTGCAATAGCGCGGCGGCGCTGTATCGTGCTGGGAACCGCACAGCCCTGCCCGATACAGCCTGAACCGACTGATGACTACGCCAACCCTTTGCCCCGCCTGTGGTGCGCGCAACGACTGCGCCCTGGCCGACCCGCGCACTGCCGACCAAGCCTGCTGGTGCTACAGCGTCAGCATTGACCCGGCGGTGCTCGAAGCCCTGCCCGACGAACTGCGCAACACCGCCTGCCTGTGCCCGCGGTGTGCGCAGGTGGAGGCGCAATTGCGTGAGGCGGGTTCAGCGTAATGCGCGTTGATCGTTTCCTCAGCAATTTGCCGCGTTTCAATCGCCAGCAAGTGCGCTTGCTGCTGGTTGAGCGACGGGTGACGGTCGATGGCGTGGCCGTCAGCGATCCGCACCATGACGTGCGCGAATTCAGCCGCGTGTGCGTTGATCATGAGGTTGTGCAGGCCGGCAAACCGGCGCGTTATTTCATGCTGCACAAACCTCAAGGCTGCGTCAGCGCCACCTCGGACCCACAACACGCGACCGTCCTCGACCTGCTGGATGAACCCGACAAGGGCGAACTGCATATTGCCGGCCGCCTGGATTTCAACACCACCGGGCTGATGCTAATCACCAACGACGGCCAGTGGTCACGGCGCCTGACACAGCCGCAGACCAAACTGCCCAAGGTTTACCGCGTGCAAACCGAGCAGACCATCGGCCCGGAGTACGCGGTGACGTTTGCGGCGGGTGTGTATTTCGCGTTTGAAGACCTCACCACCCAGCCCGCCGAGCTGGAACTGCTGGGGCCAAGGACAGCGCGACTGAGCATCATCGAAGGCCGCTATCACCAGGTGAAGCGTATGTTCGGGCATTTCGATAACAAGGTGATCGGCCTGCACCGCGAGCGCATGGGCCCTTTGGCGCTGGATGCAGGCCTTGCACCCGGCGAATATCGAGCCCTGACTGACGACGAAATCCAACAGGTCTGATGACCGTTCGGCCGGTGATGGCAAAAAACCCATTTATTGCCTTGCGAGGCGGCGGCTCTGCTGCTTGAATCAAGACGTCAGCCAAATTATGACTGATGAGTCGCCTATAACCTCCAAGAAACACCTTGCCCCGCCCGCGCTTGATCTACGGGCCTTCCAGGCAAACAGCCCGCCATAACAATACCTCTCGGCCAGCCGCCATCGGACCGACATGGGCCCTCCTCTTCCAGGCGTATGCCTACCTGTCACAAAGCTCGTGCAGAGTGTTCTGCGCGCACTACCCGCTTGCCAGGAGTCTTACGACATGAGGCCAGAAATCGCTGTGCTGGATATACAGGGTCAGTATCGGGTTTACACGGAGTTCTATCGCGCGGACGCAGCGGCCAAGACCATTATCCTGGTCAACGGCTCCATGGCCACCACGGCGTCCTTCGCCCAAACCGTGAAAAGCCTGTATCCGCAATTCAACGTGGTTTTGTACGACCAGCCCTACGCCGGCCGCTCCAAAATCCATAATCGTCATGAGAAGATGCTGACGAAGGAAGTCGAAGGCCAGCTGCTGCTGGAACTCATCGACCACTTCGCCGCTGAACACATTCTGTCGTTTTCCTGGGGCGGCGCCGCCACCCTGGTTGCCCTCGCCCACCGGCCACGGCGCGTGGAAAAGGCGGTGATCAGCTCGTTCTCACCGGTGATCAACGCGCCCATGCGCGACTACCTTGAACGCGGCGTCGACTACCTCGGCAACCTCGACCGCGACCGCGTCGGCCACCTGGTCAACAGCACCATCGGCAAACACCTGCCGTCGCTGTTCAAACGCTTCAACTACAAACACGTGAGTAGCCTGGCCGAGCACGAATACGGGCAGATGCACTTCCACATCAGCCACGTGCTCAACAGCGATCGGCTGTGCTACCTCAAGGCGGCCCGGCAGATCGACATTCCAGTGCTGTTTTTGAATGGCGAATGGGATGAATACACCAGCGCTGAAGACGCCAAATTGTTTGGCCAGCATGTGGCCAACAGCAGCTTCAGCACCATCCAGGCGACCGGGCATTTCCTGGACATGGAACACAAGGCGGCATGCCGCGATAGTCGAGAGGCGGTGGTGGGCTTTTTGAAACCAGAGCGGCAGGTGGGTCGATTGCGCTATCACCAGGGGCAGACGCAGCATGCCTTTGCGATCTGAACCGCTCATGTGGGAGCCGGGCTTGCCCGCGATGCAAGCGCCTCGGTGTATCAGTTGCACTCAGGTGACGCCATCGCGGGCAAGCCCGCTCCCACACAAGCTTGCGCGAGTATGAGGTCCGTTCGTCGACTGGCTGGATGAACGCAACCCACACATTTCTCGAAGAAAAACTTCAAATCCCGGCGAACATCTGGTACAAAGTCAGCCGCTCTGAGCGGGTATAGTTTAGTGGCAAAACGAAAGCTTCCCAAGCTTTAGTTGAGGGTTCGATTCCCTCTACCCGCTCCACTCAAACAGTGCACTCACGTCAGGATAGTTCTGACGCGGGATGCGTAAAAAAAACCGGTTCCTGGTGACCGGTTTTTTTATGGGCGCGATTTGAGTTACCCGTCATTCGTCCGGTTAAACCTGTACAAATCAATATTTCTGTACAAGTATCAAGTCTGAGCGTTGGCACTTCGCCACGTACGATCCCGGAGCCGGGCAATGACACGTCTACTGGTTTCATTGTTGCTGGTGTTGAGTTTAAGCAGTTGCAGCAGCGTAGGGGTCGACCACTACGCCGACCAGCAGCCGCCGTTGGACCTGCAACGCTTCTTCAGCAAACCCGTCAAGGCGTGGGGGATTTTCCAGAAGCGCTCGGGGGAAGTGGCCAAGCGCTTTGAAGTGAATATCACCAGCCGGCGCGAGGGCGACGCGCTCATTCTTGACGAACGGTTCCTGTACAGCGATGGCACGCGCCAGCAGCGAGTGTGGACGCTAACCCCGGATGGCCCTGGCCGCTGGCGCGGGCGCGCCGGTGATGTGGTCGGCGACGCAATCGGCGAAGTGGCGGGTAACGCACTGCGTTGGCGCTACCGACTCAACCTGCCGGTGGACGGTTCGGTGTACGAAGTCAGCCTGGACGACTGGATGTACTTGATGGACGAGGACACCTTGATCAACCGTTCCAGCATGACCAAGTTCGGCGTCGAATGGGGCCAGATCACGTTGTTTTTCCGTCGCCAATGAACGACCGAGAGTGAGGGTGAATCATGAATATGAAAATGCTGACCGAACTGGCGGTAAAGGGCGAAGTGCGTGAGCTGGAACTGCTGTCGCTGGAAGGGGGTTTCTACATCGCGCGCGTCAAGTTGGATCATGTCGAGATGACGCTGTTGGACGACGATGCCAAGCCGATGCGCATCGGCTCCACTACGCATTTGCGCGACCTGTTGCAACGGGTTCCGCCGTTTCCTTGCGTGCTGGTGCAGCAGTGCGTGCACGATGAAATGTGCGGGGCACGGGAAGGGCCAATCGGCGCGTTGCGCATTCCGTTTACGTTGACCGCGTCCCTTTAAGGTGACTTGCGTATTTTGGCTGCCCTCCCCCGTGGTATGGGCGGCCTGGGAAGGCCAGCCGGTTGCGGTGCGCGCAAGAACCTACGCGGCGCGGTCCACACGGTCCTGCGCCGCTTCCACCAGCATCAGCCCCAATTCAAGCATTTGCTGAATGGCCAGGGCCAGGTAGCGATGGTGGGCGGGCAGGTCCTCGGTAAATACGGGTGATTCGACAAATATCCTACCTACGCCCATACGTCATTGGCGCATAGCACGCTTATTCGGATCGTTTCCTATCACGCAACAGCCACTCGTCACTGATTGATAGGCATTCGAAAAGTGCGCCGGGATTTTTGAAGCGCGAACTTTACAACCATGCAGCCCGTGCAATTACGTAGGACGGAACTGAGTTTTCCATCCGAAACGAGCCAGTCAACGGTCCACGGCTATCCCCCGCTGCACCACCCACGCCAACGGCAACGTCGCACACAACATCCCCGCCAGCACCAGCACCGCCAGCGGCACACCCAACGCATCGCCTAACCCGCCAAACACCACCGGCGCCAGCGCCCCGCCGCCTATCGTGCCGGTGTAGAACAGCGCAAACGCCTGCTCGCGTTTGCCGGCGCCGGCCAGGTCCGGCACGGCGCCGTAGAGCACCGAAGACGTGCCGTTCAGCACCAGGCCCAACACCGGCAACATCGCCATCAAGCCACTCAGCGGCAGGTACACGGCGGCGACGATCAGCAGTGCCGTGCCGGTTTCCGTCAGCCATACGGTCTTCATCATGCCGATGCGGGCACCGAGGTAGCCGCAGAACAATTTGCCGAACGCACCGCCAATGAATAGCAGGGTCAAGGCCAGGCCAATACCCGCCGTGCCCGCACCTTTGGCTTGCAGCAGGAACGGCAGGAACGTGAGGAAACCCATGCGCACGGCGCTGTCGAGGGTGCCGGTGAGGATCAGCGCGCGCAGGCCGATGACCGAGCCGGTTCGACTCAAGGGCCTGGCGTTTTTTGTCGCGGCGGATTCGCACACCGGAGCAGGCGCCCACCACCACAGCAGCCCTGCCGCCGCCAGCCCGAGCAACCCCAGCAGGGTCGCGCTGGCACGCCAACTGATGACCGTCAGCAGCAAGCCCACCAACCCCGGAATCAGGGTTTTGCCGATGTCACCGGAGAAGTTGTATTGCGATAACGCCTGCTTGACCCCACCACCGTCCTCATAAGCATCGGTAATCATCGAAGAGGCCAGCGGGTGTTGGGTACTCGCTCCCAGCCCACCCAATAGCAACGCCAGCAACAACATGCCAAGCCCGGTGGCTTGCCCCACCAATAAGTAAGCGATACCTGCCAACGCGGTGCCGCCCACCAGCAACGGTATACGCCCCCAACGTTTGGCGGCGCGGCTGGCCATGAGTTGGAACACGGCCATCATCCCGGAGTAGGCGCCGCGCAACAGGCCGATTTGAGCGTAGGACAAGGCGAATTGCGCCTGCCAGATCGGCAGCAGCACGTAGATGACGTCGGTGAGGCCATCGTGTACGGCGTGGGCGCTGCAACCGGTAATCAGCGCGCGGCGGCGCGTGGAGGGGGAGCGGGCAGCCACGGCGACGGTGTCGTTCATGGGGTTTGAATCAACGCAGGTGGATGAGGCTTCCAGCCGGTCAGTGCGATCAGCAGGGTCAGCAGTTGGAAACCGATAATCAGTGCCACGCAGCCGGCCCAGCCCCACTGCTCCCAGATCAATGCCGGTGCGATGGCACCGCAACTGCCGCCCAGGTAGTAACACGTGAGGTAAACCCCCACGGCGCCCGCCTTGTTGTCACCGGCGGTGGCGGTGATGAACCCATTGGCAGCGGCCTGGGCGAGGAACACGCCGGTGGAACTGAGCGCCAGGCCGACGACGATGCAGCCCAGCCAAGGCGCCAGGGTCAGCGCCGAGCCACTGACACCGAGCACGGCGGCGATACCCAGCAGCTCGGCGTGGGGCCGGGCTTTGCTGAGGCGGCCCGCGAGGGGGATCACGATCAAGGCCAGTAGAAACACCATGTACAGCGTGCCCAACGCCGCAGGCCCGAGGTTGAACGGCTGCAAGCCAAGGTACAAACCCGCGTAAGTAAAGGCCGCGACTTGGCAGAACAACACGCAAAAACCTACGGCGTAGGCGGCCAACAGCGGTTTGCGGAAAATGCCCGAGGATGACGTGTTAAGTCGCTCGGTGCGCGGTCGGTTTGAGGGCAGCAGGAATTGGATAAACCCGCCCACCATCAGGCTCAATACGGCCAACCATTCGAAGGCTTCCCGCCAGCCCACGTATTCAGTCATCACCCCCGTGACGAAGCGCCCGGCGAACCCGCCCAACACAGTGCCCGCCACATAAAGGCTGGTGACTTCGGTGACCGTGCCGCCACGCCAACGGTCACCGATGTAGGCCACACTGGTCGCGAACACCACCGGAATCAACAGACCTTGCACGCACCGCCATACCAGCACTTGGGCAAAGCTGTCGGCGTACGCGGTCATCAGTGCGGGCACCGCCAACAACAGCGCGGCCACGCTGATGACGGTGCGTTGCTCGAAGCGCCCGGTCAGCCGGCTGACAAAGGGTGCAGTGACCGCCACGGCCAGGGTGGTGACCGTGATACTCCAGCCCGCGGTCTTGGCGCTGATGTGAAACTGCGCGGCAAAGGTCTGCAGGATGCTCTGGGTGGCATAGAGGTTAAGAAACGCCGCGCAGCCACACAGGAACAGGGCAAGACGGGCACAATGCAGGCGCGGTTTCATGAAACCTCTCGTTTTATTTTGTGAGGTCTTTATAGAATGGCCGACGGGTCTTAAACCAATACCGATTTCGAACCGATCAATACCCAGGGAACAGGATGCTCGACCTACGCAAGCTGCGTTACTTTCTGACGGTCGCCGAAGAATTGCACTTCGGCCGAGCAGCACTTCGCCTGCACCTGGCGCAGCCGCCACTGACGCGGCAGATTTCAGCGCTGGAGGCGGAGTTGGGGTTCAAGCTGTTTGATCGCACCAGCCGCACGGTGACCCTCACGGCTCAGGGCCGTTCGTTCCTGCCCTATGCACGCGGTGTGTTGGAGCAGGTGACGTTGGCGCAGGTCATCGCCGGCAAACTGGCGGAGGGCACTGCGGGGCAATTGTCGCTGGGGTACGTCAGCTCAATCGCCTTGTCGGATCTGTTCAGCCAAGCGATCCAGACTTTTGCGCAAGGCTTTCCCGAAGTGCAGTTGACCTTGGTGGAGTGCGCGTCCGGCAACCTCGGCGCGCGCGTGGCTGACGGGCGGCTGGATATCGGGCTAAGTCGCCTATTGCCGCAGAATCAAGAGGTACACGCACAATCGCTCGGTGAGGAACGCTTGGTGGCGGCCGTGTCCAGCGACAGCCCTTTGGCCGGCCAGCCTGATGTCAGTTTGGCGCAGCTCAGTGCATATCCGTTGATTCTGTTTCCGTCGGATTATGGGTCGGGGTTGAACCAGTCCATCGAGCAACTTTACCGGCACCACGGTGTGCCCCTGCGTGCCGGGCCGACCGGACGGCAGATCACTTCGATCATTGCGCTGGTGGCCGCCGGGCAAGGCGTGGCATTGGTGCCGGAATGCACGCAGAGCTTGATGAATAAGGGCGTTACGTATAAGCCGATGGCTGAGGTAGATGCCTGTGCTCAGTTGCTGGTGCTGACCCCTACGGCAAGAAAAAGCGTATTGGCTGATGCGTTTCTCGCGGTCCTTGCGCAGTCTTCACACACCCGGTAACCCTTCGAAAAACCTCGCAGTACGCCGGCTGCACGTGGGCCGTGGTGGACATTGATGTCACCAAGTACCTGGGCAAGGCTCACAAACTCAACATTACCCTGCCGGGTTATCTGTTGAATCGTATTGATGAATACGTGCTGAATCACCCGGAAGAAAAAAGCCGTTCGGGGTTTCTGGCATCTGCGGCGCTCAAGGTTCTGCAGCAGGAAGGATGATCAGTCACGCCGAGTAACGCCGCTAGCGGCTTTGAATTTGACCGCAAGAAACGTAGTTTGCCGATGAGCGTGTCGCCTTAGGCTTGAACCACACTCACCCAGCAGGAGTCCGCTCATGTCTTACCAATTCAAGCGCATGCCCTCCCCCGTCGGCCAGCTCACCCTGGTGGCGCGCGATGGCAAACTCAATGCCGTCCTCTGGGAAAAAGAGCGCGCCAACCGCGTGCGCCTGGGTGAGTTGCGCGAGGCTAACGACAGCGCTGTGCTCTTGGCGGCCGAGCAACAATTGAAGGAGTATTTCGCCGGCACCCGCCACCAATTCGAACTGGAACTGGACTTCACCGGCACCGCGTTCCAGAAGCAAGTCTGGCAGGCGCTGCTGACCATCCCCTTTGGCGAAACCCGCAGCTACAGCCAGATCGCCCAGCAGATTGGTAACCCGAAAGCCGTGCGTGCAGTGGGCGCTGCCAACGGGCGCAATCCGATCTCGATCATTGCGCCCTGCCATCGGGTGATAGGCGCCTCAGGCGGGCTGACCGGGTTTGCCGGTGGGCTGGAGGCCAAGCAGTATCTGCTCGCGTTGGAAGGTGCAGGCCAGGCGGAACTGGCGTTCTAAACGCCTGCACGACAAAAACGTACACGGTTGTCCACCCGCTCAAATGTAATAAGAAATTTCAAAGCACCCCTGCGGTCCATACTTTCATCACCCCCTTTTGAGGAAAACGGTCATGAAATTCTCCGCAGTCTCGCAGTCTCTGTCCCGCTGGGCAGGCAGTGCCCGGACGTTCTACGCCGCCGTCGCACTGATTTTCCTGTGGAGTCTGAGCGGGCCTTATTTCCACTACAACGACACTTGGCAGCTGATCATCAACACTTCGACCACCATCATTACCTTCCTGATGGTGTTTCTGATCCAGAACACGCAAAACCGCGACAATGACATCCTGCATATCAAGATTGATGAGCTGCTGCGCGTGTCCAAGGATGCACAAAACGCCGTGCTGAGCCTGGATGGCCTGGACCGCAAAGAACTGGAAAAACTGCGCAACGAATACCGCAGCATCGGGGCTACGCGCAGTGTCAGCCTGAACAGCAGTTGCGGTGAAACCGTCGACGATGCAGTCGCGAACAAAACCGATCTGAACCACGCATAAAAAAACGGCGGTTGGAGAGGATCCAACCGCCGTTGTTCATTTCAAGTCACGGGTTCAACCGTCGCCTTGATGACCTTTACCGTAGGTCGATGCCAACGCGCGGGCCTTCTGCAGACGCTCTTGCAACTTAGGCAGCGTCTCATCTACCAGCGCCTTTATTTCCGGTACATCCGATGCCGCGCCTTCCTGCTTGAACAAGGCGATGGCGTCTTCGTTTTCCTTGACCTGCTGCGCCGTGTAGGCAGCGTCAAAGGAGTCGCCGTCCTTGAGTTCGGGCATCAGGGTTTCGGCTTTGTCGGCGATCTTCTCGCGCGGGGCCACCGGCAAGTCGAGCTTCTTGGCAATCGCTGCCAGGTGCTGGTTGGCCAGGGTGCGCTCGTTGATGACCTCGATGGTGTAATCCTTGATTTCCTGAGACGAGGTTTTGGCGTGGGCCATGCGACTGGTTTCGATATCGGCCATGCCTTTGGCCGAAGCCTGCTCGATGAATTCAGCAGGCGACTGGGCGAAAGCATTGCTGGCGCCGAGGCCCAGCAGCATCGCGAAACTGGCGGTGCGTAACCGGATAGCCATGCGGCTCATGATGGGTTCCTCCAGGGCAAAAATAGGTGCGAGGACAGACACCTCACCCTGAATTCGAATTTTCAGGGCGGCAAAGGTTTAGAAAAAACTTGCCAGTGCGACGAACGGTCGTGGCTGCCTCAGGCCGGTTTGCTGGCAAACAGGCCCGGTAATGCGTGCGCGAGCGCGTTAATGGCAAAGCCGATAAACATCACGCCGCAGAGCTTGGTGATCAGGATTTCATGGCGCTGATACACCGTACGCACGCGTTGCGCCCCGACCACAGCGATCAGAATCGCATAAGCCAGCAGGCCACCGACAAAGCTCAGGAAGATCAAGGACGGCAGCATTGCCCAGGTCAGCAGCTCGGCGCGGCTGGACAGCAATGCCGTGAACGTCGCCACCGCCACCGGGTAGGCCTTGGGGTTGGTCAAGCCAAACAAAATGCCGTGCCAAAACGGATGCCGCGCAGCGCCCTGGGGGGCGTCACTGCTACGCCGTTGCGTGCGAATGGCGCGCCAGCCGAGCCAGAACAAATACAACCCACTGAGCACACCCAACACATCAAATGCACTGCTACCGACTTCCCGTGCGCCAACAATGGCGATCAGCGCCGTACTGCACCACACCACATCCCCGAGCAAATGCCCGCACAGGAACCCTGCCCCGGCGCGACGCCCGCGCGCAGCACCGATGCCGAACACGGCCAGCACCCCCGGGCCCGGCGTAATGCCGTAGATAAAACCCGAAGCGAGGACGGCGAGCAGCAAGGATGGGGTCATGGGCGCGACTCTGACAGACGGTTAATAGGTGCAGGGATTCTGCACGTTCGGGTGCTACGGGTAAAACTGCATGCCTGCATATGGCTTGGCACGACAGGCTTGCAGACGCGAAGCCAAATTGCCGACATGCACCTCAAGCTTGTGCCCATCGGGGTCGAGGAAATAGAACGACGCACCTTCACTGCGGTTGTCGCGCCACTCCTGTACACCGCCGGCTCGCAGGCGCGCCACCAGCGCCACCAGCGCGTCGAAATCACCGGCATCCGCCGTGAACGCGTAGTGGGTGTAGTCAACTGCGGGTGCCGACACGCGCGACGGATCAAGCGACAAACACACCCACACACCGGGCAACGACAGGTAGGCGCCGTTGTCCCACGTGGCGTCGAGCTGAAGCTGCAACAGCTCATGGTAGAACCTGACGCTGCGGTTCACATCGGTCACGGCAAGGGTCAGGTGGTTGAGGCCTGAGAGCATGTTGGCATTCCTGTCATCGGTGGCTTGCGGACAATACACCCTGTACCTGCGCGATCAACCATTGCAACCCCGAATCCCCACCCCGCCGCGCATGCCACGCCAGCTCAAAGGCAAACGAGGGAATATGAAACGGTGGCGGCACGGCCAACAAATGCTGCTGATCGATGCTGAGCAACCCCCTGGATGAGACGGTCAGGATCAGGTCGGTGCCCTGGATCAACTGCGGCGCCACGCCCCAGTGCGGCAGGCTGATCGCCACATGCCGGCGCTCACGAATGGCCGTCAACGCGCGCTCGATTTCCGGGGTACCACTGCCGCGCATTTCCAGCAGTACATGCGGGCGCGACAGGTAGGTGGGCAGGTCGAGCGTGCCACTTTGCGGCAGGCTGTGGCGGTCCACCAGGCAGGTGTAATGCTCCTCAAACAACGGCGTGGTGCGCAGTTCGGCGGGCATATCGGGGAAGACCCCGGCCGCCAGGTCGATATCGCCATTGAGCACGCCGTCCACCATCCCTTCACGGCTGGCCTGGATGATTTGCAGGTCGATGCCGGGCGCTTCACGGCGTAACGTGCGCACCAAACCAGGCAGAAAAATGGCCGCGCTGTAGTCCGACATCGCCACGCGAAACCTGCGTTTGGCTGACGCCGGGTCAAACCGATTCGGTGCCAACAGGGCCTGCACCTGGGCCAGGGCTTCGGCCAACGGCGTCGCCAACTCCAGGGCACGCGCCGTCGGCACCAGCGTGCCGCCCTGGCGCACCAGCAACGGGTCATTCAATAGGTCTCGCAGGCGGGCCAATGCGTGGCTGACCGCCGGCTGGCTCAGGTGCAAACGCTCGGCGGCGCGAGTCACATGTTGCTCGCTGAGCAAGGCATCCAGAATCACCAGCAGGTTGAGGTCAATGCGGCGAAGATCATTCATCAACTGCATGCTCTGCATAAGAATTTGGAATTTAAATTTGCGCGACGAATAGCCTAGAGTCCAGTAAAACCTCTGGGAGAGTCGAAATGACCACGTTGCATTGGGTGGGTTTGTTAGCGCTGGCGGTGATTGCCGGGGCGGTGGTGCCGTTTCAAAGTGCAATCAATGCCAACCTCGGGCGCGGCCTCGGTCACCCCTTATGGGCCACGTTGGCCTCATTGCTGGTGAGCATCATCGTGTTGCTGCCGGTGATACTGGCCCTGCGTTTACCACTGCCGAGCCTGAGCTTTATCAGCCAGGCACCGCTGTGGATGTGGGCCGGTGGCGCATTTGGCGTGTGCTTCATTTCCCTGGCACTGATGCTGCTGCCCAAGCTGGGCGCGTCGGGGTTTATTGCACTGGCCATGGCCGGTCAGATCCTCGCCTCGCTGCTGCTCGATCACTTTGGCCTGTTCGGCCTGGCCGAGCGCCAACTCACAACGCCCCGTGTGCTGGGGGCGTTGCTGTTGATCGGCGGGGTGGCGTTGATTCAGTTCAGCAGCTCGCCCGCGCGAGCATTGGCAACGGCAAGCTGATCATCCCCTGTCCAACGTGCGCAGCTTTTGCGGCAAGCCCCACAGCAGCAGCGCTGCGGCCAACAGTGCGCACACGCCGATCACATACAGCGCCGGGGTGGTGCTGCCGGTGAGGTCCTTGATCCGCCCCACCATCACCGGGCTGACAATGCCGCCAAACTGGCCAAGGGTGTTGATCACCGCAATGCCACCGGCCGCACCGGCACCGGCGCCAGCCAGCAGTTTGGGGGGCAGGGTCCAGAACGTCGGGATCGAGGCGATAATGCCGGCGCCCAACATGCCCAGGGCGATGATCAGGAAGGTGGTGTGGTCGGCAAAGATGCCGGCACTGAAAAAGCCAATCGCACCCAGCACCACCAGGCTCTTGTGCAACATCAGCGACGCTCGGCGGCCAAGCGATTGATCTCGGCCTGCTCCACCACCGCGTGCGGCGCGCCATGGCGCACCGCCGCCAACATGGCCTGGCCGACGGTCTCGGTGCTGACCACCCAGCCGGGCTTGGCGCGACGCACAAACGAGAGCACCGGCCCGAGCACGGTATAGAAAGATTGGTACAACGGCGTCTTCGAGCGCACGCCATGCAAGGGCTGGATAACCCCCGGCCGAAACAGGTACACCGCCTTGAACGGCAGGCGCAGCAAGGCGTTTTCAGTCTTGCCTTTGATCCGCGCCCACATCGACTTGCCTGCCTCGGAGCTGTCGGTGCCGGCGCCGGACACGTAGATAAACGTCATTTGCGGGTTTAGCCGCGCCAGGGTACTGGCGGCGACCAGCGTCAGGTCATAGGTGAGGTGGGTGTACCGGGTTTCATTCATGCCCGCCGACGAAACACCGAGGCAAAAAAAGCACGCGTCAAACCCTTGCAGCAAGTTTTCCAGGGGCTGGAAATCCAGCATGTCGCTGTGCAACACCTGATGCAGTTTGTCGTGCTCCTGGGTCAACGGGGTGCGGCCGACGGCGACGACTTCCTGGACGTCAGCCGCCAGCAGGCACTCGCGCAGCACGCCTTGGCCGACCATGCCGGTGGCGCCGAATAGGAGAACTCTCATTGGGTGGGTTCCTTGATGACAAACGATAAGCTGCACGTTAGAGACAAACACACTAGCAGCTTGTAGCTTACCGCTGAAAAAGGATAAGCCCGCCCTTGAAAAATACCACCACCCTCGCCCTCGCCTGCAGCGCCGCCTTCCTCGGTCAAGTCGGTATCAGCTGCTACCTGCCCGCCGTACCGGCGATTGCCCATGCCCTGCCCGCCGCCGAAGACCAGGTCGCATTGGCCCTGGCGGTGTACCTGGTGGGCATGGCATTGCCGATGTTGCTGTGGGGCAGCCTGGGCGAGCGGTTTGGAAGAAAGCCGGTATTGCTTGGCGCACTGGCGGTGTACGCACTGGCGAGTGCGGCGATTCCGTCAGCGTTCAATATCGAGTCGTTCCTGGCGTTACGCCTGGTTCAGGGCCTGGGCGCGGGCGGCGTGTCGGTGATGGCCCGGGTATTGGTGCGTGACAGTTTCAGCGGTGCATTGCTGGCCAAGGGGTTGTCGTGGCTGGGCATGACCTTTGTCATCGCGTTGGGAATCGGGCAATTTGCCGGCTCGGTGTTGCAGGTGGCGTTCGGTTGGGACGCGATTTTTTATGCGTTGGCAATCGGCGCTGTCGGGTTAATGCTGGTGTTGCAGCGGGTGGTGTTTGCGCCACAGGTAAAAGCCGATCCGTCGGTATCCGCGACGCGCATTTACGCGACGATTGTGCGCCACCCGGCCTTCTTGCACGCCGCGTTGGCCGGCGGGTTGGGCTATGGGGTGATCATCGCGTTCAACACCTGTGCGCCGCTCATTCTGCAGGGCCATTTTGAGTGGAGCCCGGCCCAATATGGCTGGCTGGGTTGGCCGATCAGCGCGGCGTATCTTGCAGGCGCGTTGATGGTCAATCGCTGGGTCGCACGCACCGGGCGGTTGGCGATGATGAGTTGGGGCGTGGCCCTGGTGTTGTCAGGCACGGCCGTGATGCTGCTGGGCAGTGTGTTCAGCGACGGGTTGGCAGTGTTGCTGTGGCTGCCGTATTGCCTGGCGGTTTTTGGGCAGTCGATGAGTTACCCCATCAGCTTGTCGCTGGCCAATGATGAGTCGCCGGTGAGCGGTTCCTATGCCATGGCCTTGAGCGGCTTTATGCATCAATTGATGGCGGCGCTGATCGGCGGCGGCGCGAGCCTGCTGGTGAGTCAGCAGGCGTGGCCGATGACGCTGTTGTGTGTAGCGTTGGCGGGCGGCACATGTGTGTGCGCCGCCCGCTGCCGGGCCGATCAGAACGCGCTGCGAAATATCTCTTCGATCTGACGTTGATCGGCGCGCCGTGGGTTGGTCAACCCACAGGCGTCCTTCAACGCATTGGTCGCCAGCAGCGGAATATCCTGCAGCTTGGCGCCCAGCTCGCGCAGCCCGGCCGGGATCTCAACATCCAGGGCCAACGTGCGAATGGCCGCGATTGCCGCCTGGGCGCCCTCTTCCGGGGTAATGCCCTTGATATCGGCGCCCAAGGCGCGTGCCACGTCGCTCAAGCGTTTGGCGCAGACGCTGGCGTTGAAGCTTTGCACATGGGGCAGCAACACCGCATTGCACACGCCGTGGGGCAAGTCGTACAGGCCGCCCAGTTGGTGGGCCATGGCGTGCACAAAACCCAGGGACGCATTGTTGAACGCCATCCCGGCCAGGAACTGCGCGTAGGCCATGTTTTCCCGTGCGGCCATGTCGCTGCCATCGCGAACCGCCAGGCGCAGGTTGGCGCTGATCAGCTCGATGGCCTTGATCGCGCAGGCGTCGGTGATCGGGTTGGCGGCGGTGGACACGTAGGCTTCGATGGCGTGGGTCAAGGCGTCCATGCCGGTGGCGGCGGTGAGGCCCTTGGGCATGCCGACCATCAGCGCGGGGTCGTTGACCGACAGCAGTGGCGTGACGTTGCGGTCGACGATGGCCATTTTCACGTGGCGGGTTTCGTCGGTGATGATGCAAAAGCGCGTCATCTCGCTGGCGGTGCCGGCGGTGGTGTTAATGGCCACCAGCGGCAGTTGCGGCTTGCTGGACTGATCGACACCTTCGTAGTCGCCGATATGCCCGCCATTGGTGGCGCACAGCGCGATACCCTTGGCGCAGTCATGGGGCGAACCGCCGCCCAGGGACACCACGAAATCGCAGTGGCTGTGCTGCAACAGCGCCAGGCCTTTTTCGACGTTTTCCACATTGGGGTTGGGCTTGGCACCGTCGTAAATCACCGAGTCGATGTCCTGCATCGCCAGCTTCTCGGCGATCATGCTGGCCACGCCCGCCTTGGCAAGACCGGCGTCGGTGACAATCAGTGCCTTGCGAAAGCCGTAATTGCGGATGGCGATCATGGCTTCGTCGAGACAGTCGATGCCCATGATATTGACGGCGGGGATGAAGAAGGTGCTGCTCATGGCGAATCCTCAGAGGCGTTATAGATACAGGATCAACCTCACTTGCCTGCGGCATCTTGACCAAGATCAACTCCGGCTCGTGATAAAGTCACCACCCAGCCGATTTCGAGTAGACCCGCCGCAATGAAGGATTTCCAGGATATTGACGCCCACCTTGAAGACTGGAGCGCGCTGCGCAGCAGCGTGGACTTCAATGGGATTCTGATCGGCAACGGCGCCAGCCGGGCCATTTGGGAAGACTTTGCCTACGACTCGCTGTTTGAAAACGCACGCACCGTCGAGGAAAAACCCCTGAGCGCATCCGAGCTGAGTGTGTTTGACGCCCTGCAAACCCGCAGTTTCGAGCAAGCACTGGGCGCATTGAAAACCACCAGCCGGGTCAACAAGGCCCTGGCGGTCAGCTCGGCCGCGCCGCGCAATCGCTACTATGCGATCAAGGAAGCGTTGATCAACACCATCCACGCCGTGCACATTCCGTGGCGCCTGGTGCAGCCGTCGACGCTGGCGACGATCAACGCGGAGCTGGCCCGCTACGCCAGCGTGTTCACCAGTAACTACGACTTGCTCAACTACTGGGCGATCCTGCACACCCCGGGCATTGATGACCTGTTCCGCAGCGCCGACGCCAGCTTCGACCTGCGCAACACGCACACCGACGCCACGCGGATCCTCTACCTGCATGGCGGCCTGCACCTGGTGCGCAACCTCGACGGCACGGCGCGCAAACTGCCGTCCACCGACAGCACCTTGCTCAGCAGCTTTGCGATCAACAACACGATCAAGACCCTGGACGATGTGCCGCTGTTTGTCAGCGAAGGCAACGTGGAAGAGAAGCTCAAGACCATCCGCAGCTCGGACTATCTGTCGTTCTGTTATGAGCAACTGCTCAGCCATGAGGGCGCACTGTGCATCTTCGGCCATGATTTGGGGCCGCAGGATACACACCTGGTGGATGCGCTGCGCCAGGCCAAGCTGACCACCCTGGCGATTTCGGTATCGGGGCGCAGCGACGGGTTTATTCGTCAGCAGAAACGCCGGTATGCGGCGTTGTTTGAGGGCAGCGGTGTGGCGCTGAAGTTTTTTGCGGCGCGCACGCATCCGCTGGGTAATTCGGCGCTCTCGGTGCCGGTCGAGCGCTGATCACCTGAACAAAGCAGCTCCCACATTAATTGCATTTCAACTAGTGATCGCAGTCATTCCTCAGCGCTGTGCACCACCACCAACAACTGCGCCTGCACCTCCCCTACCGAGCGAAGCCGGTGAGGCTTTTGCGCGTTGAAGTGCAGCGCGTCACCCCGCTCCAGAATCACCCGCTCGTTCATGAAATCCACTTCCACCCGGCCTTCATGCACGAACAGAAACTCCTCTCCCACATGCTCCTTGAACGTCTTGTCGGTGAACTCCGTCGGCGGGTAGATGATGAACGGCAGCAGGCTGCGCTCACTGACCTGATGGGCGAGCACCGCATAACCCGGCGCGGTGTCCGGCCGCTCATGGCTGCGCACCAGGCTGTAGCTGTCGAGGCTGACGCTGTCTTCGCTGAACAGTTCTTCGACCTTCACGTTCAAGGCTTTGGCCAGTTTCAGCGCGGCGGCAATCGACGGCGTGTTGAGCCCGCGCTCGACTTTCGACAGGTAACTCTTGGTCATCCCGGACTTTTCGGCCAAGGACTCCAAGGTTACCCCAAGTTTTTTTCTCAATAATTTCAAACGGATAGACATTTGATGCAGTTAATCCATGCAGAAAAGCGAGAGCTGCGCTTGCCAATGACACAATGTGTCATATAGCATCTTTAGTGTCATTTGCATTCACCCAACAGCCTTGCTCGCGCTGGAGACCCGCAAATCCGACGTCCATTGAACCACCCAAAGGACACCGATATGGCCAAGACATTAGCACTCCCCAAAGAACAACTGGTCAAGCAAGCGCTGATCCAGATGCAAAATTCCCTGGCGGATAATACGTGGACCGACCGGCAAAAGCTGGCGCTCACCTGTCGCATCCTGTTCGAACATGGCCACGACTCCGGCCTGGCCGGGCAGATCACCGCGCGAGGCCCCACGCCTGGCACTTATTACACCCAGCCACTGGGCCTGGGGTTTGACGAAATCACCGCCGGCAACCTGTTGCTGGTCAATGAGGACCTGGACGTCCTGGAAGGCCACGGCATCCCCAACCCGGCTAACCGTTTTCACACCTGGGTGTACCGTGGGCGGCCGGATGTGAACTGCATCATCCATACGCACCCCACCCATATTGCCGCGCTGTCGATGTTGGAGGTACCGCTGCAGGTGTCGCACATGGACCTTTGCCCGCTGTACGAAGACTGCGCTTTCTTGGAAGCCTGGCCGGGCGTGCCGGTGGGCAATGAAGAAGGGCAAATCATCACCACGGCGCTGGGCGACAAACGCGCGATTTTGCTCTCGCATCATGGCCAACTGGCCACCGGGGCGAGCATCGAAGAAGCCTGCGTGATCGCGCAGTTGATTGAGCGCGCGGCCAAGTTGCAGTTGCTGGCGATGGCCGCGGGCACGATCAAGCCGATCCTGCCGGCGCTGGGCCGCGAGGCCCATGCCTGGATCTCCAAGCCCAAGCGCCACGGCGCCGCGTTCAATTACTACGCCCGCCAGAGCCTGCGCCAACACGCCGACTGCTTGAACTGATTGCCCTTTTTTGACTGGAGACTTCCCATGCCCACACCCGCTATTCACGGCATCATCGGATACACCATCACGCCGTTCAGCGCCGACGGCCAACGCATTGACCTCGACGCCCTGGGCCGCTCCATCGACCGTTTGATCGACAGCGGCGTGCATGCCATCGCGCCCTTGGGCAGTACCGGCGAGGGCGCCTACTTGAGCGACGCCGAGTGGGATGAAGTGAGTGCCTACAGCCTGGCGAAAATCGCCAGGCGCGTACCGACTATCGTCAGTGTGTCCGACCTGACCACCGCCAAGGCCGTGCGTCGCGCCCGTTACGCCGAGGCCAATGGCGCCGATGTGGTGATGGTACTGCCGACCTCGTACTGGAAACTCAGCGAAGCAGAAATCCTCGCCCACTATGCCGCGATTGGCGAGAGCGTCGGCGTGCCGATCATGCTCTATAACAACCCGGCCACCAGCGGCACGGACATGTCGGTGGAGCTGATTCTGCGCATCGTCCAGCACGTCGAAAACGTGAGCATGGTTAAGGAAAGCACTGGGGATATTCAGCGCATGCACCAGTTGCATCGGCACAGTGACGTACCGTTTTACAACGGCTGCAACCCGCTGGCCCTGGAAGCCTTTGCGGCGGGCGCAAAAGGATGGTGCACGGCGGCGCCGAACCTGATCGCGCCGCTCAACCTGGCGTTGTACGAGGCGGTGTTGGCCAATGATCTGAGCAAGGCGCGCGAACTGTTCTACCGCCAGTTGCCGCTGCTGGAATTCATCCTCAAGGGTGGGTTGCCGGCGACGATCAAGGCCGGGTTGCGTTTGACCGGGTTGGACGCGGGTGATCCAAGGTTGCCGGTGTTCCCCTTGGGTGCAGCGGGGGTCGAGCAGCTTAGGACATTACTGCGATAGAGCCGTGGCCTCCTGTGGGAGCTGGCTGGCCTGCGATAGCATCTCCTCGGTTTAGCTGACAAATCGTGGTGCCTGCATCGCAGGCCAGCCAGCTCCCACATTTTGACCGAGTTCATTCATTACACAGCGACAAATGACAATAATTCTCGATATCATTCATGGCTTATCTACGTCGTACTTCGTCAAGAAGGATAGCCATGTCTCGTCCCAAGCCCGATCCGTTGTCGGTCGATGCCTTTCGCAGGTTCTATGCAGATATTCTGTATTTCCTGCGCAAACGCACGGACAACGCCAGCGACGCGGCGGACATGACCCAGGATGTCTTCACCCAGTGGCTGGACTACCGCGACCGCGCCAAGGTCGAGCAGCCACGGGCATTTCTGTTCCAGATGGCGCGCAACCTGCTGCGCGATCACTGGCGTAAACAGAAGGTACGGCACATCGCCTACGCTGACCCGGCCGATCCCCACGCCGAGCCGCTCACCGATGAACAAAACGACCCGATGGCCGCCGCGCAGCGCCTGCAACGCCTGGAACAGTTGAAAGAAGTCCTCGCCGAACTCTCGCCCCGCAGGCGAGAAGCCCTTATGCTGCATCGCTTCGAAGGCCTGAGTCAGGCGCAGATCGCTGAGCGCATGGGCATTTCGACCAGCATGGTCGAAAAGCACATCGCTTTCGCCCTGCTGCATTGCAAGCGACGTCTTCACATTGACCCCGGCACGGAGCAGCCAGAATGAACCGCTTGAGCGACATCGACGCCCTGGACATCGAAGCGAGCGACTCCATCGATGCCCAAGCCGCCAGCTGGTTCGCGCGCAACCGCAATGACCCGGCGCGTGCCGACCGCAAAGCCTTCGCCGCCTGGCAGGCCGAGCCTGCCCATGCCCGCGCCTATGCCGAATTCGAGCAACTGTGGGCCGACCTCGCCCAGTTGCAGCAACTGAACCAACCCGTGCCACTGCCCACGCGCAAACCCTCGTTCTGGCGCCCCGCCCTCGCCACCGCGGCAGCGCTGGTCTGCGCAGTGCTGACCAGCCACATCGGCGCGCCTCGTGAGCTCTACCACAGCCAAATCGCCGGGCACGCCAAAGGCATGCGCACGCTCAACCTGCCCGATGGCAGCACGCTGTATGTAAATGCCAACACCCACCTGCGGGTGGATTTCAACGCCCATCAACGCATCCTGCATCTGGACAAGGGCCAGCTGTACATCGAGGTCGCGGCCGACAAGGAACGGCCGTTGTACGTGCAAGCCGGCGCAGCCAACGTGCGGGTGGTCGGCACCGGGTTTGATGTGCGGCGCAGCCAGCAGCAACTGGTGATCAGTGTCGCCCATGGCCAGGTCGCCTTCGAAGCGGACGCCAAAAGCCCCGTCACCGTGCTCGGTGCGCAGCAACGCGCGACTTACAGTTACGCCAAAGGCACTGTTCAACAGCAAACCCTTACCGGCGAAGAAGTCGCCGATTGGCGCAGCGGGCACCTCTCATTTCGCAATCGCGACCTGGCCAGCCTCATTGACGAGTTGAGCCTCTACCGGCCCCAGGCACCGTTACAGGTCAGCAAAGCCGTGGCGCAACTGAAGGTCTCGGGCAATCTGGATGTGAATGACCCGGACGCTCTGCTCAATGCCCTGCCTGCCCTGCTGCCGGTCAAGGCCGTGGCGTCGGCCGACGGCATCTTAAGAATCGAGCCGACCCAGTAGGGCTCGCACCCATTTGAGAATATTTTGCATTCGCAGGTGTGGATTTTTTGGCCTGCGCCGTCTTCCTCCCGACTGTGCTTGATACGCACACCTTTTTGGCTAGTTAGCCGCCCCGGGGGATTCCATGTTTCGCGCGCCTTGCCACGCTTTGCACCTGTTTCTTCGACCGTCCGTTATTGCCAGCTGCCTGGCGTTCAGCCTCAGTGCGCAGGCCGAGACATTCACGCTGCAACTGCCCGCCCAGTCGCTGGCCACCTCGCTGAGCCAAGTGGCGCAGCAAGCGAAAATCCAGCTGCTGTTCGATGAAGCGCTGCTCAAGAACGCGCAGGCACCGGCACTCAACGGTGCGTTCACCGCGGAAGTGGCGATTCGCACCCTGCTGAAAAACAGCGAGTTCAGCCTGATCAGAGTCGGCACCACTTACATCGTGCGCCCCGCCGAAGACAAAACCCGCTACAGCGGCGCGATCCAGCTCGACGCCCTCAGCGTGATAGGCACCGGTAACGACGTCGACGCGAGCACCGTCAACCGCTCGACCCTGACCCAGGCCGACATTGACCGCTACCAGTCCAATAACATCCCCAGCCTGTTGCAGACCTTGCCCGGCGTGAGCCAGGGCGGTTCGTTGAAACCCGGTGGCCAGACCATCAACATCCGCGGCTTCGGTGATGCCGAAGACGTACCGCTGACCGTCGACGGCGCCACCAAGAGCGGCTTCGAGCGCTACCAGCAAGGCACCGTGTTTATCGAGCCGGAGTTGATCAAAAGCATCGAGGTCGAAAAAGGCCCCAACTCGCCGTTCACCGGCAACGGCGGGTTTGGCGGCACGGTCAACATGACCACCAAGGACGCGCCGGACCTGCTCCAGGACGGTCGCAACAGCGGCGCCATGCTCAAATATGGCTACTCCAGCAATGACCACGAACAGGTCTACAGCAGTGCCGTGTATGGCCGCACCGACGACGGTCGTTTTGACGCGCTGGCTTACCTGACCCAACGCGACGGCGGTGATATGAAAGTGGCCGGCAAGTTGCCCAACGACAACAACGAGTACCCGGTCAACCCTCAGCGCCTGCCCAACAGCGCCCAGGATGTGGACGGCAAACTGTTCAAGGTCAACGCGCACTTCACCGATGAGCACAGCGTAGGCCTGTCCTACTCGCGGTCCCACAGCAATCGCTGGACACCCTTCTCCGCTGCCAGCTACCCGACGCCGCCGACCCAGGCCAACATCGACCGTTACGGCTACGAAGGTGCGTTGAAGCGCTTTTTAGCCCACCGCGACACCGTCGACACCACCTGGTCGGGCAAGTACGAATACACGCCGCTGGATAACCCGCTGGTGGACCTGACCGTCAAGTATTCGCAGTCCAACACCGACCAGACCGACGAGCGCGACGCCAGCGCGTTTTTCCAACTGGCCAGCGGCGGGCGCAAGATGGACACTGCCTACACCGACAAGCACCTCGACATCCGCAACGTCAGCCTGTTCGACAGCGGGCCGTTGCAGCACGCGCTGACCGTCGGCGGGCAGGTTCGCAGGCACAGCCGCGAAACCGAGATGTGGATGCCTGGCGCCACGTACAACACCGCGCGCTATCACTATGGGCATTTCCAGCCAGGCTTCATGCCCCACGGCAAGGTCGATACCCACAGCGTCTTTGTGCAGGATGCGGTGACCGTCGGCGAGGTGACCGTAACTCCCTCCCTGCGCTACGACCACGTGCGTAACCGTGGCGAAGGCAACGATGCGCCGTACTACAACAACCCCGACCCAGCCTTCGGCCACGACTACAGCGACCGCACCTACACCGGCTGGTCACCGCGCCTGGCGCTGTTCTGGAACGTCACCCCGCACCTTGGGCTGTTCGCCAACTGGAGCAAAACCTGGCGCGCACCGGTCATCGACGAACAGTACGAAGTGCAAGGCCTGGGCAGCCGCACGGCCACCAGCGTTGACCTCGACCCCGAGCGCATCACGTCGATCACCCTGGGCAGTGTCGTCAGCTTCGATAACGTGCTTGCCCAGGACGACAACCTGCAAGTGCGCACCACCGTGTTCCACAACAAAGTCGAAGACGAAATTTTCAAAGCCACCGGCGTCGGCTGCCAGAACCAGGCCATCAATGGCGGCACGATTTCCAGCGCCTGCCCAGCGGGGGCAATGCCCAACTACCGCAACATCGGCGGCCTGACCATCAAGGGCTTCGAGCTCGAATCGTTCTACAACTCCACCTACCTGTTCGGCTCGGTGTCGTTCGCCTACGCCAAAGGCGAACACCAGGGCGCCTACACCAACCCGTGGGGCTCGGACGTGCCGGCACGTGACATTCCACCGACCAAATGGGTGCTGGTACTGGGCACCCACATTCCAGCCTGGGATGCTCAGGTGGGCTGGATGGGCCAGTTCATCGGCGCGACCCATCGCTTGCCGAGTGACAAATATTCCGGCGGCCCCGGCAGCAGTTTGGGCGACCTGTTCTACGACCAGTACGGCAACAAGGCCTACAACACCCAAGGCCTGTTCGCCAAATGGAAACCGCAACAGGCTTACCTCAAAGGCACCGAAGTGAATGTCACCGTCGACAACCTGTTCAACAGTAACTTCCGCCCGGCCCTGAGCGGCGACCGTGCCTACACCAAAGGCCGCGATGCGAAGATCAGCATTACGCGGTTCTTCTAATAGACCGGGCTGACGCCCTCGCAGGCAAGCCAGCTCGCACAGCAGCTTTCGGTCTGCCAGGCCGTAGCGGTCCAACCCGGGAGCCGGGCTGACCCGCAACGGCGGCGCGCCCGCCTGCGGTGAGAGTGGAACTGTACGGATCAATCTGCGACCAGCTGTAGGCCCGCGTTTGGCGGGGGTTGTGGCTAGATGGGCGTTCCTTGAAGCCCTCCAGATTCTGGTCCCGACTCATGAGTTCGCGCGAAAACACCGGCATGGCCCTCGGCTTGCTGGGCGTCATCATCTTCAGCCTGACCCTGCCCTTCACGCGCATCGTGGTGCAGGAAATCCACCCGTTGCTCAACGGCCTGGGTCGCGCGTTGTTCGCGGCGGTGCCGGCGGCGGCGCTGTTGCTGTGGCGCCGTGAGCGCTGGCCGACCTGGCGCCAGGTACGCGGGTTGTGCCTGGTCATCGCCGGCGTGATTCTCGGTTTCCCGGTGCTGTCGGCCTGGGCCATGCAAACCTTGCCGGCGTCCCATGGCGCGCTGGTCAACGGCCTGCAACCGCTGTGCGTGGCGCTGTATGCGGCGTGGCTGTCCCATGAGCGGCCGTCGAAAGCCTTCTGGGCCTGCGCGGCGTTGGGCAGTGCGTTGGTGTTGAGTTACGCGTTGATCACCGGCGCCGGCAGTATCCAGGCCGGTGATTTGTTAATGCTCGGCGCAATTGCCGTGGGCGGCCTGGGTTATGCCGAAGGTGGCCGGCTGGCCAAAGAGATGGGTGGCTGGCAGGTGATCTGCTGGGCACTGGTGCTGTCGACGCCGGTGTTGATCGGCCCGGTGTGGTACCTGGCGGCGCAGCACCAAGGCGCAATTTCCATGCGCACCTGGTGGGCGTTTGGCTATGTGTCGCTGTTCTCGCAGTTCCTGGGGTTTTTTGCCTGGTACGCCGGGCTGGCCATGGGCGGCATTGCACGGGTCAGCCAGATTCAGCTGTTACAGATTTTCTTCACCATCGCGTTTTCGGCGTTGTTCTTTGGTGAACATATCGAGCCGATTACCTGGGTGTTTGCCTGCGGGGTGATCGTGACGGTGATGCTCGGGCGCAAGACGGCGGTGCAGCCTGCCCCCCTTCCCAAGCCGAACGCTATTTAATGTGAAAGCAGGCCTGTGTAGGAGCTGGCTTGCCTGCGATGCAGGCAACTCGGTCTGTCAGAAAACCGAGGCGATGCCATCGCGGGCAAGCCCGGCTCCCACATTTGATTTGCAGCGTTCTCAGCTCAAATAACCCTCCGCGCGCAGCAAGGTTTCCAGGCAGTGTTCGCTGATCTGGTAGAACGCCTTCAGCGCCTGGATTTTTTCCAGCAACTGCGCGTTGTCGATCGGCTCCGTGCGTTTGACCGCCAGGATCATCTTGTTCTTGTTGGTGTGCTCCAACGAGATGAACTCGAACACCTTGGTCTCATAACCGCAGGCTTCGAGGTACAACGCACGCAGGCTGTCGGTGACCATTTCCGCCTGTTGGCCCAGGTGCAGGCCGTATTGCAGCATCGGCTTGAGCAGCACCGGGCTCTGGATTTGCAGACGAATCTGTTTGTGGCAGCACGGCGAGCACATGATGATCGACGCGCCGGAGCGGATGCCGGTGTGGATCGCGTAATCGGTGGCGATGTCGCAGGCATGCAGGGCGATCATCACGTCCAGTTCGCTCGGCGCGACGCTGCGCACATCCCCGCATTTGAACACCAGCCCCGGGTGTTCCAGGCGCGCAGCGGCGGTGTTGCACAGGGTCACCATGTCTTCGCGCAGCTCGACACCCGTCACTTCGCCCTCGGCCTTGAGGGTGTTGCGCAGGTAATCGTGGATAGCGAAGGTCAGGTAGCCCTTGCCCGAACCAAAGTCGGCAACACGCACCGGCCGGTCCAGTTTCAACGGTGACGAGGTCAGCGCATGGCTGAACACTTCGATGAATTTATTGATCTGCTTCCACTTGCGCGACATCGACGGGATCAGCGCCTGCTTGGCGTCGGTGACGCCCAGGTCCGCGAGGAACGGCCGTGTCAGGTCCAGGAAGCGATTTTTCTCGCGGTTATGCTCTGCGGACGGCGCCTCACGCAGTTGCTGCGGCTTGCTCTTGAACAGCGAGCTTTTGTTCTTCTTGCTGTACTCCAACTGGGCTTCATCCGTCAGCGACAGCAAGTGCGCGTTCTTGAATGACGCCGGCAACAACGCAGCAATCGCCGCCACGCCGTCCGCCAGCGGGAAGTTCTTGGTGATGTCGCGGGTTTTGTAGCGGTAGACGAAGGACAGGCACGGCTGTTCCTTGACCGTCACGGGCTTGATGATCAGCCGCTGCAACTCGGCTTCCTCACCGACGTACTTGGCCAGCACCAGCTTGATAAAGGCCTGCTGCGCGAGGCTTGCGCTCAGCAGTTCGATGAACTGGGCGTGATGATCCGGCGCAGGGCTGGCAGGTTGAGCGGTGACGGACATGAACAAAAACGCCTCGGGCTGGGAATGCCGGGCATTTTAGGGGGGATAGGCGTTGAGGGCACGGGGTTATTTGATCAACGGTCACTCAGCCGCCGCAAATCAAATGTGAGAGCTGCTTTGTGTGGGAACTGGCTTGCCTGCGATGCTGGCACCGCGGTCCATCAGGCAAACCGAGGTGAGGCCATCGCGGGCAAGCCCGACTCCCACAGAAAAGCGGCTAGCCCTTACGTTCAGCGGTGTTTGGGTTACTCCAGCACGATCAGCCGGTTGGGCAGTTCATTACGCGTCTGCGTCACCGGCACATGCACCTTGAGCAACTCGCCACAGGCTTCAATGCAGGCGATAAACCCCGCCAGCGTTTGCCCGTGTTTCACCTGCTGGGTAAACGCCTTGACGATGCCATCCCAACTGCTGTTATCCAGGCGTTTGGAAATCCCCTCGTCCACCAGGATTTCCACATACCGCTCCGCCTCGCAGACAAAAATCAGCACGCCGGTGCCGCCCAGCGTGTGGTGCAGGTTCTGCTCCAGAAACTGCCGGCGTGCCAGGTTCGACGCGCGCCAATGGCGTACCGAACGCGGGATCAAGCGGGTGGTGACCTTGGGCAAGCGAAACACCAGGCACAGCACAATAAACGTCGCCCACTGCGCCAACAGCAAGGTGTACATGGTCAGGTAGCCCGACAAGTAATGCACCACGCCAGGCACCACCAACGCAATCAGGCTGGCCCATAGCAGCGGGATGTAAGCGTAATCGTCGGCGCGGGCCGCCAGCACGGTGACCAGTTCGGCGTCGGTGGTTTTTTCAACCCGGGCGATCGCTTCGGCGACTTGGCGCTGCTCGTGTTCAGTCAGTAATGCCATGGTTGTAGTTGCTCTTTTCTAGTTATTGTCATTACCCGCCGCACCTTCATTACCAGCCACCAGAGGCACCGCCGCCGCCGAAACCACCGCCGCCGCCTCGGAAGCCACCGCCGCCGCCACCCCCGCCACCACCGCCGCGGCCACTGCTGCTGAGGATCGCCAGCAGGATAGCGCCAACCGGCAGGCCCAGGCGATTGCACAGCCATAACACGCCGATCAGCAGGATAAACAAGCCGATGGAAAAGCCCGGATTATCCTTGGCGAAATTCGCATCCGCCACATGCGCCGGCACCGCCAGCGGTTCACCGCCCACCACTTGCACCATGGCCGCCACGCCGTCACTGATGCCCTGGCTGTAATTGCCGGCCTTGAACTTGGGCGTAATCACCTGGTTGATGATCACCCATGACTGCGCATCGGTCAGCACACCTTCGAGGCCATAGCCGACCTCGATGCGCAATTTGTGCTCATCACGGGCAACGATCAACAGTGCGCCGTTGTCCTTGCCCTTCTGGCCGATGCCCCACTGGCGACCCAATTGGTAACCGTAGTCCTCAATCGGCACGCCTTGCAGGTCGGGCACGGTGACCACCACGAGCTGGTCGCCAGACGTTTGTTCCAGCGCCTGCAACTGCTGGGTAATCTGCGCGCGCGTTGCCGGGTCGATCATCTGCGCGGCGTCCACCACCCGCCCGGTCAATGCCGGAAAGGTCAGCGCCGCCTGGGCGACACCGACGCACGCCAGCAACCACAGCGCCAAGCCTGTCCGTAATAAACGCATCGACACCTCAGAGAAGCCTTATTTGAACTTCACTTGCGGCGCTTTATCGGCGTCGGCACTGGTCGCTTCAAACGTGGCGCGGATCGGCAGGTCGCTGTACATCACGCTATGCCACAGGCGACCCGGGAAGGTGCGAATCTCGGTGTTGTAGGCCTGCACCGCCTGGATAAAGTCGCGGCGGGCCACGGCGATACGGTTTTCGGTGCCTTCAAGCTGGGATTGCAGCGCCAGGAAGTTCTGGTTCGCCTTCAGGTCCGGGTAACGCTCGGACACCACCATCAAACGGCTGAGGGCACCGCTCAGGCCATCCTGGGCTTGCTGGAATTGCTTGAGTTTTTCCGGGTTGTCGAGGGTGCTGGCGTCCACCTGGATCGACGTGGCCTTGGCCCGCGCCTCAATCACCGCGGTGAGCGTGTCTTGTTCATGGGCGGCGTAGCCCTTGACCACTTCCACCAGGTTAGGGATCAGGTCGGCCCGGCGTTGGTATTGGTTCTGCACCTGGCCCCAGGCGGCTTTGGCCTGTTCGTCCAGGGTGGGAATGGTGTTGATGCCGCAACCGCTCAGCACGCTGCTGATCAGTAGCAGAGCCGCGGCCTTGAAGCCCCAGCGGTAAGCGTGTGCTGCTTGCATGATGTTTCTCCTGGCCAAACTGGATGGATTGTGACGACTAACCCTATACACCGCGCGCTTGGGGCATAATCCGCCACCACTGGATTGCGTCGAGCCAATCAGCTAAAAAGATGCCCAGCGCGAATAAGAGTTCACAAGTGTCGTGCATTTACTGCAATAACACTCGAACAACAACATAGGTTCCCCCACATTTTGGCAGAACAGCGCGATTGTGCTGTGCAGTGAGCCGAAAAAGGATATTCATGAAAAAGCTGTGTTTGCTCGGCCTTGTTGCCACTCTGGCCAGTCACCCCGTGTGGGCAGAAACAAAGCCTGCTGCGCTTAAAGACAAGGACGCCTTTGTCAGCGACCTGCTCAAGCAGATGACCCTGGATGAAAAGATCGGCCAATTGCGCCTGATCAGCATAGGCCCTGAAATGCCCCGCGAGCTGATCCGCAAGGAAATCGCCGCCGGCCGCATCGGTGGCACCTTCAACTCGATCACCCGCCCGGAAAACCGTCCGATGCAGGACGCGGCCATGCACAGCCGGTTGAAGATCCCGATGTTCTTCGCCTATGACGTGATCCACGGCCATCGCACCATCTTCCCGATCAGCCTGGCCCTGGCCTCCAGCTGGGACATGGACGCCATCGGCCGCTCCGGGCGCATCGCCGCCCAGGAAGCCGCCGCCGACAGCCTCGACATCACCTTTGCGCCCATGGTCGATATCTCCCGCGACCCGCGCTGGGGCCGTACGTCCGAAGGTTTCGGCGAAGACACCTATCTGGTCTCGCGCATTGCCGAAGTGATGGTCAAGGCCTTCCAGGGCGTAAGCCCCGCGAATGCCGACAGCATCATGGCCAGCGTCAAGCACTTCGCCCTGTACGGCGCGGTGGAAGGCGGTCGCGACTACAACGTGGTCGACATGAGCCCGGTCAAGATGTACCAGGACTACCTGCCGCCCTACCACGCAGCCATCAAGGCCGGTGCCGGCGGTGTGATGGTGGCGTTGAATTCGATCAACGGCGTACCCGCCACGGCCAACACCTGGCTGATGAACGACCTGCTGCGCAAAGACTGGGGCTTCAAAGGCCTGGCCGTCAGTGACCACGGCGCGATCTTCGAGCTGATCAAGCACGGCGTGGCCAAAGACGGGCGTGAAGCCGCCAAGCTGGCGATCAAGGCCGGCATCGACATGAGCATGAACGACTCGCTGTACGGCAAGGAATTACCCGGCCTGCTGAAGTCTGGCGAGATCGAACAAAGCGACATCGACAACGCCGTGCGTGAAGTACTCGGCGCCAAGTACGACATGGGCCTGTTCAAAGACCCGTACCTGCGTATCGGCAAGGCCGAGGATGACCCGGTCGACACCTATGCCGACAGCCGCCTGCACCGCAGCGATGCCCGCGACATCGCACGCCGCAGCCTGGTTTTGCTGAAAAACCAGAACAATACCCTGCCGCTGAAAAAATCCGCGACCATCGCCCTGGTCGGCCCGTTGGCCAAGGCCCCCATCGACATGATGGGCAGCTGGGCCGCTGCCGGTAAGCCGGAACAATCGGTGACCCTGCTCGACGGCATGAACGCCGTGATCGGCGAAAAAGGCAAAGTGATCTACGCCCGTGGTGCCAACATCACTAACGACAAGGCCGTGGTCGACTACCTCAACTTCCTCAACTTCGATGCACCGGAAGTGGTGGATGACACCCGCTCCCCGCAGGCAATGATCGACGAAGCGGTGAACGCCGCGAAAGACGCCGACGTGGTGGTGGCTGCCGTGGGCGAGTCGCGTGGCATGTCCCACGAATCCTCCAGCCGCACCGACCTGAACATCCCGCAGAGCCAGCGCGACCTGATCAAGGCACTCAAAGCCACGGGCAAACCGCTGGTGCTGGTGCTGATGAACGGTCGCCCACTGTCGATTCTGCAAGAGAACCAGCAAGCCGACGCGATCCTGGAAACCTGGTTCGCCGGCACCGAAGGTGGCAACGCGATTGCTGACGTGCTGTTCGGTGATTACAACCCGTCGGGCAAGCTGCCGATCACCTTCCCACGCTCGGTGGGGCAGATTCCGACGTACTACAACCACCTGAGCATCGGCCGGCCGTTCACCCCAGGCAAGCCGGGCAACTACACCTCGCAATACTTCGATGACGTCACCGGGCCCCTGTTCCCGTTTGGTTATGGCCTGAGCTACACCACGTTCAGCTTGGCGGACATGGCGCTGTCCTCCACCACCTTGAATAAAACCGGCAAGCTCGACGCCAGCGTCACGCTGAAAAACACCGGCAAGGTCGACGGCGAAACCGTGGTGCAGCTGTATATCCAGGACGTGGCCGGCTCGATGATCCGGCCGGTGAAAGAGCTGAAGAACTTCCAGAAGGTCATGCTCAAGGCCGGTGAAGAGCGCACGCTGCACTTCACCATCACCGAGGATGACCTGAAGTTCTATAACACCCAACTCAAGTTCGCCGCGGAACCGGGCCAGTTCAATGTGCAGATTGGGCTCGACTCCCAGGATGTACAGCAGCAGACGTTCGAGTTGTTGTAACCGTTGCAGCCCCCTCTTTTTAAAGAGGGGGCTTGCTCGCGTCCCCGTCTCGGTCAGTAAAAACCTAAGTTTCACTCCCCCCTAACAGTCGAGTCCTACATCCAGCCCCCTGCTCACTCGCACACCCTGTCCGCCCAATATTAATGTGCAGGTGTGTGAGCCATGTCGCCCACGAAAAACGCCCGAGCGGCAATCAAAAAAGTGCCCGTTCAATGTTCCTTCAAGCAAAACCTGCTGGCCCTTTGTGTACTGGGCTGCCTGTCAGGCAGATCGGTTGAGGCGGCGAGCTATGTCGAACAAGGCCGACTGCACGACGCCGCCAGTTGGCGCAGTGAGGAGTTCAAGCGTAACTGGGGGTTGGGCGCGGTCGGCGCGGACTTCGCTTATGCGCGAGGGTTGAATGGCGCCGGGGTGCACATAGGCGTTTACGACGCTGGCGTCGACCTGCGCCATGGCGAGTTTGCCGGGAAGGCAAATGTCGGTGTGCTGATGGCTGACACCGGTTGCATGAGTGGGACCGTGCTGGAGCGAGGCTGCTTCTACAGCGAAGGCGATCGCGCCGCAGTCACCGTTATCGACTCATTGCCACCCGAAGCATTGGCAGGCCTTGAAGAAGCGGTGGCCGATGGCAACCTCACCCGAGAGCAACTGGACGAATATCTCGGATTTGTTGGCACGACTTACGACGCGCATGGCACCCACGTTGCCGGTACCGCACTCGCCAACCGGGATGGCTCCGGGGTTCATGGTGTGGCGTACGCGGCCAACGTGAGTGCCGTGCGTAAGTTCGGTAATACCTATCTGGGCGGTCCGATTGCCATAACAGATGTGTTGAGGCTTTCCCTGCCGACAGCGGCAGCGGTCGACGCCGCCTACGCCCAATTGCACAAGCAGAATGTGCGTGTCGTGAATAACAGTTGGGGGAGCGCATTTTCGCCGGCGAATGCCGCAGAGCTGGACACGGCATTAAGCGAAACGCAAACCCCGGTTTATTCAGAACTCAAGGCCATCGCAGACAACGCTATCAAGTACGGGATCCTGCAAGTGTGGTCAGCGGGCAACCTCAGCACCGCCAACGCGTCGCCTCAAGCAGCGCCAACCGCCGGGCTGCATCCCAGCCTGCCACGTGCCATTGCAGAACTGGAGCCTTACTGGTTGACCGTCGTCAACTTAACGAAAGAGCTGACCTTGAGCGATTCCTCCAAGCGCTGCGGCTTCAGCAAGGACTGGTGCCTGGCGGCGCCCGGAACGGATATCAACTCGTCCTGGGTCAGCGGTTCGATAGAGACCGAAAACCACTATGGCCCGGACGGTGCAGTCACCGGTTTTACTGTGACCGGCGATAACCCCGAGTTGGGTTATGCGTTGAGTTCCGGCAGCTCCATGGCCGCCCCCCACGTCAGCGGTGGCCTGGCACTGCTGATGGAGCGTTTCCCCTACCTCGACAACCCGCAAATCCGCGACGTGCTGCTCACCACCGCCACCGACCTCGGCGAGCCGGGTGTGGACGACGTCTACGGCTGGGGCCTGATCAACCTCAAAAAAGCCATCGACGGCCCCGGCCAACTGCGGGTCGACACCGCGGTGAACATGGACCGCCCTGCCGGCGGCGCAGTCGTCTGGCAAGGCGGCGCCTGGGACGATTGGCGCAACGATATCAGCGGCCCGGGCCGCCTGGAAAAAACCGGCATCGGCTGGCTGCGCCTGAGCGGTAATAACAGCTTCGCCGGCGCCACGCTCAAGGAAGGCATTCTGGAACTGGACGGCACCAACGCCCTCAAGGGCGACGTCAAGGTCGACGGCGGTGTTCTGCGCCTGAACGGTTCACTGGCCGTCGAAGGCGACTATCAACACGCCGCCGGCTCAACCCTGATGACCGGGCTGGCAGCCCCGGCCGATCCGGCAAAACTGCACGTCAGTCACCAGGCGACCCTCAACGGCGGCTCGCTGTACCTGAGCGCGCAACCCAATAACGACTACCTGGGTCAGCGTTACAACATCCTCCAGGCCCAAGGTGGGTTGAATGGCGAATTCGCCTCGATCGACCGCCGCGAGTTCTCGCCCTTCCTGAGTGTTTCCCAGGTCAAGGAAGGCAACACGTTACAGGTGGAGTTCGGCCGTGGTCAGTCACTGGCGTCGGCAGCAAACACACCCAACCAGCGCGCCGTCGCCAATGCCGCCGACGCTGAAACCCTGCCGTCCGCGTTGCTGCAACGCCTGACAGCGTTGTTTCCCGAGCAGGCACCTTCAGCCCTGGACACGTTGAGCGGTGAGCTGCACGCCAGTACCCAAGCGGCGTTGATCGAGAACAGCCGCGTGCTGCGTCAGGCGGCCCTTGACCGCCAGCGTGGCACGCCAGGCGGCATCGCGCGGCCCGATGAGTTGAAGCAGGGTGCCTGGGTGCAACTGCCTCGCCAGTCCGGCCAACTCGCCGGCGATGGCAACACCGCCCGCACGTCCCACAGCAGCACGGGCCTGCTGGTGGGGTTCGATCACACCCTGGAGCAAGGCACACGACTGGGTGTGGTGACTGGCAGCAGTCAAACCGAGGTGAAGGCCGGAGCACGCGGCAAGGCGAACGTCGATACCTACCAGGTGGGCCTGCATATTGGCCACAACTGGGACGCTTTTGGCCTCTATGGCGGCATCGCCTATGCGCAGCATGAGATCCAGACCAAACGCCGCGTCAGCTTCCCAGGCCTCGACAATCGCCTGTCCGCCCAGTACGCAAGCCGCACCGTGCAGACGTTTGCCGAGGCTAACTACGCCTTCAACCATGGTGCCTGGAATTGGCAGCCGTACCTGCAAGTGGCCAATGTGCAGCAGCGCAGCGAAGGCTTCAACGAGCGCGGCGGTATTGCCGCACTGAAGGGCAAACGCTCGCAGGAACACGTCAACCTGACCACCGGTGGCGTGCGGTTCAACCTGGACTTGGGCAAGGCGCAAGTCGGCCCGTCATGGTTGAGCCTGCGGGGTGGCCTGGCCTACACCCATGCCAGCGGCGATCTGCAACCCAGCACCCAGGCGGCCTGGGACGGCGGGCGCGTGATGAGCGTCAGCGGCGCGCCACTGGATCGCCTCAGCACCCGGCTGGAACTGGGCGCCACCGCGCGCCTGACACGCGACAGCGCACTGGACCTGAGCTTCAACCGGCAACACGGTGAGCGCACACGCGACCAAAGCCTCACGGCGCAGTATTCACTGCAGTTTTAAGCCGCGTTGGCGGTAACAGGCGGGGGTGAATTACCCCCGCCGATCCAACAGATTCACCACCAACCGATCAATCCATCCCCACAGCCGCTGCTTCACGCGCCGCCATAACGGCCGCGCCTTCCACGCCTCCAGACTCACCGCCTGGCTCTGGGCAAAATCGCGCTCGAAACTGCCCGCCACGGCCAGCGTCAACTCAGGGTCCAGTGCCTCCAGGTTGGCTTCCAGATTGAAGCGCAAGTTCCAATGGTCGAAATTGCACGAACCGATGCTTACCCAATCATCCACCAGCACCATTTTGAGGTGCAAAAAGCACGGCTGGTATTCAAAGATCTGCACACCCGCGCGCAACAAGCGCGGGTAATAACGGTGCCCGGCGTAACGTACGGAGGGGTGATCGGTGCGCGGACCGGTGAGCAGCAAACGCACATCCACACCGCGTCCGGCCGCACGGCGCAACGCACGGCGCACGCCCCAAGTCGGCAGAAAATACGGGGTCGCCAGCCAGACCCGTCGCTGGCTTTTGTTCAATGCGCGAATCAGCGACTGCAAAATATCGCGGTGCTGGCGGGCGTCGGCATAGGCCACGCGGCCAAGACCCGGCCCGGCCGCAGGCACCTTGGGCAGGCGCGGCAAACCAAAGTGGGTGGAGGGCTTCCACGCGCGGCGCGCCACATTGGCGTGCCATTGACGTTCGAACAGGGCTTGCCAGTCCAGCACCAGCGGGCCGCTGATTTGCACCATCACTTCATGCCACTCGGCGGTGTCTTGCCCCGGCGTCCAGAACTCATCCGTGACGCCCGTACCGCCGACCAGCGCGATACTCTGGTCGATCAGCAACAGTTTGCGGTGGTCGCGGTACAGGTTGCGCACCCAACCCCGCCAGCTCAAACGATTGTAAAAGCGCAGCTCCACGCCCGCGTCGGTCAGGCGTTTGCGCAGCCCCAGCGTAAACGCCAGACTGCCGTAATCATCAAACAGGCAACGCACGCCCACGCCGCGTTCGGCGGCCAGCACCAACGCCTGCACCATGGCGTCGGCGCATGCACCGGCTTCCACCAGGTACAACTCCAATTCGACCTGCCGCTCGGCGCGGGCAATGCCCACCAGCATCTGCGGGAAGAAATTCGGCCCGTCGACCAGCAACTCGAACCGGTTGGCGCTGCGCCACGGAAACACTGCGCCGCTCATCTCAGCGCGCCGTAAAGATCAGTACCGCACCCACCGGCACCGACAAACTGATCGACTTAAGCCCCGCCGCCTTACGCAACGCCGCCACGCCCGGCGCCAGCTCGAAATCCTCGGCATGCAACACCACCGGCTCCAGGGTTACCACCTGGAAACGCCGGTCATCCAGGCGGGTGGCCAACAACTCGGCGCTGTAGGTCTGGGTCTTGCCATGCAGGGTGACGCTCAGAGGCAGGCGCAATTCCACTTGCGCGCCGGGGGCCAGGTCATTAATCGGTTGCAGGTTGATCTGCGCGCGGATCAACGCTTCAGGGAAGGTTTTGATCTGGAACAGCTCATTGCGCATACGCTCATCGCGCAGCGGGATGCCGCTGTTGATCGACTCGAGCTCCACTTCCACTTGCGCTGCGCCCTGGCTGTCGACTTTGCCGTGCAATACCAAAAAGCGCTGCACTTCAGCGATTTCGGTATTTTTGGTGGTCACGAACGACAGCCGTGAGGATTCGTTATCCAGGTACCAATCGGCGTGGGCAGGCAGGGCTGCACAGGTCAGCAGCGTGAAAGCCAAAGGTTTGGCATTGAACATAAAGACTCATGGGGAAAAAAACCTGGACGAACCTTAAGCGCAATGTCACAAACGGCGCAAATCCAATGTGGGCGCTGGCTTGCCTGCGCCCACATTGGATTTTGGGTATTTCAGGGATTCAAGCGACAGCCTTGGCGCTCACCCAACCACCTTGCCGTGTGCGTACGCCCCAACCCACTCGCCGTGACCTCACTGCGTTCCGGCGTGTCGATGAAGCGGCTGACGGGCACGTACTGCTTCACATAGCCGAGGCAATAGGCCGCCGGATTGTTCTCCACGTACCGGCACGAGCAATACTCCTTGGCCGTGTACGCCGCGATGATGTCAGGGAAGGCTTGCAGGTTGACGCGCTCGTGCCACACCCAGCCCAGCAGGGCGAGTAATAGCAGCAGGAAAACGCTGATAACCGGGTGACGGCGGATCATGGCTGCACCGCCGCCAGCACGCGTTTGAGCAACTCATTGTGGCGGTAGCTGCCATCGCGGTCATCGCCGTAGCGCACGATCACCAGGTGTTCATCCGGCATCACAAACAACGCCTGGCCCCAGTGGCCGAGAGCGGCGAACGTGTCGGCCGGCGCATCGGGCCACGGTCGGCGGGCGCCCTGCACTTCGCGGTTGAGCCACCATTGGCCGCCGGGGACGGCTTCGTCCTGGCCTGGCTGGTATTTGTCGAAGGGTTGGCGGTTGAAAGCGACCCACTCTTTGGGCAGCAATTGCTGCTCACCCCAACGACCGTCGCGCGCCATCAGCAGGCCGACGCGTGCCAGGTCGCGTGCGGTGAGGTAGGCGTAGGACGAGGCGACAAAGGTTTCGTCGGCGTCGGTTTCCCAGGTGGCGTTATGAATGCCCAGCGGCTTGAACAGCGCCTCCCACGGGTAATCCACATAGGCCTTGTGGCCGAGCATGCCTTTGAGGGTGGCGGACAAAATAGCGCTGTCACCGCTGGAATATCGGAAGGCCTGGCCCGGTGCTGCGGCGGCCTCGGTATCGGCGGCGAACTCGGCCATGTCGGCGCGGCCACGGGTGTAGAGCATCGCCACCACCGAGGATTTCAGCGGAGCGTATTCATAGTCTTCCTGCCAGTCCAGGCCCGAGGCCCAGTGCAGCAGGTCGGCCAGGGTCACCTTGGGGTGTTGTTTCATCGGTGGGTAGAAGCGCGCCGCCGGGTCGCTGAGTTTGAAGCGGTGTTCGCCGTAGGCCACGCCGAGCACGGTGGCCATCAGGCTTTTGCTCACCGACCAGGTCAGGTGCGGCGTGTCGGCGGTGGTGGGCGCGGCGTAGCGTTCGTAGATGATCACGCCATCGCGGATCACCAGCAGCGCGTCGGTGCGGATGCCCTGGCGGGTGGCATCGTCACGGGTTGGAAAAGCGTAGGCATTGAGGGCGTCAACAGCGGCACCGTCGAGCGGTGTGCCCTTGGCCCACGCCTTGTCAGGCCAGGTTTCGGCGTGGGCGGTGACGGTGACTAACAGCAGGGCAACACACAACAGGCCTCGGACCATGGGCACAAACTCAAGGGGGCATTCAAGCCCGCGAGCCTAGCCTGGATGAGTGACAGTTTTGCTACGCGAGTCTTGAGTGGGTGCCTGTTAATTGTGGGAGGGGCCTTGCTCCCGATGGCAGTGGCTCAGTCAGCTTATCTGTAACTGATCCACCGTCATCGGGAGCAAGCCCCCTCCCACATTTGGATCGCGCTGCATCCGGTAGCAGACGCCCTGCCGCGGCTGTCATCTAAGCGTCACTGGAACTTCATGGAGATGACACCGAGCCTACATAGCCTGAGTTTGGACAAACAAGTCGACCGGCCGGAACGTGGCTGGCACTCGGAGATTCGCCATGACTCAGATCGCCCGCATCAGCGACACCGGCAATGAACGCCGTCTGCAAGCCGAACGCCTGATTGGCGCACAGGCTTTGCAGGAAGCCCAGGCCCTGCGGTTCAACGTGTTCAGCGGCGAGTTCAACGCCAAGCTGAAAGGCGCGGAACTGGGTCTGGACATGGATGACTATGATGTTCACTGCAGCCACATTGGCGTGCGTGACTTGAACAGCGGTCGATTGGTGGCCACCACCCGTTTACTCGATCACCAGGCCGCCAGCACCTTGGGCCGGTTCTACAGCGAAGAAGAATTCAGCCTGCATGGCTTGCGGCACCTGCAAGGGCCGATCCTGGAAATCGGCCGCACCTGCGTCGACCCGGCCTACCGCAATGGCGGCACCATTGCGGTGTTGTGGGGCGAGCTGGCGGAAGTCTTGAATCAGGGCGGCTACAGCTATTTGATGGGCTGCGCGAGCATCCCGATGCACGACGGCGGCATCCAGGCCCACGCGATCATGCAGCGCCTTCGCGAACGTTACCTGTGCAACGAACACTTGCGCGCTGAGCCGAAAAAACCACTGCCGGCGCTGGACCTGCCGACCAACGTGATCGCGGAAATGCCGCCGCTGCTCAAGGCCTATATGCGCCTGGGTGCGAAGATCTGCGGCGAGCCGTGCTGGGATGAAGATTTCCAGGTGGCCGACGTGTTCATCCTGCTCAAGCGCGATGAGTTGTGCCCGCGTTACGCACGCCACTTCAAGGCGGCCATGTAATGGGCCGCCTGCGTGTGTACGGGCGCATCGCCCGAGTGCTGCTGGTGGTCGCGCTGGGCTTGAGCATGGCCAGTGTGTTCGGTGTGTTCGAGCGTTTGGGTGTGGCCAACTCAATGGTGCGGCGCCAGCGCTGGTCGCGGTTTTTCATGGCGCGGCTGACCAACGCCCTGCCCTTTCGCGTGACAGTCCACGGTGAGTTGCCGCAAACGCCGATGCTGTGGGTGAGCAATCACGTGTCCTGGACCGATATTCCGCTGCTGGGCATGGTCACGCCGATGTCGTTTTTGTCCAAGGCCGAAGTGCGCACTTGGCCGGTGGCCGGCTGGTTGGCGGCCAAGGCCGGTAGCCTGTTTATCCGCCGGGGTTCGGGCGACAGCCAGTTGATCCGCAAGCAGATGACCCGTCACCTGGAACAACAGCACCCGCTGCTGATGTTCCCTGAGGGCACCACCACCGACGGGCGCAGCCTGCGCACCTTTCACGGACGCTTGCTGGCCAGTGCGATTGATGCGGACGTGTCACTGCAACCGGTGGCGATCCGTTACCTGCGCGACGGGCAAGTGGACCCGCTGGCACCGTTTATCGGCGATGACGATTTGCTCTCGCACCTGATGCGCCTGTTTGCCAATGACCAGGGCGATGTGGAAATCCATGTGCTCACGCCGATTGCCTGTGCCGGGCAGGAACGCGCAGCGCTGGCGTTCCAGGCGCAACAGGCGGTTCAGAAAGCGTTGTTTGGGCCGTTGCCGGAAACTGAGCACGTGGCGGTGCGACCGGCGTTTGCGGCCTAAAGCGGGCACGGTTAAAAAATGTGAGAGCGGGCGTGCTCGCGAATGCAGTCTGTCAGCAACAAATAGGCTGACTGATACAGCGCATTCGCGAGCAAGCCCGCGCCCACATTTAGATCCCACTCATCAGTTGGGCGTGTGCGAATTTCTGCAATTCGGGGTAGAACACCCGGAAGTCTTCGCTCAACGGCTCATACAGCACCCGCAACTCCTGCATCGCATGGCCCAATTCCTCGGGCTGGGTCAGGCGCCGCGAAATCCCCCGCAACACTTGCTCCATTACCGCGAACTCTCGGTATGAGCCCAGCCAATCATCCGCTGCCATATACGGTGCAATCTGCGCCAGCCGCCCCGGCAACTGGGGCTCGGCGGCGAGTACGCGGTACACCTGTGACGTGAAGTGCTCCAGAGGCTGCTCGGCATACAGCGCCCAATCCCGCGCCAGGCAGTGGTCGAAAAACACATCGAGGACGATCCCGGCGTAGCGCTTGCGGGTCAGGCTGAAGCGTGACAACGCCGCGCCTACCAGCGGGTGGCTGTCGGTGAAACGGTCAATCGAGCGATGCAACTGAATCGCCGACTCAATTTGCGGGCTGAACTGCCCCTGCAGCCGGCCTTTGACGAAATCACCATAGAGGCTGCCCAGCAGTTGTGCAGGAAGTTGGCCGCCCAGGTGCAGATGTGCGAGATAATTCATGGCGCGCAGTTTAGCACTGCCGTCAACGTATCGTTATAACCCGATATACCGATTTGATCTGGCTTAAGACCAAAATCATATTGGTATATCGGGATATACCGATTTAAAGTTCGCTTCATCGCGATATAACGCTTTACGAAACCGAGCAACCGCCATGTCCATCGACCTCGACGAAATAATAAAAGCACTGGCACACCCAGTACGACGAGACATTCTCACCTGGCTCAAAGACCCGAAAGTGCAGTTCCCAGAGCAATTGCACAACCACGAATACGGCATCTGCGCCGGGCAGATCGACCAGCGCTGCGGCTTGTCCCAGTCGACCGTGTCGGCCCACCTGGCCACCCTGCAACGCGCCGGGTTGATCAGCAGCCAGAAGGCCGGGCAGTGGCACTTTTTCAAGCGTAACGAGGAAGTGATCCAAGCATTCCTCGCGGCACTCACGACTGAACTCAGCGCCGAAATCATCGAACCGCTGTAACCAAGGACACGCAAATGCCCCTCTCGCTACTCATACTGGCCCTGAGCGCCTTCGCCATCGGCACCACCGAGTTCGTCATCATGGGCTTGCTGCCCGACGTGGCGGCGGACTTGGGCGTGTCGATTCCCGGCGCCGGCTGGCTGGTCACCGGCTACGCCCTGGGCGTGGCCATCGGCGCGCCCTTCATGGCACTGGCCACCGCCAAGCTGCCACGCAAGGCCGCCCTGGTAGCGTTGATGGGCATCTTTATTGTCGGCAACCTGCTCTGTGCGCTGGCCAGTGATTACAACGTGCTGATGTTTGCCCGTGTGGTCACCGCGCTGTGCCACGGTGCCTTCTTTGGTATCGGTTCGGTGGTCGCCGCCAACCTGGTGCCGGCCAACAAGCGCGCGTCGGCGGTAGCCTTGATGTTCACCGGCCTGACCCTGGCCAATGTACTCGGCGTACCGCTGGGCACCGCGCTGGGTCAGGAAGCCGGCTGGCGCTCGACCTTCTGGGCAGTGACCGTCATTGGTGTGGTGGCGCTGATCGGCCTGATCCGTTTCCTGCCGGCCAAGCGCGACGAAGAAAAACTCGACATGCGCGCCGAACTGGCCGCCCTCAAGGGCGCCGGCATCTGGTTGTCGCTGACCATGACCGCGCTGTTCGCCGCCTCCATGTTCACCCTCTTCACCTATGTCGCACCACTGCTTGGCGACGTCACCGGCGTGTCGCCCAAAGGCGTGACCTGGACCCTGCTGTTGATCGGCCTGGGCCTCACCGTGGGCAACATCATCGGCGGCAAGCTGGCGGACAAACGCCTGGCGGCCACCCTGATCGGCGTGTTCATCAGCATGGCGGTGGTCTCCACGGTGTTGACCTGGACCAGCGTCGCGGTGATCCCGACTGAAATCACCCTGTTCCTGTGGGCCACCGCCTCGTTCGCTGCCGTACCGGCGCTGCAAATCAACGTGGTGACCTTCGGCAAGGCGGCACCGAACCTGGTGTCCACCTTGAACATCGGCGCCTTCAACATCGGCAACGCCCTGGGCGCCTGGGTTGGCGGCAGTGTGATTGCCCACGGTTTCGGCCTGACCAGCGTGCCTCTGGCCGCTGCGGCCCTGGCGATTCTTGCCTTGCTGGTGACCTTGATTACTTTCCGTCAGAGCGGCGATGCCGACCTGGCCCCTGCGACCAACTGATCAATCCACTTAAAGAGAAGGGTGTTATCCCATGACGACTATTTTCGATCCGATCAAACTGGGCGACCTGGAACTGTCGAACCGCATCATCATGGCACCGCTGACCCGCTGCCGCGCCGATGCCGGTCGCGTACCCAACGCGCTGATGGCCGAGTATTACGTGCAACGCGCTTCCGCCGGGCTGATCCTCAGCGAAGCCACGTCCGTGACGCCGCTGGGCGTGGGCTACCCGGACACGCCGGGCATCTGGTCCAACGACCAAGTGCGCGGCTGGGCCAATGTGACCAAGGCCGTGCATGGCGCGGGTGGCAAGATTGTCCTGCAACTGTGGCACGTTGGCCGGATCTCCCACGCGTCCTACCTGAACGGCGAAACCCCGGTGGCACCGAGCGCCATCCAGCCAAAAGGTCACGTGAGCCTGGTGCGCCCATTGGCCGACTACCCAACCCCACGCGCCCTGGAAACCGCTGAAATCGCCGACATCGTCGACGCTTACCGCGTCGGTGCCGAAAACGCCAAGGCTGCAGGTTTTGACGGCGTGGAGATCCACGGCGCCAACGGTTACCTGCTCGACCAGTTCCTGCAGAGCAGCACCAACAAACGTACCGACAACTACGGTGGTTCCCTGGAAAACCGTGCGCGCCTGCTGCTGGAAGTGACCGACGCGGCCATCGAAGTCTGGGGCGCCGGCCGTGTGGGTGTGCACCTGGCACCGCGCGCCGACTCCCATGACATGGGCGACGACAACCTGGCCGAAACCTTCACCTACGTTGCCAGCGAACTGGGCAAGCGGGGTATCGCGTTCATTTGCTCGCGTGAAAAAGAAGCCGGCGACAGCCTCGGCCCACAACTGAAAAAAGCTTTCGGCGGCGCTTACATTGCCAACGAACGCTTCACCAAAGACAGCGCCAATGCCTGGCTGGCTTCCGGCAAGGCTGATGCGGTGGCCTTCGGCGTACCGTTCATTGCCAACCCGGACCTGCCGGCGCGCCTGAAGGCCGATGCGCCATTAAATGAAGCGCACCCGGAAACCTTCTACGCCAAGGGCCCGGTCGGCTACATCGACTACCCGACACTGGCAATTTGATGTAATCCGCTGAAACGAAAAAGCCCCAGTTCGAAGGAACCGGGGCTTTTTCATTGGGGCCGGGAAACATTCCTTTACAGCCTTGCAACAATATCGCTACAAAATACTTAGGCGGCTACCTATCAACCGCCCGCCAGCCCGTATATAAAGTCACCCCACCAATCGTCCGAAGGGACGATGGACTGTGTCTCGTCTTTACTGTTGACACAACTGGAAGTAATTACGCATTTTGTCTTAATTGCGCAGGCTGGGGCTCAGGCGCAGCATGTCCAGCCCCGCATCAACCCAGCGTTCAGCCTGCTGATGCAGTTGAAAACTGTCGGGCACCAGAAGCCACTGGCCAATGATCCCGTTGATATAGGCATGTATGCACACCGCCCCACGGGTGGTGTCGAGATTTTCCGGAAGTTGCCCGCGATGGATCGCGTTACGCAAGGTCAGGCCAATACGCAGGTTGCATTCCAGGCTATGGGTCTGGCGCTGGCGACGCATGTCACACATTTCATCGGTGAACTCGCACTTATGAAACAAAATCTCGTTGATGCGCCGGGTTTTCGGGTCCAGAGCCACCTGATGAAACAAATGAATCAACAGCTTGCGCATGCAGCCAAGCGGGTCGACTTCATCCTCGCTTTCACTGGCCCGCGCCAACTCGTCCAACGGTTCGTGCAGGGTGTCGAGCAGTGCCTGCAGCAAATCGGACTTGTTACTGAAATGCCAATAGATAGCCCCGCGCGTCACCCCGGCCAACGCGGCGATGTCCGCCAACGTAGTCCGCGCGACGCCGCGCTCATAAAAGGCTTGCTCGGCGGCCTGGAGAATCTGGCTGCGCGTTTCCTGAGCTTCCTCTTTGGTGCGACGAACCATGGCAGTAAAACCTCAATCAGAACACTTGGGACTATCGGTAACGCTGCTTTAATAGGCGGTAACGATCATCTGAATAATTGTGGGACGACACCGTCTTGGGCACCGAACGTACTAAAATCGAGGCTTTCGGGGCTGCTTTGTCAACAACCTGCGAAGCCTGTCAAGAGTTTACAAACAACCATGAACGTAAGTATATTGCGTAGCAAGCTACTTATCTACTCACAGCTTGTTTTTTACCCTTCCACACTTCTTGTGCGCATTCTGCGCGCCTGACCCGAGGATCTTCATGCAACTTAAGCCAGCTGTTACCGCTCTGGTCACTGCCGTCGCCCTGGCATCGCTGCTCAGCGGATGTAAAAAGGAAGAAGCGGCTCCGCCCGCTCAAACCCCTCAGGTCGGCGTGGTCACCATTCAACCGCAAGCCTTCACCCTGACCACCGAGCTGCCGGGCCGCACCACGGCTTACCGCATCGCGGAGGTTCGTCCTCAGGTCAATGGCATCATTCTCAAGCGCCTGTTCAAGGAAGGCGGCGACGTGAAGGAAGGGCAACAGCTCTACCAGATCGACCCGTCGGTGTATGAAGCCACCCTGAAAAGCGCACAAGCGAGCCTGACCCAAACCAAGTCGATCACCGACCGCTACAAGCAGTTGGTCGATGAGCAAGCTGTCAGCCGTCAGGAATACGACACCGCCGTCGCCAACCGCATGACGTCCGAAGCCAATGTGCAAACCGCCCAGATCAATGTGCGCTACACCAAAGTGTTCGCGCCGATCTCCGGGCGTATTGGCCGCTCTTCGGTCACCGAAGGCGCACTGGTGAGCAATGGCCAGGCCGATGCCATGGCCGTGATCCAGCAACTGGACCCGATCTACGTCGACGTCACGCAGTCCTCGGCAGAAATGCTCAAACTGCGCCGCGACCTGGCAAGCGGCCAGCTGGAAAAATCCGGCGAAAACGCGGCCAAGGTCAAGCTGACCCTGGAAGACGGCACCGCTTACGGCCAGGACGGCAAGCTGGAGTTCTCCGAAGTGTCGGTCGACCAGACCACCGGTTCCGTGACCCTGCGCGCCGTGTTCCCGAACCCTGACCACACCCTGCTGCCGGGCATGTTCGTCCACGCCCAGCTGCAAGCCGGCGTGAACAGCAAGGCTATCCTGGCACCGCAACAAGGCGTGACCCGCGACCTGAAGGGCACGCCAACGGCGCTGATCGTCAACGCCGACAACAAGGTCGAGCAACGTGAGCTGGTGGCCAACCGTACGTACGGCGCCTACTGGCTGGTGGAAAAAGGCCTGAACGCCGGCGACCGTGTGATCACCGAAGGCTTGCAGTACGTCAAGCCGGGCGTCGAGGTCAAGGTCAAGGCAGCCGACAACGCTAAGCCTGCTGACGCTGGCACTGCTGCTGCTCCTGCTGCCGCTGCTGGCAAAGGGGAGTAACCCATGTCGAAATTTTTTATCGACCGCCCCATTTTCGCCTGGGTTATTGCCCTGGTGATCATGCTGGTCGGGGCACTTTCGATCATGAAGTTGCCCATCAACCAATACCCGGCCATCGCGCCGACCGCCATCGACATCCAGGTGACCTACCCAGGCGCGTCCGCACAAACCGTGCAGGACACCGTGGTGCAGGTCATCGAGCAACAGCTCAACGGTATCGACAACCTGCGTTATGTTTCCTCGGACAGTAACTCCGACGGCAGCATGACCATCACCGTGACGTTCAACCAGGGTACCAACCCGGATATCGCCCAGGTTCAGGTGCAGAACAAGCTGAACCTGGCCACCCCGCTGCTGCCGCAAGAAGTGCAGCAACAGGGTATCCGCGTGACCAAGTCGGTGAAGAACTTCCTGATGGTGATCGGTCTGGTGTCGGAAGACGGCAGCATGACCAAGGACGACCTGTCCAACTACATCGTGTCGAACATCCAGGACCCGATTTCGCGGACTGCGGGTGTCGGTGACTTCCAGGTGTTCGGTTCGCAGTACGCGATGCGTATCTGGCTGGACCCGGGCAAGCTGAACAACTACCAGCTCACGCCGGTGGATGTCAGCACGGCGATTTCCGCACAGAACGTACAGGTGGCCACCGGCCAACTGGGCGGCCTGCCTGCCCTGCCCGGCACCCAGTTGAACGCCACGATCATCGGCAAGACCCGCCTGCAGACGGCCGAGCAGTTCGGCAATATCCTGATGAAGGTCAATACCGACGGTTCACAGGTACGCCTGAAGGATGTCGCCCGTATTGAGCTCGGTGGCCAGAACTACAGCATTGCTGCGCAGTTCAACGGCAAGCCGGCTTCCGGTATGGCGATCAAGCTGGCGTCGGGCGCCAACGCCCTGGACACCGGCAAGGCCATCCGCGCCACCGTCGCGTCGCTCGAACCGTTCTTCCCGCCTGGCATGAAGGCGGTGGTGCCGTATGACACCACCCCAGTCGTAACCGAATCGATCTCCGGTGTTGTCGACACCCTGGTCGAAGCGATCGTGCTGGTGTTCCTGGTGATGTTCCTGTTCCTGCAGAACTTCCGCGCGACCATCATCACCACCATGACCGTACCGGTGGTGTTGCTGGGTACCTTCGGGATCCTGGCTGCGTTCGGCTTCACCATCAACACCCTGACCATGTTCGGCATGATCCTGGCCATCGGCTTGCTGGTGGATGACGCCATCGTCGTGGTGGAAAACGTCGAGCGGGTGATGGCCGAGGAGCACCTGTCGCCCAAGGAGGCGACGGTCAAGTCCATGGGCCAGATCCAGGGTGCCCTGGTGGGTATTGCCCTGGTACTGTCGGCGGTGCTGTTGCCGATGGCGTTCTTCGGTGGTTCCACCGGTGTGATTTACAAACAGTTCTCCATCACCATCGTTTCGGCCATGGCGTTGTCGGTACTGGTTGCGCTGATCTTCACCCCGGCCTTGTGCGCCACCATGCTCAAGCCGATCGACCCGGAAAAACACGGCCAACCCAAGCGTGGTTTCTTCGGCTGGTTCAACCGCACCTTCGACCGTGGCGTACTGAGCTACGAGCGCGGCGTGGGTAACATGATCAAGCACAAGATCCCGGCGTTCCTGGTGTACGCACTGATCATCGCCGGCATGATCTGGCTGTTCATGCGCATCCCTGCGGCGTTCCTGCCCGATGAAGACCAGGGCGTGATCTTTGCCCAGGTGCAGACGCCGGTCGGTTCTACGGCTGAACGTACGCAAAAAGTCATCGACGACATGCGCACATTCCTGCTCAACGACAAGGAAGGCGAGCCAGGCGAAGGCAAAGGCGTGAAATCGGTGTTTACCGTAAACGGCTTCAACTTCGCCGGTCGCGGCCAAAGTTCGGGCCTGGCCTTTGTGATGCTCAAACCGTGGGGCGAGCGTGACGCTTCCACCTCGGTGTTCGAGATCGCCAAGCGCGCCCAGGGTTACTTCATGCAGACATTCAAGGACGCCATGGTATTTGCCATCGTTCCGCCGTCTGTACTGGAGCTGGGTAACGCCACCGGCTTCGACGTGTTCCTGCAAGACCAGGGCGGTGTCGGCCACGATAAACTGATGGCGGCGCGTAACCAGTTCCTGGGTATGGCAGCACAAAGCAAGATTCTGGCAGGTGTGCGCCCCAACGGCGTGAACGATGAGCCGCAGTACGAGCTCACCGTCGACGACGAGAAGGCCAGTGCCCAAGGCATCACCCTGTCGAATATCAACCAGACCCTGGCGATCGCCCTAGGTGGCAGCTACGTCAACGACTTCATCGACCGTGGTCGGGTGAAGAAGGTGTACGTGCAAGGTGACGCCGCCAGCCGCATGTCGCCTGAAGACCTGAACAAATGGTACGTGCGCAGCGACTCCGGGAAGATGGTGCCGTTGTCCGCCATCGCGTCGGGCAAGTGGATCTACGGTTCGCCGAAACTCTCGCGCTACAACGGTGTTGCGGCGATGGAAATCCTCGGCACCCCGGCGCCGGGCTACAGTACCGGTGACGCCATGGCCGAAGTCGAGCGTATCGCCAAGCAACTGCCGGCAGGTGTTGGCTATGCGTGGACCGGCCTGTCGTATGAAGAACGTCTGTCCGGCTCCCAGGCACCTGCGCTGTACGCCTTGTCGCTGCTGGTGGTGTTCCTCTGCCTCGCGGCACTGTACGAAAGTTGGTCGATCCCGATTGCGGTGATCCTGGTAGTGCCCCTCGGGGTTGTGGGTGCGTTGATGGCGACCAGCATGCGCGGGTTGTCCAACGACGTGTTCTTCCAGGTGGGCCTGTTGGTGACGGTGGGCCTGGCGGCGAAAAACGCCATCCTGATCGTGGAGTTTGCCAAGGAGCTTCACGAACAAGGCAAAGGCATCGTCGAGGCGGCCATCGAGGCGTCCCGCATGCGTCTGCGGCCGATCATCATGACCTCCATGGCGTTCGTCCTCGGCGTATTGCCACTGGCGATCTCCAGCGGCGCAGGCTCAGGCAGCCAGCATGCAATCGGTACCGGCGTAATTGGCGGTATGATCACCGCCACCGTCCTGGCGATCTTCTGGGTCCCACTGTTCTTCGCGACCGTATCGGCCGCGGGCGAACGTAAAAAGACGGTTACTACTGAAACTCCTAAAGAGGCTGGCCAATGAGCAAGTCGCTACTTTCCCTAGCCGTCACGGCATTCGTGCTCAGTGGCTGCTCGCTGATACCTGACTATCAGCGCCCTGAAGCACCGGTGGCTGCTCAGTTCCCGCAAGGGCCGGCGTATTCGTCGGCCCAGGCGCCGGGCCAGGCCGCTGCCGAGCAAGGCTGGAAGCAGTTTTTCCACGACCCTGCCCTGCAACAGCTGATCCAGACTGCGCTGGTGAACAACCGTGACCTGCGTGTCGCGGCCTTGAACATCGACGCCTACGCGGCGCAATACCAGATCCAGCGTGCCGACCTGTTCCCGGCCGTTTCGGCAACCGGCAGCGGCAGCCGTTCGCGCACCCCGGCCAAACTGTCGCAAAGCGGCGAATCGACCATCGCCAGCCAATACTCGGCGGGCCTGGGGATCAGCTCGTATGAACTGGACCTGTTCGGCCGCGTGCGCAGCCTGAGTGAAGAAGCCCTGCAAAAGTACTTCGCCACTGAAGAAGCGCGGCGCAGCACCCAGATCAGCCTGGTGGCCAGTGTGGCCAACGCCTACCTGACCTGGCAGGCCGACAAGGAACTGCTCAAGCTGACCCAGGAAACCCTGGGCGCATTCGAGCAGAGCTACAAGCTCACCACGCGCAGTAACGAAGTTGGCGTGGCCTCGGCCCTCGACCTCAGCCAGGCGCGCACCTCGGTGGAAAATGCCCGCGTGCAATTGGCGCGGTATACCCGCCAGGTGGCTCAGGACGAAAACAGCCTGACCCTGTTGCTGGGCACTGGCCTGCCGGCGAATATCGCCAGCAAGCCGCTGTCGGATGACCTGCTCAGCGAAGTGCCGGCCGGGTTGCCCTCCGACCTGCTGCAACGTCGTCCCGACATTGTGCAGGCCGAGTACAACCTCAAGGCTGCCAACGCCAATATCGGTGCGGCGCGTGCTGCGTTCTTCCCAAGCATCAGCCTGACCGCCAGCGCCGGCACTGCCAGCCCGACGCTGGGCGGCCTGTTCAAAGGCGGCTCGGGTACTTGGTCGTTCGCCCCGCAGATCAACATCCCGATCTTCAACGCCGGTAGCCTGCGCGCAAGCCTGGACTACTCGAAGATCCAGAAAGAGATCAACGTGGCCAACTACGAGAAGGCGATTCAGACCGGCTTCCAGGAAGTTTCCGACGGCCTCGCCGCGCGTGAGACCTACAAGCAGCAGCTGGATGCCCAGCGTGGTTTTGTCGCCGCCAACCAGGATTACTACCGCCTGGCCGAGCGTCGCTACCGCATTGGTGTCGACAGCAACCTGACCTTCCTCGACGCCCAACGCCAGCTGTTCAGTGCCCAGCAATCGCTGATCACCGACCGCCTGGCGCAGCTGAACAGCGAGGTCAACCTGTACAAGGCCCTCGGCGGTGGCTGGAATGAGCAGACCGCGAAGAACGAGCCGTTGAAAGAAGAAGCACCGGCACTGAAGTTGTTCTGATCGTGCTGTTGTGAAAAAAACCGCTTCCCTCACAGGAAGCGGTTTTTTTATATCCCGACATATTGGTCATCATCCCAATGAGCCTAGGTACTGACCTGCAGCGTCGAGCACTTGAGCTCCATCTCGTTACCGTCATCGTCATCCCAACCGATCGAGAAGCTGACATTGATCGATGTCTTGCCGGCTTTGTCGGTGTAGATGTGATTGACGTCTAAATTGCCCCAATAAATGTCGGGGAGGTGCTCAAGGTAGCCTTCCAAACCAAAGCGGGCCCTCACTGGCAAGGATTTCGGACCGATGGGATAGGTCATTCCCGGTTTCAACGGGAGCGCGTCAGCCTCAAGGGTCAACTCATTATTGGCGCCAGGCTTGCTTTGAATCCCCAGGCGAATGCACAGCTGACCGCCCTCGATGCAGGACTGCAACTCAAGGTTGTCGAAGTTAATCGGAATCGGCTTCTTGTGCGCAATGGTCAGGCTGGCGTCGAACTCATCCGAAGACGTTAAACACTGACCCACATATGATCCAAAATTCATGAGCTCTTCTCCCTTAAACACTTGGAAAGCAACGGCTGCCGCCACGAAAATAGGCGCTTGAATACACGGCATCTACTGTTAAACCTGACAGTAGACACCAGCCCCCATACGCCAGAAGCTGACGAGTTGACGCGCCACAATTGCGTTCGATCATCGCCCACAACCCGCCCTCCCCCACTTTCATCGCCCCCACACCGCCAAGCACCATGGCCGGCACCTGCATAACCCCAATAACAACAGGTCCACCACCATGAGCACTTTCCACCCGCGCCAGCTATTGCTGGCGACCGCTGTCGCCAGCCTTGCCCTACCCGTGGTCGCCGAGGAACACGGTTTTCTCGAAGACGCCAGCGCCAACCTCAACATGCGCAACTTCTTCTTCAACCGCAATTACACCAACCCGACCAAAGCCCAGGGCGGCGCGCAGGAGTGGACGCAAAGTTTCATCCTCGACGCCAAGTCCGGCTTTACTCAGGGCACCGTCGGTTTCGGGCTGGATGTATTGGGTATGTACTCACAAAAGCTTGATGGCGGGCGCGGCACCGGTGGCACCCAGTTGTTGCCGCTGGACCACGACGGCCGCCCGGCGGATAACTTCGGGCGCCTCGGCGTTGCCTTTAAAACGCGGATTTCGAAGACCGAACTGAAGGTCGGCGAGTGGATGCCGGTGCTGCCCATCCTGCGCGCGGACGACGGCCGCTCCCTGCCGCAAACCCTGCGCGGCGGGCAAATTACCTCCAGGGAAATTGCCGGCCTGACCCTTTATGGCGGGCAGTTCCGGGCCAACAGCCCGCGCGATGACAGCAGCATGTCGGACATGTCGATGACCGGCAAAGCCGCTTTCACCTCCGACCGTTTCAACTTCCAGGGCGGCGAATACGCGTTCAATGACAAGCGCACCCAAATCGGCGTGTGGAACGCCCAGCTCAAGGACATCTACAGCCAGCAATACATCAACCTGACCCACAGCCAGCCCATCGGCGACTGGACCTTGGGCGCCAATCTCGGCTTTTTCTATGGCAAGGATGACGGCAGCGCCCGCGCAGGAGACCTGGACAACAAGACCTGGTCCGGCCTGTTTTCCGCTCGCTACGGGGGCAACACGTTCTACGTCGGCCTGCAAAAACTCACCGGCAACAGTGCCTGGATGCGCGTCAACGGCACCAGCGGTGGCACCCTGGCCAACGACAGTTACAACTCCAGCTACGACAACGCCCAGGAGAAATCCTGGCAAGTGCGCCACGACTACAACTTCGCCGCCCTCGGCGTACCGGGCCTGACGCTGATGAACCGCTATATCAGCGGCAGTAATGTGCACACCGGGACCATCACCGACGGCAAGGAATGGGGCCGTGAGAGCGAATTGGGCTACACCGTGCAAAGCGGCGCACTCCGGGACCTCAACGTACGCTGGCGCAATTCGACGATGCGCAGGGACTACAGCAACAACGAGTTCGACGAAAACCGGTTGATCGTCAGCTACCCGATAAGTCTGCTGTAAACCGGCGTCGGACTTGCTGTATGGTTCGCGCCTGCCGCTGCTGATTCGCCCAGCAGCGGCCTCCATTCGAGCCCGTGCACACCATGAAATCTTTCGCCATCGCAATCGCCCTGGCGCTGAGCCTCAGCGGCTGTATGAGTGCGCCTATTGCCTTGACGCCGCAGACCACAGAGCGTCTGCAGGCCCAGGCGCCGATCCGTTTTCTGCTGACCTTCGATGACGGCCCCAGCGCCTCCGGCTATAACAACCCGAGCCGCTCGGTGATGGCCGATCTTGCGAAAAACCCGGTGCTGCCGGGCATCAAGGCGGTGTTCTTCCTGCAGACCGAAGCCTCCCGGTCCGGCGGTAACCCGCGGGGGCACAAGACCATGGAACGCGAATACGCCGCCGGGCATGTCCTGGCCTTCCACACGGCCACGGCGTTTCATACCAACCACCGCTGGCTGAATGACGCCGAACTTGAACGCACGCTCACCCAGGGTGCAGCCGACATTGCGTCGATCACTGGCGCCTCACCGGCGCTGGTACGCCCGCCCTTCTGGAACTACGACAAGCGCACTTTCGCTGCCTACCAGCGCCACGGCATGCACGTATTGTTGACGGACCTGAGTGCCAATGACGGCAAGATCTGGGGCTTCAACGGCAGCCCGCGTCGGCGCGCGAATTTGTATCGGCAACTGTCGGTAGTCCGCGAGCGCATTGCGCTGGGTGAGTTACCGACCGTCGACGGTGTGATACCGGTGGTGGTGACCTTCCACGATATCAACCGCTACACCGCGCGGCATATGCAGGAGTATCTACAGATCCTGATGGACAGTGCCCGGATCAACGGCATGAAGACCGCCGCCGAGCCGTTCTACACCGAGCATGCCGCGCTGGAACGCGCAGCACTGGCGCGCACGGTGAAGGATGTCAATGAACCCGTGCAGTTGCCAGGTGCGTGGAGTTGGATATGGGACGCAGATTCACACTGACACACCCGCCAGCCTTCGCAGGGCATTTATTGTGGACACGTAGTCCCCTTCAGGCGCCCCCGCCTGACTATTCATCAACAGCCGACCGGCTATAAATCCAAAGCACGTGTAGGAATATGAAACAAGTAGTGCTGGAACGCAGAGACCTTGCCTTCCCACTACCGGATCAGTAGCCCGCAAACTTACTGCGGACTACGTGACCCCTTATATTCCCGACCGCCAAAAGGACTTATCCATGTCGCCTGTATCCTCGCTGCATCGCTATTCGCCCATTCATTTCGGCCCTAACGAAAAGACCACTGAAGCAGATAAAAAACACTCAGGGTCAGCACGCACGCTTCATCGCGCAGACGCTAACTTTCTACCGTCCAGCAGCGGCAAAAAAAAAGCATCGACGCATGGTAGAGCGATCACATCGCTTACCGGCCAGCGCATTCACACCTTAATGGATAAGCCCGCAGCCACCGCACTCACCGCCCCGGCATCGCAGCCCATGGAATCGCGCGCAATCACAGAAGTTCCACGCGCACCTACCAGCACCCCGGTCACTCACACCTACGACAACGGCAATGTGCGGATCACCTCGGCGACGGCCCATGAGGGCAGTTTTCACGGCGCGCCCATGGTGCGCAATAAAGTCACGATCGAAACCGGTAATAGCGCAGACAAGGTCCACTTGAAGAGCCTGCCGGATATCGGCGTCGTCGCAGAAATAAACGACAGGCGCTACTTGCTGCCCATTCAGAATGCTGGCGGCATGACCGAACTGGTGGAAATAAAAACCAATGGGGGCGATGACCACGTCCAGATCGCGGACGACATCTGGTTCCAGACCACCGTCAGTCTTAACGACCAGCACTCAGTCTCCGGGATAAATGGATACACCTCCGCCCCCGAGTCCTCGGGACTCAAAACGTTCTCGCAGCAAGACATCATCGCCATCGCGCCTCATCTGCAAAAAAATGCCGAATTCAAACACGGCGAGACTACTTTCAAGTTTTCGCCTAACGAAAACCCGAGGCAGTTTGGCGATGGGGTCATGCAAATTATCACCGGCGCGGGTAATGACACCCTTCGTATCAGTGTGGGGCCAGACAACTCATTGATGGCTGAGGTGAATGGGCAGAAGTTTCTCCTGCCGATTAAAAATGATCCCGCCGGCGGTTCCAGGCTTTTCCTACAGGCCGGCGACGGTGACGATAAAGTCACCATTGATTCCAATGTAAAAAATTATGCGTTTATCAATATGGGCGATGGTAAAGCAGGCACGCTGTACAGCGGTGGGGGGTTTGTTTCCGGCGAAGAAGAACCTGGCTTGAAACGGCGTTATCACCCACAGAACTATAACCCCGTTCAAGCAAGCGCCTGAATCGCGTAAGGCACGACCTCACGACTCGCGGTGTGTATTGGCGACAGCGTGAAAGCGTGCAAAGCGAAGGCCTTCGTAACAAAAACCCGCCTGACCTGCGCCAGGCGGGTTTTCGCTCCACTTACTCGCGCGACTCGACGCCCAACTCATCCCACACCGACTCGGCCAAGTGAAACGTCGCGTTCGCCGCCGGGATCCCGCAGTAGATCGCGCTCTGCATCAGCACCTCCTTGATCTCGGCGCGGGTCACGCCGTTACTGGCGGCAGCACGTAGATGCAATTTCAGCTCTTCACTGCGGTTCATGCCAATCAGCATGGCGATGGTGATCAGGCTGCGGGTATGCCGAGGCAGGCCCGGGCGGGTCCAGATATCACCCCAGGCATGGCGAGTGATCATTTCCTGGAACTCGCTGTTGAACTCGGTCAGGGCATTGAGGCTGCGGTCGACATGGGCGTCGCCCAACACCTCGCGGCGCACTTGCAGGCCATCGGCATAACGTTGTTTCTCGTCCACAAAAAGCTCCTTAGCGGGCCAGCAGGAATTCCAGCACACGGTTGCTGAAATCAGCGCCGGCCTGAACATTGGACAGGTGCGCTGCGTAAAACTCGGCGTACTCGGCGCCCTTGACCTGCTGCTGGATAAAATGACTGCCGGCCGGCGGGGTGACGGCGTCTTCGGTGCCGGCAATGACCAGGGTCGGCACCTGGATCTTCGACAGTTGTTCACGCAAATCCGCATCGCGCACCGCCGCGCAATTGGCCGCGTAACCCTCAGGCGAGGTGGCGGCGAGCATGTCGGTAATCTGCCGGGCCTGGTGCGGGTTGGCGGCGGCGAAATCGGCGGTGAACCAGCGTGCAATCGACGCATCGCGAAGCGCAACCATGGCTGCCGCGCCGTCGCGCAACACCATGTCGATACGTGGGTTCCAGATGTCCGGGGTACCGATCTTCGCGGCGGTGTTGCACACCACCAGGCGCTGCAGACGGTGACCGGCATTGATGCCCAGCCACTGACCGATCAGGCCGCCCATGGACAGCCCGCAAAAATGCGCACGCTGGATATCCAGCGCATCCAGCAACGCGATCACGTCGCGGCCAAGTTGCTCAATGCTGTAGGGGCCCTTGCTCACCAGGGATTTACCGTGGCCACGGGTGTCTAGCCGCAGCACGCGAAAATGCGCGGTGAAGGCCGGGATCTGGATGTCCCACATATGCAAATCGGTGCCCAACGAATTGGACAGTACCAACACCGGCGCGTCGACCGGACCGTCCAATTGGTAATGCAGTTCGCCCTCGGCGAGTTGTACAAAGGCCACAGCGGTCTCCTTACGCGGTCAATGCAAAATGGTCGGTCACCGCACGGGTGACCCAAGTGTGGGCCTGGCCCAGGTAATGGGCCGGGTCGAGTAGACGGTCGAGTTCGGCCGCCGACAGCTCGGCGGTGACCTGCGGCTCATCCGCCAGCACCGCGCGCAAATGGCGGTGTTCGGCGACGGCACGTTTGCAGCATTGTTCCAGCAGGTGGTGCGCGGTCTCGCGCCCCAGGCGCTGGGCAAGCACACTGCTGACGGCTTCGGCCAGCACCAGGCCCTGGGTCAAATCAAGGTTGCGGGCCATACGCTCGGGGTCGACTTCCAAGCCTTCGCTGATCAGCAACGCCTGTTTCAAGGCGCCGGACACCAACCGGCAGATCTGCGGCAGGGTTTCCCATTCGGCATGCCAGAGGCCCAAGCTGCGCTCGTGTTCCTGGGGCATGGCGCTGAACATCGTCGCCACCAGGCCCGGTACGCGTGTGGCAGCGCTGATCAGCACGGCCGCACCGACCGGGTTGCGTTTGTGTGGCATGGTCGACGAGCCACCTTTACCCGGCGCCGACGGCTCGAACACCTCGGCCGCCTCGGTCTGCATCAACAAGCTGATATCACGCCCCACTTTACCCAGGCTGCCGGCGATCAAGCCGAGCACGCTGGCGAACTCCACCAGGCGGTCACGTTGGGTGTGCCAGGGTTGCTCGGGCAGGCTCAGTTGCAACTCAGCCGCCAAGGCTTCGGCGACGGGCATGGCGTGTTCGCCGAGCGCCGCCAGGGTGCCGGACGCACCGCCGAACTGCAGCACCAGCAAGCGTGGCTTCAGTTCGGCAAGGCGCTGACGACTGCGTGTCACGGCGCCCAGCCAACCGGCAATTTTCATCCCCAGCGTCACCGGTGTGGCGTGCTGCAACCAGGTGCGGCCGGCCAACGGCACCTGCGCGTAAAGCTGGGCTTGCGCCGCAAGCACCTCGCCCAATTGCGCCAGGTCGGTTTCGATCAACCCCACCGCGCGCCGCAATTGCAGGACCAGGCCGGTGTCCATCACGTCCTGGCTGGTCGCGCCCAAATGCACATAACGCTCGGCCCCCGCGTCTTCACTGGCAATCAATTTGCCCAGCGCCTTCACCAGCGGAATCGCGGAGTTGCCCGCCGTGGCAATCGCCACGCCGAGGGCATCCACGTCATACAAAGACGCCAGGCACGCCTGGGCAATCGGTGCGACCGCGGCCTGCGGAATCAACCCGACCCCGGCCTGCGCCCGGGCCAGCGCCGCTTCGAAATCCAGCATGCCCTGCAAACGCCCCTCGTCGCAGAACACCTCAGCCATGCTGTCAGCGGTGAAGTAGGCGTCGAACATTTGATTGCTCGTGCGCAGTGTCATAACTCATCCCTTACAAATCGTGATGCAGGTACGCCGCCTCTTTCGGCAGGCGCAAGCTGAACAGGAAGGCCACCGCCATCATCGCGGTGACGTACCAATAGAAGGTGTTTTCCATGCCGATGGACTTCAGGCTCAGCGCGACGACTTCCGCCGAACCGCCAAACACCGCATTCGCCACCGCATAGGCCAGGCCCACGCCCAACGCACGCACCTGGGGCGGAAACATCTCCGCTTTGACCAGGCCGCTGATGGAGGTGTAGAAGCTGACAATCGCCAGGGCCAGGGTGATCAGCACAAAGGCCAGGAACGGACTGCTGACGGTTTTCAGGGTCAGCAGGATCGGTACGGTAAACAGGGTGCCAAGGCCGGCAAACCAGAGCATCGAATTACGTCGGCCGATCTTGTCCGCCAACATGCCGAACAGCGGCTGCATGCACATATACAGGAACAGCGCGCCGGTCATGATGTAGCTCGACGTCTTGGCGTGCATGCCAACGGTGTTCACCAAATACTTCTGCATGTAAGTGGTGAATGTGTAGAAAATCAGCGAGCCGCCGGCGGTATAACCCAGCACCGTCACGAACGCTTTACCGTGGTCGCGAAACAGCGCGACGACGCTGCCGGCGTCCTTGTCCTGACGCATTTCCTTGCTGGTGGTTTCCTTGAGCGTGCGTCGCAACAACAGCGAAATCACCGCGGCAATCGCGCCGATCACGAATGGAATCCGCCAGCCCCAGGCGCGCAATTCGTCTTCGGTGAGGATTTGTTGCAGGATCACCACCACCAGCACCGCCAGTAACTGGCCGCCGATCAGGGTCACGTATTGGAACGAAGCGAAGAAACCGCGCTGGCCCTTGAGGGCAACTTCACTCATGTAGGTGGCCGTGGTGCCGTATTCGCCACCCACTGACAAGCCCTGGAACAGGCGTGCTACCAGCAGCAAGGCCGGGGCCCAGGCGCCAATGTCTTTATAAGTGGGCAAGAACGCGATGACCAGGGAACCGGCGCACATCATCAGCACCGAGATCATCATCGAGTTTTTGCGCCCGTGCTTGTCGGCCACCCGGCCAAACAGCCAGCCGCCGATAGGCCGCATCAGGAACCCGGCGGCGAATACGCCGGCGGTGTTGAGCAGTTGGACCGTTGGGTCATCCGACGGAAAAAACGCCGGGGCGAAGTAAATGGCGCAGAACGCGTAGACGTAGAAGTCGAACCATTCGACGAGGTTGCCGGAGGAAGCACCGACAATCGCAAAAATCCGTTTTTTGCGTTCTTCTCCGGTGTAGTGACTCGTTGTTGTTGTCATGTTTTTTCACTCAGTGGGAACGGTTATAGCCTAGACATACTTTGCAACAACCATGTTCCGCAAGCAGACTTTTGCATATCGGTTGCCTGCAAGGGCCGCATCGCGGACAAACCCGGCGCCCACATTTGACCGTAATCACCTGTGGGAGCCGGGCCTGCCTGCGATGAGGCCCTTAAGCCGACTCAATAGTCGAAGAACACCGTTTCCTTGTCCGTGCCTTGCAAAATCACATTCCACTGATGCACACCGTCTGCATCCGCCTTGGCAATCAAGGTGCTGCGCCGCTCTGCAGGCACACACGCCAGTAACGGGTCATCGCCATTGAGCGCTTCACCGTCAAAATAAATCCGCGTCAGCAAGTGCTTCACCAAGCCACGGGCAAACACCAGCACCACCAGGTGCGGCGCCTGGGTCGTGCCGTTCAGGCCCGGCACGCTGCCCGGCTTGATGGTGGTAAATCGAAAACGCCCTTCGGCGTCCACCGGCACCCGGCCAAAGCCTTCGAAGTTCGGGTCGACAGCCTTTTCCTGTTCATCTTCCGGGTGGTCGTATTTACCGGCGGCATTGGCCTGCCAGACTTCAAGCATGGCGTCGTTGACGACATCACCGTTGCCGTCCACTACTTGCCCGCTGATCGCCACGCGCTCGCCCAGGGTCGCGGGCACGGTCAAGTCTTCGCGGTTCAGCCAGGTCAGGCCGATGTGGTAATACGGCCCAACGGTGTGGGACGTGGTCGCGTTGAGTGTCATCTCATTTCTCCATCGGCGTGGCGTCGCGGCCGCGCAGGACGATGTCCCAGCGGTAGCCGAGGGCATAGGAAGGAATGGTTTTTTCCAGGTCGAAGCGGGCGATCAAGCGCTGCTTGGCCGAGGTGTCCGGCACACAGTTATAGATCGGGTCATATTCAAGCAATGGGTCGCCGGGGAAGTACATCTGCGTCACCAGACGCGTCAGCACACTCGGGCCGAACAGCGAAAAATGGATATGCGCCGGGCGCCACGCGTTGTGATGGTTGCCCCATGGGTAGGCGCCAGGCTTGATGGTCTGGAACTGATACCAGCCATCGGCGTCGGTGACGGTGCGGCCGGTACCGGTGAAGTTCGGGTCCAGCGGCGCGTCGTGCAGGTCACGCTTGTGGTTGTAGCGACCGGCGGCGTTGGCCTGCCAGATCTCCACCAGAATGCCCGGCACGGGCAGACCGTTTTCATCCAGCACGCGGCCATGGATGATGATGCGTTCGCCCTGGGGCTCGCCATCGTGCTGGGCGGTGAGGTCGTTATCCTTCTCGTTAACCCGCTCGGCGCCGATGGTCGGGCCGGTGATTTCCGACAAGGAATGGGGCAGGAACACCAACGGCTTGGACGGCGAACGCAGGTTCGTCGACTGGTAGGCCGGGTGCAGGTAATCCGGTTGAGTGCCCGCTTGCGGGCGCCGATATCCAGGCTTGTCACTCATGGAGCAATCCTCTCTTATTAGATGCGTTCAATTGCCAGGGCCAGGCCTTGGCCCACGCCCACACACATGGTCGCCAGGCCTTTGCGGCCGCCGGTTTTTTCCAGCTGGTGCAACGCCGTCAATACCAGACGCGCGCCGCTCATACCCAGCGGATGGCCGAGGGCGATGGCGCCGCCGTTCGGGTTCACCTGAGGCGCGTCATCTGCAATACCCAGCTCACGCAGCACCGCCAGGCCCTGGCTGGCGAAGGCTTCGTTGAGTTCGATCACGTCAAAGTCGGTGACCGCCAACCCCAGGCGCTCCACCAGTTTGCGTACCGCCGGCACCGGGCCGATGCCCATCACCCGCGGCGCGACACCCGCACTGGCCATGCCCAATACCCGAGCGCGGGCGGTGAGGCCGTGTTTCTTGACCGCTTCAGCCGAGGCCAAAATCAGCGCTGCCGCGCCATCGTTCACGCCAGAAGCATTGCCGGCAGTGACGGTTTTGTCGGCGCCATTCACCGGTTTGAGTTTGGCCAGGGCCTCCAGCGTGGTGTCCGCGCGAGGGTGTTCATCCTGATCCACAACGGTTTCGCCTTTTTTATGGGCGACGCGCACCGGCACGATTTCTTCAGCGAAGAACCCGGCGGCTTGCGCGACGGCGGTACGTTGCTGGCTGCGCAGGGCAAAGGCGTCCTGGTCGGCGCGTGACACCTTATAGTCGTCAGCCACGTTATCAGCGGTCTGCGGCATGGCATCCACGCCGTATTGGGCCTTCATCAGCGGGTTGATAAAACGCCAGCCGATGGTGGTGTCTTCCAGTTTCATGGCGCGTGAAAAGGCGGCGTCAGCTTTGCCCATCACGAACGGTGCGCGTGACATCGACTCGACGCCACCGGCAATCGCCAGCTCCATTTCACCACTGGCGATGGCGCGAAACGCCGTGCCTATGGCGTCCATGCCCGAAGCGCACAGGCGGTTGAGGGTCACACCCGGAATGCTCTCCGGCAGGCCCGCCAACAACAGCGCCATGCGCGCGACGTTGCGGTTGTCTTCACCGGCCTGGTTGGCGCAGCCAAGAAACACCTCATCAACGGCAGTCCAATCCACCGAGGGGTTGCGCGCGACCAGTGCCTTGATCGGCAAGGCGGCCAGGTCATCGGCGCGTACCGTGGACAAACCACCGCCAAACCGGCCGATGGGCGTGCGGATGGCGTCACAGATAAATACGTCGCGCATCAGGCTTCTCCCGGCGCTTGGCCATGGGCGGCGGCGGTGCGTGCTTCGAGATCACGCAAGGCCGTGAGTTCTACGTCGGTCGGCGCGGCGGTGGTGCTCACCTGGTCGGCAAAGCGGATCGCCCAACCGGTGGCCGCGATCACTTGCTCACGGGTCACTCCAGGGTGCAACGCGGTCACCACAAACTCGTGGCTGCCCTCCTCCGGTTCCATGATGCACAGGTCGGTAATAATCCCTACAGGACCGGCCCCCGGCAGGCCCAGGCGTTTGCGCGAATCGCCGCCTTCACCGTGGCCGACCGACGTGATGAAGTCGAGCTTGTCGACAAACGAACGGGCCGACTGCTTGAGGATGATCAGCACGCTCTTGGCCGAGCCGGCGATTTCCGGCGCGCCACCGGCACCTGGCAGGCGCACTTTGGGGTGGTGATAATCGCCGACCACGGTGGTGTTGATGTTGCCGAAGCGGTCGACCTGAGCGGCGCCGAGGAAGCCGACGTCGATACGCCCGCCTTGCAGCCAGTAGCGAAAAATCTCACCGGTCGGTACGACGGTGTCAGCGGTTTCCGCCAACTCGCCATCGCCGATAGACAGGGGCAATACAGACGGCTTGGCGCCTATCGGGCCGGATTCGTAGATCAGCACCACATCCGGCGACGAGGTCAGGCGTGCCAGGTTGGCGGCCTTGGAGGGCAAGCCGATGCCGACGAAGCACACCGAGTTGTTCTTGAGGCGGCGCGCGGCGGCGACGGTCATCATTTCATTGGTCGAGTAAGCCATTACTTGGCCTCCTGCGCGGCGGCCAGCTTGGCCTGGAATTCACGGAAGTCGGCGGTGCCATGGATGTATTCGTCGATCCAGGCGGTGAAGGTCTCACGGTCGCGGGCGATCGGGTCCCACGCCTGATAGAAACGGTTGTCGCGCTCGTTGTAACCGTGGGCGTAGGACGGGTGCGCACCGCCGGGCACATGGCACACCGCAGTCAGGGCCCAGGTCGGCAGCACACAGCTGTTCATCGGCGCGTTCAAGTCATCGACGATTTCTTCCACCGTGACGATGCAACGCTTGGCCGCCAAGGCCGCTTCCTTCTGCACGCCGAGAATGCCCCAGAGCAACACGTTGCCCTTGCGGTCGGCCTTTTGGGCGTGGATCACGGTGATGTCCGGACGTACCGACGGCACCGCCGCCAGCACTTCGCCGGTGAACGGGCAGGTCACGCTTTTGATCAATGGGTTGACCTTGGGCAGATCGGAACCGGCGTAGGCGCGCAGCACCGCGAACGGTAGGCCCGAGGCACCGGCGACGTAGGCATTGGCCAGGTCGGCATGGCTGTGCTCTTCGATCTCCAACGGTTGCGGCCACTGCTTCTCGACTGCGTCACGCAGGCGATGCAGAGAACCCACACCCGGGTTGCCGCCCCACGAGAAAATCAACTTGCGGGCGCAACCGGCGCCGATCAACTGGTCGTAGATCAGGTCAGGCGTCATACGCACCAGCGTCAGGTCTTTCTTGCCCTGACGAATGATTTCATGACCCGCTGCGGTAGGGATCAGGTGAGTAAAGCCTTCGAGTGCGACGGTATCGCCGTCGTTCAAGAATTGCTTCACGGCGTCACGCAGCGCAAGAATTTCAGCCATGGGGTCGGGCTCCCGGTGTTGATCGAAAAAGGCGCTGAGGTCGCGCCGAAGTGCTTGAAGGTTAAGCCGTGGCCATGGGCCGAACAATCCGATAATCGACTCACTGTTCGATTATCGAACGGATTGTTGTCTAGCTAACCGTTTCTGAAAAACCGCCATCCGCCCGTGGGCGCGGTCTGTGTGGGCACTGGCGTGCCTGCCATCGCATCGACTCGGCCCACCTGTTGGACCGCGTCGCTTGCATCGCAAGCACGCCTGCTCCCACAGGAATGGCGACCGTTTTTATGTGGCATCCGCATGGCTGACCATGCCTTTGATCACCACCGCTGCGGTGGCCAATGCGGCCGGGATCACCAGCGCCGTCAGCACTTGCTCGAAGTTCCAGCCCAGGCCCAATAAGGTGGCGCCCATCCACGCGCCGAGGATCGCGCCGAAGCGGCCGATGCCGAGCATCCACGACACGCCCGTGGCGCGACCTTGGGTCGGGTAGAAACGTGCGGCCAGGGATGGCATCGCCGATTGCGCACCGTTGACACACATCCCGGCGATCAGCACCAGGGTCGCCAGCAGCGTGATATTGCCCAGGCTCTGGCCTACCGCGTAGGCAAACACCCCGGCAAGCAGGTAGAAAATGCCGATGACCTTGTGCGGGTTGAACCGGTCCATTGCCCAGCCCACACCCACCGCACTCAGTACCCCGCCGAACTGGAACAAAGCACCGATAAACGCGGCCTGTTCCATGCTGGCGCCACTGTCGCGCATCAAGGTTGGCAACCAACTGGTCAGCAGGTAAACAATCACCAGGCCCATGAAGTAGGTAAGCCACAGCAACAAGGTGCCGGCGCTGTAGGTGCCGGAGAAGATCACCGCGAAGACGTTGCGGGCCTTGACGGTTTTTTGCTCGGGCACGCTGAAACTGCTGGCCTGGGCGACAAGGTTGGGCTCGATGGGAGACAAGGTCTTGCGCACCCGGTCAGTGCCGCGATTGCGCACTACCAGGTAACGCGCCGATTCCGGCAACCACACCAACAGCACCACCGCCAGCAGCAACGGCAGGATGCCGCCGATCAGCAGCAAACTATGCCAGCCGAACGCCGGGATCAGCTTGGCCGAGATAAACCCGCCACCGGCCATGCCCAGGTTGAACCCACAGAACATGCTGGTCACCAGCAGCGATTTATGGCGCTCGGGGGTGTATTCGGAGAGCAGAGTTGTCGCGTTCGGCATCCCCGCGCCCAAGCCCAGGCCGGTCAGGAAGCGCAACACCAGCAGTTGGTCGACATTGGCGCTGTAGGCCGAAGCCAAACTGAACGCGCCAAATACCAGGACCGCACCGACCAACACCACTTTGCGGCCGAAGCGGTCAGCCAGCGGGCCGGAACCGAGTGCGCCAAACACCATGCCGATCAACGCAGCACTCATCACCGGGCCGAGGCTGGCGCGGTCGATCCCCCAATCCTGGGACAGCGCGGGCGCAATAAACCCCATGGCGGCGGTGTCGAGGCCATCAAGGAAGACGATCAGGAAACACAGGATCACCACGCGCCACTGATAGCGCGACAGCGGCTGGGCATTGATAAAGGACTGCACGTCCAGGTTAATACCGACAGAAGGTTGATTCATTATTGTTATTTCCACACCGATGGCGGGCTGGCGGCCTGGGGCCGTCATTATTATTGGGGCGACGCTGAGAGCGCTGCCGCACATTAATAAGCCTTGGGAAACACCGTCAATTGATCAAGCCTGGATCTGTGCGGTCACCGAACACCTTAGGCAAACAATTGCGCACTTAACTCACGGCTGGCACTGAGCATGCTCGGCAGGAAACGCTGCTCCAGCTCACTGCGACTGACCCGCCCGGCGTGTGTGCTGACATTCAGCGCGGCCAACACCTGGCCGGAGGCGTCATACACCGGCACGGCGATGGAGCGCAGACCCTGCTCCAGTTCCTGGTCAACGATGCACCAGCCTTGCTGACGCACTTGTTGCAAGCACTCGAACAACGCTTCGGGGGTGGTCAGGGTACGGCTGGTCTTGGTCTGCAGCTCGGCGTGGTCGAGGTAGTCCTGCAACGAAGCGTCATCGAGCGCGGCGAGCAGGATTCGGCCCATGGAAGTGCAATAGGCCGGCAAGCGCCCGCCCACCGACAGGTCCACGGAAATCAGGCGCTGAGTGGTGGCGGAACGCGCGATATAAAGGATGTCGTCGCCTTCCAGTGTCGCCATGTTGCAGGCTTCATGCAGCTGCTCGCTCATGCGGTCCAGGTACGGCTGGGCCGACACGGCCAGTGGCGTGGACGACAAATAGGCATGGCCCAGGGTCAAGACTTTGGGCAACAGCGAGTAGGTACGCCCATCGGTAGTGGCATAACCGAGCTTGATCAAGGTGTGCAGGCAGCGACGCACGGCGGCGCGGGGGATTTCGGTACGGTGGCTGATCTGGGCGATGGTCAGGTGGCGCTTGCGCTCCTGAAACGCCTGGACCACAGCCAGGCCACGCGCCAGGGAGGTCATGAAGTCCGGATCACCGGTAAACGCCTGGATGCGCTTGGCCGGTGAAGCCACGATCGGCGGCGCCACTGACGCGAAGGAGTTGCGCAATTGATCGTTCATTTCAGGGTCCTTCTCTTATTTTCAACCGCTGGGAGGGTTGGCCGCTATTACAAGCCGCGCCAGCCGGGATGTACAAGGCAGCACCGGCAACATTGGGCGATTATCGGACGATCATGCGATTATCGCAATTTGGCGAGCGCGCGCGGGTCAGTCTCGACACCTCAAGTTTAGGGTTTGTCTGATAGCGTCATAAAGTTCGAGTATTCATGCTGACATTTAGAAACGCGCACATTGATGACGGCGCTTTTTGCAAATACCGACGTTCACATGTAACAAAACCCTCACACAACATTGACGCTTTTTAACTTCACGATGATAGTGTTATTCAAATGCGCCGCTATAATGCAACCTGTGCAGAGGTCGGCCCGTTATCACAATCGGGATGGGAGCTCACCAGGCGATGCCGTCGCATGCATCACAGGTCACAAGTACCCGCTTAAAAGATCTGCCCTTTGGCCGCCTTTCAAACTTGAATGGTTCTACCGTTCAATTTGAAACATCCCGAGGACGCCTTTCAGGTATGACGCTGCACACTCAATAAGCTCAACTCATCTCAATTAGGTAACACTGTGACGAAAGACGAACTGCGCGCGGAACTTGAGCGCCAGGAACAACGTTACAAGGACGTTTACGGCGGGGAAGTCACCACCTACGCCGCTCAGCCTGAGCCGGAGCGCAAACCATGGCGCAAGCGCGCCAGTTTGCTGGATCAGGCATTTGCCCAGGAAATCCAAAAGATTGAACAGGAACTCAAAGCCGAAGAGCCATAAGCGCTTCGCTCAGAGTCCAGGGTCTTGCTGTCTCTGCCGGCCCACCACCGGCGGAGGGCTCCTCGCATTGACACGAAACTGGTCAGCGTCCTGCTGCTATCAGCGAAATTTCATACAAATGTTTCAGACATGACGTTTGCGTGACAAAACCGCGTGTTTTCGACCCGGCACTTTATAAATCAAAGACTTGCCAAACCCCCGAAAACCCTGGGATGCGCCGCTTTCGCCGACATTTTTTCAATGAAGATTGTTACCGATGAGCAGCTAATGCATCGATTACTGAGGTTTTCTGGCATAATCGCGCCCCCTTACGACCGGGTCAGAAAACCTTCATGATCGATTTATTCAGCGGACTGGATGCTTGGGTTCTAGTGAGCCTGTTGCTCGCCCTGGCCTTTGTCCTCGCCTTCGAGTTCATCAATGGCTTTCATGACACCGCTAACGCGGTGGCCACAGTCATCTATACCAAAGCCATGCCGCCGCACCTGGCCGTGTTCTTCTCCGGGGTGTTCAACTTCCTCGGCGTGTTGCTCGGTGGTGTCGGTGTCGCCTACGCCATCGTGCACTTGCTGCCGGTGGAGTTGCTGATCAATGTGAATACCGGCCACGGCCTGGCCATGGTCTTCTCTTTATTGGCAGCGGCGATCACCTGGAACCTGGGCACCTGGTACTTCGGTATCCCGGCCTCCAGTTCCCACACCCTGATCGGCTCGATCCTCGGTGTCGGCCTGGCCAATGCCCTGATCAACGATATCCCCCTGGCTGACGGTGTGAACTGGCAGAAAGCGATCGATATCGGCGCCTCCCTGGTGTTCTCGCCGATGGCTGGCTTCCTGGTCGCAGCCCTGGTGCTGCTGGGCCTGAAGTGGTGGCGCCCGCTGTCGAAAATGCACAAGACCCCGGACCAACGCCGCAAGCTTGACGACAAGAAGCACCCGCCGTTCTGGAACCGCCTGGTGCTGGTCATTTCCGCGATGGCCGTGAGCTTCGTGCACGGTTCCAACGATGGTCAGAAAGGCATCGGCCTGATCATGCTGGTGCTGATCGGTATCGTACCGGCACAGTTCGTACTCGACCTGGGCAGCACCACTTACCAGATCGAACGGACCCGCGACGCCACCGTGCATTTGAGCCAGTTCTACCAGCGTAACAACGCCACGCTCGGCGAGTTCCTGGCACTGGGTAAAAGTGTTAAAGACGACCTGCCGGGCAAGTTCCAGTGCAACCCGCAGCAGACCGAGCCAACCATCAGCGCGCTGATGGAAACGCTCAAAGGTGTCTCCGACTACCATTCGTTGACCTCCGACCACCGAATTGAAGTGCGCCGCTACCTGCTGTGCCTGGACGATACCGCGAAGAAAGTCGGCAAGCTGCCGGGCCTGGATGCGCGTGAGAAGTCCGACCTCGACAAGCTGCGCAAAGACCTGACCGCCACCACCGAGTACGCACCGTTCTGGGTGATCCTCGCGGTCGCACTGGCCTTGGGCCTGGGCACCATGGTCGGCTGGAAACGTGTGGTCCTGACCATCGGTGAGAAGATCGGCAAGCAGGGCATGACCTACGCCCAGGGCATGTCGGCGCAGATCACCACGGCGAGCATGATTGGCCTGGCCAACATCTTCAGCCTGCCGGTTTCCACCACTCACGTACTGTCTTCAGGCGTGGCCGGCACCATGGTTGCCAATAAGAGCGGCCTGCAAGGCGGCACGGTGAAGACCATTCTGATGGCTTGGGTGTTGACCTTGCCGGCAACCGTAGGCCTGTCAGCCGGGTTGTTCTGGCTGGCCTCCAAGGCGCTGGGTAATTGATAGCCCACCGCTGAAAAAGAAGGTGCGACCTCGATGAGGATCGCACCTTTTTTTATGCCGCCTATTCATGAGTGCAACTAAATCCGAGGCAAAAAAAAAGG
>NZ_LXJP01000032.1:0-80058 GCF_001728855.1 Pseudomonas sp. AP19 | reverse complement strand
AAAAAAAAGCCCCGCCAGGGTTACCTGACGGGGCTTTTTAGTAGCGCTGGCGATCAGACGAGAGGTTTAGGCTCGTGCTCTGCTTCCAGTGCCTGTGGGGCATGTTCAACCACTGTTTCTGCGGCAGGGGCTGGCGCCTCGACCACTTCGGCAGCCGGTGCGGCAGCGGCTGCAGCAGCGGCAGCTTCAGCTGCCTTGCGACGACGACGCACTTCACGTGGGTCGTTCGGCGCACGGCCATTTTCGGTCAGGGCGCTAACGGGAGCCGCTTCAATCACCGGCGCTGCGACTTCGGCAACCACTGGCGCTTCAACCACGGGTGCAGGCTCGACCGCTGGGGCTGGTTCGGCAACCACTTCGGCAACCGGTGCAGGCGCTTCTTCTACCACGGGGGCAGGTGCTGGCGCTTCAACCGGTGCAGCGGGTTCGGCCGTCCACTGGAAGGCGGTCTGTTCTTCGCGAACTTCACGCACTGCCGGGGCAGCTTCTTCGACAGCCGGGGCTTCAACAGCGGCTTCAACCACTGGCTGAGCTTCAACTACGGGTGCAGGCTCAACAGCAGCCACTTCCACTTCGGGTTGGGCTTCGCGAACCGGCGCAACTTCCACTTCCGGAACCACTGGGGCTTCGATCGGGGTGGTTGCTTCGACGACAGGGGCTTCAACCGCCGGGGCTTCAGCAACTGGCGCTTCAACAACCGGCGCTTCTACAGCCGCAGTCTCTTCGACAGCAGCGGTAGCGCGTTCAGCTTGCTCATGCGCCTGGGCTCCAGCCGGTGCGCTGATTACGCTGCTGGCAACTGCGGCGGTCACAGCCAGGCCAGCAGCCAGTTCGGCGCCCGTCGGCTCTGTGGTTGCAGCTTCGCCGTTTTCGCCGGTCTCTTCCGAGCCTTCGATCACATTGCCGTTGGCATCACGCTGACGCTCACGACGGTTGCTGCGACGACGCTGGCCACGGGAGCGGCGGCGTGGACGATCGCCTTCGGCGTTGTCCTGGCCATCTTCCTGCGACTGCTCTTCGCCAGTCAGCACTTCTTCTTCGCTGGCGGCAGCGGCTTGCTCGGCACGTGGTTGACGCTCTTCACGCGGTGGGCGCGGTTGGCGCTCTTCACGTGGGGCGCGTTCTTCACGCGGCTGGCGAGCCGGACGCTCTTCGCTGGCAGCTTCGGCAGCAACGGCCGGTGCGGCGTCCAGCGGCTCGCGCAGTTCACGCACACGTTCTTCGCGCTCGCCACGTGGCTTGCGATCTTCACGCGGGGCGCGCGGAGTACGTGGTGCGCGCTCTTCACGCGGTGCACGTTCTTCGCGGGCTACGGTCGGGGTTTCTTCACGGGCTTCGCGAGGTGCACGCTCTTCACGTGGCGCGCGTTCTTCACGCGGTGCACGTTCTTCGCGAGGCTTGCGCTCTTCGTCACGGCGACCGTTGCGGTTACGGCTCTGCTGGCGACCGTTGCGACGCTCTTCGTTACGGGCCGGACGCTCGGCGGCGGGTTTTTCAACCACAACCGGAGCGACAGGCTCTTCTTTGGTGGCGAACAGGCTCACCAGCGACTTCACCAGACCTTTGAACAGGCTTGGCTCAGGCATGGCGGCAGGGGCGGCAACCGGTGCAGCCACTTCGGCCGGAACCGGTGCGTTGGCACGCGCCGGTGCAGTCTTCACGGCAGCTTCCTGGCGAACCAGTGTGCGGGTTGCGGCGGCCGGCTGGACTTCTTCGACTTCCGCAGCGGCAGCAGCGATTTCATAGCTGGACTGGCCGCTGTGGGCTTCCGGGCTGTCATCGCGCAGGCGCTGCACTTCGAAGTGCGGCGTTTCGAGGTGATCGTTCGGCAGGATGACGATACGGGCGCGGGTGCGCAGTTCGATCTTGGTGATCGAGTTGCGTTTTTCGTTGAGCAGGAAGGCTGCAACCGGGATCGGCACTTGCGCGCGGACTTCGGCGGTGCGGTCTTTCAGGGCTTCTTCTTCGATCAGGCGCAGGATCGCCAGGGACAGCGATTCAACGTCACGGATGATGCCGGTGCCGTTGCAGCGCGGGCAGACGATGCCGCTGCTTTCACCCAGGGATGGGCGCAGGCGCTGACGGGACATTTCCAGCAGGCCGAAGCGCGAGATACGGCCAACCTGCACACGGGCGCGGTCAGCTTCCAGGCATTCGCGGACTTTCTCTTCCACGGCGCGCTGGTTCTTGGCGGGGGTCATGTCGATGAAGTCGATCACGATCAGGCCGCCGATATCACGCAGGCGCAGCTGGCGGGCGATTTCTTCAGCCGCTTCCAGGTTGGTCTGCAGGGCGGTTTCTTCGATGTCGCTACCTTTGGTCGCGCGCGCCGAGTTGATGTCGATGGACACCAGGGCTTCGGTCGGGTCGATAACAATGGAGCCGCCGGAAGGCAGTTCGACCACACGCTGGAAGGCGGTCTCGATCTGGCTTTCGATCTGGAAACGGTTGAACAGCGGAACGCTGTCTTCGTACAGCTTGATCTTGCTGGCGTACTGCGGCATCACCTGGCGGATGAAGGTCAGGGCTTCGTCCTGGGCTTCAACGCTGTCGATCAGTACTTCGCCGATGTCCTGGCGCAGGTAGTCGCGGATGGCGCGGATGATTACGTTGCTTTCCTGGTAGATCAGGAACGGCGCGGAACGATCCAGGGACGCTTCTTTGATAGCGGTCCACAGTTGCAGCAGGTAGTCGAGGTCCCACTGCATTTCTTCGCTGCTGCGGCCAAGGCCGGCAGTGCGAACGATCAGGCCCATGTCGGCCGGTGCTACCAGGCCGTTCAGCGCTTCACGCAGTTCGTTGCGCTCTTCGCCTTCGATACGACGGGAAATGCCGCCGGCACGTGGGTTGTTCGGCATCAGGACCAGGTAACGGCCAGCCAGGCTGATGAACGTGGTCAGGGCTGCGCCCTTGTTGCCACGTTCTTCTTTTTCGACCTGAACGATGACTTCCTGGCCTTCGCTCAGGACGTCCTTGATGTTCACGCGGCCTTCAGGGGCTTTCTTGAAGTACTCGCGGGAGATTTCCTTGAGGGGCAGGAAGCCATGGCGCTCGGAGCCGAAATCGACAAAGGCAGCCTCAAGGCTTGGTTCGATGCGAGTAATACGGCCTTTATAGATGTTGGCCTTCTTTTGCTCGCGTGCACCGGACTCGATGTCCAGGTCGTAGAGGCGTTGGCCATCTACCAGTGCAACACGCAACTCTTCGGGTTGAGTTGCGTTAATCAGCATTCTTTTCATGTTGTACCGTCGGTTTCCGGGCTGCCGGAAACGGCGTTCGGCACACACGACTTCTCACGGTCGGTGTCAGGTGCGTCAAGAGTGGTTGGCCACTCCAGTGTCCAGCAAAACCCGCCAATGTGGGCCGGTATCGCGACGGACGCGTCCTGCTTGTTAGCGGTGGTGACAAAGGCACCACTTCAACAAAAGCTAAGGTCAGGAGGAGGAATCAACCGGCGACTGTGGACGAGATGAAGCGTCTAAATATAAGCCTAGTGCTACACGGTCCGACGGTTGTGCATCTCCACCCTACACGTATCCCTGATAATTCGGGTGCTGCCGCGCGCAGAATCCGCAGCGGGTTGGCATTTACCGTGTTCTCCAATGGGGAGTCCACGCTCATGGCTAAACAAGACTAGGTGTGGGCGATTGCGCTCTCACTCAGCTCTTAACAGGCGTTGTTTCCGAAGCATTCGCCATGGTCTGGCTCAAGACTGACTGCACTTTGTGAACTGGCCGTAAATATCGGCGCAGAACGCGAGTATTCACTCTGCTTTCTGCACTCGCTTCAGGCCTCATGTCACCTGCGCTTGTTACAATCTCGAGCCTTCCAAGGTGGCGAAAGCCCCGTAGGACGGCCTCGCGTCCTGATGAATTGCGATGGTCAGGGCCGGCAATTTGCCGCAAGTCCTCTGTCCAGGCCGCTTTTGGCGGCGTTCGCGACTATAGCAGCAATGATTAAGTGCTTCAATTCCATAAAAAATTGTTATCATCGCGGCCATGACGACTACCGCCCCCCAGACCCCCAGCGTCCAGCTGCTTGAGGTCTCGCCGGAATATGCCGGCCAACGCATCGACAACTTTCTCCTGGCCAGGCTCAAAGGCGTGCCCAAGACCTTGATTTACCGCATCTTGCGTAAAGGCGAAGTGCGCGTGAACAAGGGCCGGATCAAGCCCGAGTACAAGCTGCAGGCGGGCGATATCGTCCGTGTGCCGCCGGTGCGCGTGCCTGAGCGCGACGAGCCTGTGCCACTGGCCCAAGGCCTGTTGCAGCGCCTTGAAGCCTCGATTGTGTTCGAAGATAACAAACTGATCGTGATCAACAAGCCCTGCGGCATTGCGGTTCACGGTGGCAGCGGCCTGACATTCGGCGTGATCGAAGCCTTTCGCCAGTTGCGTCCGGATGCCAAGGAGCTGGAGCTGGTTCATCGCCTGGACCGTGACACCTCCGGCCTGTTGATGATTGCCAAAAAACGCAGCATGTTGCGCCACCTGCACACCGCTTTGCGTGGCGATGGCGTGGACAAGCGCTACATGGCGTTGGTCCGTGGCAACTGGGCCAGTTCCATCAAGAGCGTGCGTGCGCCATTGCAGAAGAGCAACCTGCGCTCCGGCGAGCGCATGGTCGAAGTGGACGAGGAGGGCAAAGAAGCCCTGACCCTGTTCAAGGTGCTGCGCCGCTTCGGTGACTTCGCCACCCTGGTCGAGGCCAAGCCGGTAACCGGTCGTACCCACCAGATTCGCGTGCATACGCTGCACGCAGGTCACTGCATCGCCGGCGACACCAAGTACGGTGATGAGGACTTCTCCAAGGAAATCCGCGACCTGGGCGGCAAGCGCCTGTTTCTGCACGCCTACATGCTGACGGTGCCGTTGCCCGATGGTGGCGAACTGAAGCTGCAGGCACCGGTCGACGAGATGTGGGCCAAGACCGTGGAGCGTTTGAGTGTCGCACCTTGATTACAAGCTGCTGATCTTTGATTGGGACGGCACCCTGTGCAATTCCATTGGTCGGATCGTCGAGTCAATGCATGCCGCCTCGACCCGCTCGGGCTTCGAGTTGTGCACTGACCTGGCGGTAAAAGGCATTATCGGCCTGGGCTTGCCTGAGGCGATCCTTACCTTGTATCCCCAGATCAGCGACGCTGAGCTGGTGACCTTTCGCGACCATTACGCTGATCATTACATTGCGCTGGAGGCCACGCCTTCGCCTTTGTTTGACGGTGTCCTGCAGTCGCTGGAGGCCTTTCGTGTCGAGGGTTATCACTTGGCAGTCGCTACCGGCAAGGCCCGTCGCGGGTTGGATCGGGTGCTCAAGGCACATGGCTTCGAAGATTATTTCGACATCACTCGCGCGGCGGATGAAACCGCCAGCAAGCCTCATCCTCTGATGCTGGAGCAAATCCTGGAGCATTGCGGCGTCGCGCCGCGCCAGGCATTGATGGTGGGTGACGCTTCGTTTGACCTGATGATGGCGCGCAATGCTGGCATGGACAGCGTGGCGGTCAGCTACGGCGCCCAGGCTGCCGATGCCTTGCAGCAATATGAGCCCAGGCTGACGATTGATCATTTTTCTGAACTGCAGGCCTGGCTCAGCCGGGCCCAATAAGTCTTTGCTGGGGTTGATGGCATGAGTGACGAGTGGAAAGCGCCCGAAAAGGCCGAGAGCGGTGATGACAAAAGCTGGAAGCTGCTGGAGAAGACGCTTCTGGCCAGTGTCCAGGAGCAGCGTCGTTCCAGGCGCTGGGGGATTTTCTTCAAGCTGCTGACCTTTGTTTACCTGCTTGCCATGCTGGCGTTGTTCAGTCCGCTGATGGACATCGAGAAAGGCGCCACCCGTGGCAGCCACTACACCGCTTTGATCGAAGTTCGCGGGGTGATTGCCGACAAGGAGTCAGCCAGCGCCGACAATATCGTCAGCAGCCTGCGTGCCGCGTTTGAAGACCCCAAGGTCAAAGGCGTGATCCTGCGCATCAACAGCCCGGGCGGCAGCCCTGTGCAGTCGGGTTATGTGTATGACGAGATTCGGCGTCTGCGCGCACTGCATCCGGACATCAAGCTGTACGCAGTGATTTCCGATCTGGGCGCCTCGGGTGCCTATTACATTGCCAGTGCCGCTGACCAGATCTATGCCGACAAGGCCAGTCTGGTGGGCTCCATTGGTGTGACGGCGGCCGGTTACGGGTTCGTCGGCACCATGGAGAAGTTGGGTGTGGAGCGTCGCACCTACACCTCGGGTGAGCACAAGTCATTCCTGGACCCGTTCCAGCCGCAGAAAGCCGACGAGACCCAGTTCTGGCAGGGCGTGCTCGATACGACCCACCGTCAGTTCATTGCGAGCGTGAAGCAAGGGCGTGGGGATCGTCTGAAGGATAAAGACCATCCGGAGCTGTTCTCCGGGTTGGTGTGGTCGGGCGAGCAGGCGTTGCCGCTGGGGCTGATCGATGGTTTGGGCAGTGCCAGTTCGGTGGCGCGCGATGTGATTGGCGAGAAAGAGTTGGTGGATTTTACGGTTGAGGAATCGCCGTTTGATCGCTTCTCCAAGAAGCTCGGCGCCAGTGTGGCGGAGAAACTGGCCTTGTACATGGGCTTCCAGGGGCCGACGCTGCGCTGAGATCTCAAGCTCTGTGTCGATAAATGTGGGAGGGGGCTTGCTCCCGATAGCAGTGGGTCAGCCAGCTTATTGGTAACTGGCCCGCCGCCATCGGGAGCAAGCCCCCTCACACATTTGGTTTTGCGCGGGTTTTAAGGGGTTTGCACACCCTCGGCCAGCAGCATATCCACCAGGCGAATCAGCGGTAAGCCGACAAGGCTGGTCGCATCCGGGCCTTCGGTGCTTTGAAACAGGCTCACGCCCAGCCCTTCAGCCTTGAAGCTGCCGGCACAGTCGTAGGGCTGCTCAATGCGCAAGTAGCGCTCGATGCGCTCGGCGTCCAGCACGCGCATGTGCACGGTGAACGGCACGCAGTCCACCTGGCAATGCCCGGTCTCGCTATTAAGCAGTGCCAGGCCTGTCAGGAAGCTGACGTGCTTGCCGCTGGCGGCAAGCAGTTGCTCGCGAGCGTTTTCGAACGTGTGGGGCTTGCCGATGATCCTGCCTTCGAGTGCGGCAACCTGATCGGAGCCGATAATCAAATGCCCGGGATGGCTGCCGGCGAGGGCGCGGGCTTTCTCTTCGGCCAGGCGCTTGACCAGCTCAATCGCGGACTCATTTGCGCGATGGCTTTCGTCGATATCCGGCGAGCTGCAGATGAACGGCAGGTGCAGGCGGCTCAGCAATTCCCGGCGATAAACCGAGCTGGATGCGAGTAATAAAGGCAGCATTAGCGTCTCCTCAAGGCAGCCAGGGATTCTAGCGGGGCGACCGGCTGACGCACAGGGCTGAATTTCCTTTGACATGGCCGGGTGCATCCCTATAATGCTGCGCCTATGTTGAATGACCCGATTCCACCTCACGTTGACCCGCGCAAATTGGCAGATCGTGGCACTTCCCTTCAAGGTGAATTGCTGCTGGCCGATTTGGAGAGACTCTGCGACCCGCTTTCCGACACTGTCGGTACGGTGCAGGCCAAATTTGTTTTTGAACGAGATGAACGTAAATCTGTGGTGATCCACAGTTTTATCGACACCGAAGTCAAAATGGTTTGCCAGCGTTGTCTTGAGCTGGTCACCCTGCCGATCCATAGCGAATGCAGTTATGCCGTGGTGAAGGAGGGTGCGAATACCCAGTCGTTGCCGAAAGGTTATGACGTGCTGGAACTGGGCGAAGATCCTTTGGATCTGCATGCACTGATCGAGGAGGAGCTTTTGCTCGCCTTGCCCATTGTGCCTGCTCATCATCCGGAAGAATGCCAGCAGCCGGAGGGTCTCGATGACGAGGCCGAACCGAGCGAGGACGAGGTAACGCGGTCCAACCCGTTCAGTGTATTGGCGCAGTTAAAGCGTGACCCAAACGTTTAGGAGTTAATCAATTATGGCTGTTCAGCAGAACAAAAAATCCCGTTCCGCCCGTGACATGCGTCGTTCGCACGATGCCCTGACGGCGAGCACTTTGTCTGTAGAAAAAACCACCGGTGAAATTCACCTGCGTCACCACGTATCGCCAGAAGGCGTATACCGTGGTCGTAAAGTGATCGACAAGGGCGCTGACGAGTAATCACTTGTCTGCTCAAGTCATCGCGATTGACGCAATGGGCGGGGACTTCGGTCCCCGCAGCATTGTTCAGGCCTGCATTGCCAGCCTGTCTGCAACGCCCTCGCTGCACCTGACCCTTGTCGGTCAACCCTCCCTTCTTGAAGAATTGATTGCCAGCCATCCGGCGGTAGATCGCGCGCGCCTGACTGTTACAGCGGCCAGCGAAACCATCGGCATGGATGAAAAGCCGGCGGTCGCCCTTCGCGGCAAGCCTGATTCTTCAATGCGGGTGGCGCTTGAGTTGTTGCGTGATGGCAAGGTGCAAGCCTGTGTCAGTGCCGGCAACACCGGGGCGTTGATGGCGTTGTCGCGGCATGTGCTCAAGACGCTGCCCGGTATCGATCGGCCGGCGATGGTCGCGGCGATTCCCACGCAGCGAGGTTATTGCCAGTTGCTCGACCTCGGGGCAAACGTCGATTGCAGTGCCGAGCACCTGTTTCAGTTCGCCGTGATGGGCTCGGTGGCCGCTGAGGCGCTGGGTGTGGCACGTCCGCGTGTAGCCCTGCTGAATATCGGCACCGAAGACATCAAGGGCAACCAGCAGGTCAAGCTCGCTGCCAGCCTGTTGCAAGTTGCTCGGGGCTTGAATTACATCGGTTTCGTCGAAGGGGATGGTTTGTACCGGGGCGAGGCGGATGTGGTGGTGTGTGACGGGTTTGTCGGCAATATCCTGCTCAAGTCCAGCGAGGGCCTGGCGACGATGATTGCCACGCGTATCGAGGCCTTGTTCAAGCAGAGCCTGGCGTCCCGTTTGGTCGGCGCTCTGGCGCTGCCGTTGATGCGCCGCTTGCAGGCCGACCTCGCGCCGGCGCGGCACAACGGTGCGAGCTTTCTGGGGCTGCAGGGCATTGTGGTGAAAAGCCACGGCTCGGCCGGTGTGCAGGGCTTTCAGAGTGCGATTGCGCGGGCGCTGATCGAGATTCAGGAAAACCTGCCGCAACGTCTGCGCGGCCGTCTTGAGGATCTGTTGCCTTAGGCGAATTGGCCCGGGAGTGCTTAAATGTGACCGGCCAGTTCAATAGACCATCCAACTTGTCAGTTTCGTGCGCTCCCACCGTAGGGGCACGCATTTTTGACGACCAGATCATTAGGGGCTTGTTACATGTCTACATCCCTCGCATTCGTCTTTCCAGGGCAGGGTTCGCAGTCCCTCGGCATGTTGGCCGAGCTGGGCGCGCAACATCCGCTGATCCTGGAAACCTTCAAGGAAGCTTCCGATGCCTTGGGTTACGACCTGTGGGCACTGACCCAGCAGGGGCCGGAAGAGCAACTCAATCAAACCGATAAAACCCAGCCGGCCATCCTGACCGCTTCGATCGCCCTGTGGCGCTTGTGGCTGGCGGAAGGCGGCGCGCGCCCGGCTTACGTGGCCGGTCACAGCCTGGGCGAATACAGCGCCCTGGTGGCTGCGGGCAGCCTGACCCTCGCTGAAGCGGTCAAGCTGGTTGAGCGTCGTGGTCAGTTGATGCAAGAAGCCGTTCCAGCCGGGCAGGGCGGCATGGCCGCTATCCTGGGTCTGGACGATGCCGTCGTGATCGAGGCCTGCAAAGAAGCGGCCCAGGGCGAAGTGGTCAGCGCAGTGAACTTCAACTCCCCTGGCCAGGTGGTGATCGCCGGTGCCAAGGCGGCGGTTGAGCGTGCCATCGAAGGCTGCAAGGCCCGTGGCGCCAAGCGTGCCTTGCCATTGCCGGTGAGCGTGCCGTCCCATTGTGAGCTGATGCGCCCGGCTGCCGAGCGTTTTGCCGAGTCCATCGCCGCCATCAATTGGAAGGCGCCGCAGATCCCGCTGGTGCAGAACGTCAGCGCGGCCGTGGCCGCCGACCTCGACACCCTCAAGCGCGACCTGCTGGAGCAACTCTACAAGCCGGTGCGCTGGGTCGAGTCGGTCCAGACCCTGGCTGCCAATGGCGCCACCGAGCTGGTTGAGTGTGGCCCGGGTAAGGTCCTGGCCGGCCTGAACAAGCGCTGCGCCGACGGCGTATCCACCGCTAACCTCAATACACCTGACGCCTTCGCTGCCGCTCGTGCGGCGCTGGCCTGAACCCTGAAATTAGGAGAAGCCTGCATGAGTCTGCAAGGTAAAGTTGCACTGGTTACCGGCGCCAGCCGTGGTATTGGCCAGGCGATTGCCCTCGAACTGGGCCGTCAGGGCGCTGTTGTGATCGGCACCGCCACTTCCGCCTCCGGCGCTGAGCGTATCGCCGCGACCTTGAAGGAAAACGGCGTGCAGGGCACCGGCCTTGAGCTGAACGTGACCAGTGATGAATCGGTTGCAGCGGTATTGGCCCAGATCACTGCACAATTTGGCGCGCCGGCTATTCTGGTAAACAACGCCGGTATCACCCGCGACAACCTGATGATGCGCATGAAAGACGACGAGTGGTACGACGTGGTCGATACCAACTTGAACAGTCTGTTTCGCCTGTCCAAGGGGGTTTTGCGCGGCATGACCAAAGCGCGTTGGGGTCGAATTATCAATATTGGCTCCGTAGTGGGTGCCATGGGCAACGCAGGCCAAGTAAACTACGCAGCCGCCAAAGCCGGTCTGGAAGGTTTCAGCCGTGCATTGGCACGTGAAGTCGGTTCGCGGTCGATTACGGTCAACTCGGTGGCCCCAGGGTTCATCGACACCGATATGACCCGTGAACTGCCGGAAGCACAGCGTGAAGCGTTGCTGACACAGATTCCGCTGGGCCGTCTGGGCCAGGCTCAAGAGATCGCGAATGTGGTCACTTTCCTGGCATCCGACGGTGCGGCATACGTGACTGGGGCTACAATCCCGGTGAACGGCGGGATGTACATGAGTTAAATTGTGACGGATCGCTTCAAAAAAATGTCATACGAGCTGTCTAAAATCCGTTATAAAGCTGCAACTTAATTTATAGGCAGGTGGCCTGCCGGGTACAAGGGTGAAGCTTTCAGTTGAAAAGCTGAAAAGGCTTTCTATACACTTACCCACTGGCCAGCTGCCTGAATTTGTCCATTAGGAGTTAAACAAGGTATGAGCACCATCGAAGAGCGCGTCAAGAAAATCGTCGCCGAGCAACTGGGCGTTAAAGAAGAAGAAGTGACCAACACTGCTTCCTTCGTAGAAGACCTGGGTGCCGATTCCCTTGACACCGTTGAGCTGGTGATGGCTCTGGAAGAGGAATTCGAGACCGAAATCCCGGACGAAGAAGCTGAAAAAATCACTACCGTTCAAGCTGCTATCGACTACGTTACTAGCCACCAGGCGTAATAGTTTGTAGTCGTCGCTTGCTGTTAGGGAAAAACCGCACTGCTGTAACGGCGTGCGGTTTTTTCTTTAGCTCTGAAGCAAAGTGAGCTCTGAAGCAAAGTGTCGTCATCAAGAAAAAGGAGAGTGCTGTGTCGCGTAGACGCGTCGTAGTCACCGGTATGGGTATGTTGTCGCCACTGGGTACGGATGTGCCGAGCAGTTGGCAGGGCATTCTTGCTGGCCACAGTGGTATTGGTCTGATCGAACACACGGACCTTTCTGCCTATTCCACCCGTTTTGGCGGCTCGGTAAAGGGCTTCAATGTCGAGGAATATCTCTCGATCAAAGAATCCCGCAAACTCGACCTGTTCATTCAATACGGCCTGGCAGCCGGTTTTCAGGCGGTGCGTAATGCCGGCCTGGAAGTGACCGACGCCAACCGTGAGCGCATCGGCGTGGCCATGGGTTCGGGTATTGGCGGTTTGACCAATATCGAAGAAACCAGCCGCACCTTGCACGATTCCGGCCCCCGTCGAATTTCACCGTTCTTCGTGCCGGGCTCGATCATCAATATGATTTCCGGTTTCCTGTCGATCCACTTGGGCGCACAGGGACCTAACTACGCCATTGCCACGGCGTGCACCACAGGCACGCACTGCATCGGCATGGCCGCACGTAACATTGCCTATGACGAAGCCGACGTGATGATCGCCGGTGGCGCCGAAATGGCCGCCTGCGGGCTGGGCATGGGCGGCTTCGGCGCGTCCCGTGCACTGTCGACTCGCAACGATGAGCCGACTCGCGCCAGTCGTCCGTGGGACAAGGGCCGTGACGGCTTTGTACTGTCCGACGGTGCCGGTGCGCTGGTACTGGAAGAGCTGGAGCACGCCAAGGCGCGTGGTGCCACGATCTACGCCGAGCTGATTGGCTTTGGTATGAGCGGCGACGCCTACCACATGACCTCGCCACCGGCCGACGGTGCCGGTGCTGCACGTTGCATCACCAACGCTTTGCGTGATGCGAAGGTCAACCCTGACCAAGTGCAGTACATCAACGCCCACGGCACCTCGACCCCGACCGGCGATTTGGCGGAAGCCGAAGCCATCAAGTCGGTGTTCGGCGAGCACGCGTACAAGCTGGCAGTCAGCTCCACCAAGTCCATGACCGGCCACTTGTTGGGTGCGGCGGGCGCGGTCGAAGCGATCTTCAGCGTGATGGCGATCAAGGATCAGGTCGCTCCACCGACCATCAACCTTGATGAGCCGGACGAAGGCTGCGACCTGAACTTCGTGCCTCACGAAGCGCAGCCGATGCCGATCGACGTGGCGATTTCCAACTCGTTCGGTTTCGGTGGCACCAACGGTTCGCTGGTGTTCCGCCGGTTCGCTGAGTGATGCACAGCTGGGTCGACGGTCAGCCAGCGGACAACGTGCCCCTGAAAGATCGCGGCCTGGCGTATGGCGACGGGTTGTTCGAGACCATCGCCGTAAAGGCCGGGCAGCCTGTGCTGCTCGACCGTCACCTGCAACGCCTCGCTGAGGGTTGCAGGCGGCTCGCCCTGGTTGCGGATCAAGCGCTGATCCGCAGCGAGGTGTTGGCGTATGCCGCCGCCCTGGGCGACGGCGTACTCAAGTTGATCCTCACCCGTGGCGACAGCCTGCGCGGTTATGGCATCAACCCCGGCGCTCCGGTGCGCCGTATCTTGCAGGGCGGTCCGCCCGCAACCTATCCCCATGCTCACGGAGCCGACGGCATCCGCCTGTTTCCGTGCGCGACTCGCTTGGCCGAGCAGCCGTTGCTGGCGGGTCTCAAGCACCTTAATCGTCTCGAACAAGTGATCGCCCGCGCTGAGTGGCAAGATACCGAGCATGCCGAAGGCTTGATGCTGGATATCTCCGGACGCGTCATTGAGGGCGTTTTCAGCAACCTGTTCCTGGTGCGCAACGGCCTGTTACTAACCGCTGATCTGAATCGTTGTGGCGTTGCCGGGGTGATGCGCGCGGAAGTTCTGGCACAGGCGCAGGCGCTGGGCATCCCGTGGGCCGTGGCCGACATCAGCCTTGAGCAGTTGCAGCAGGCTGACGAAGTCTTTGTCTGCAACAGCGTTTATGGCATTTGGCCGGTGCGTGGCTGCGCTGCGATGAGCTGGTCGGTTGGGCCACTCACCCGTAAACTGCAGGGCATTGTTCGCGCGCTATTGGATATTTGAGTTGATACGAAAACTGGTTTTACTGCTGCAAATCGGCCTGGTCTCGGCAGGCTTGCTGCTGGGCTTCTCTGCCTGGAAGCTCGACTCTGCCCTGAAGCAGCCCCTGAATCTGACCCAGGAACAATTGCTCGATGTGCCTGCCGGGTCGACCCCGACGGGCACCTTTAATCGCCTTGAAGCTGACGGCGTACTTGATGGTGCGTTCTGGTTACGTCTTTACTGGCGCTTCAACCTCGATGGTCAGCCGTTGCACAGCGGCGAATACCGCATGACTCCTGGCCTGACCGCGGAGGGCTTGATCGGCTTGTGGCAGCGCGGCGAAGTGGTGCAATACAGCCTGACGCTGGTCGAAGGCTGGAACTTTCGGCAGGTACGGTCGGCTCTGGCCAAGCACGAAAAGATCGTGCAGACCTTGTCGGGCCTGAGCGATAGCCAAGTCATGGACAAGCTCGGTCACCCTGGCGTGTTTCCTGAAGGGCGCTTCTTCCCTGATACCTATCGCTTCGTGCGCGGCATGACCGATGTCGAATTCCTGAAAAAGGCCTACAACCGCCTCGACGACGTCCTCGCCCAGGAGTGGAGCAAGCGCGCCGCCGATGCGCCGTACACCGACCCTTACCAGGCGCTGATCATGGCTTCGCTGGTGGAGAAAGAGACCGGCGTGCCGGAAGAGCGCGGGCAGATCGCCGGCGTCTTCGTGCGCCGCATGAAGATCGGCATGCTGTTGCAGACTGACCCGACGGTGATCTATGGCCTGGGTGAACGCTACAACGGCAAGTTGACCCGCGCCCATCTCAAGGAAGCCAACCCCTACAACACCTACATGATTGCCGGCCTGCCGCCGACGCCGATCGCGATGGTCGGCCGCGAGGCGATTCACGCCGCGTTGAACCCGGTGTCGGGCAGTAGCCTGTATTTCGTCGCCCGGGGCGATGGCAGCCATATTTTCTCCGATGACCTGGATGCGCATAATGCCGCCGTGCGTGAGTTTCAGCTCAAACGCCGGGCCGACTATCGCTCCAGCCCGGCGCCGGTGGTGAAACCATCGGAAGACCCGGCGGCGCCTGCCGATGCTCCGGCTCAAGCGCCGCTGGTGAAACCATCGGAAGACTCGGCGCCACCTGCCGATGCGCCGACTCCAGCGCCGCTTGAACAACCGACCGAGCCTGCGCCGGCCACCGCTGCGCCGCAAAGCCCGCAATGACTCTGACTAAGGACTGCCTGTGACTGGCTTGTTTATTACCCTGGAAGGCCCGGAAGGCGCCGGCAAAAGCACCAACCGCGATTACCTGGCCGAGCGCTTGCGCGCCGAGGGCGTTGAAGTGGTGCTGACCCGTGAGCCCGGCGGCACGCCGTTGGCCGAACGCATTCGTGAAGTGCTGTTGGCCCCAGGTGAAGAACAGATGAACCCGGACACCGAGCTGCTGCTGGTGTTTGCTGCCCGTGCCCAGCACCTGGCTGAAGTGATCCGCCCGGCACTCGCGCGCGGTGCGGTGGTGATTTGCGATCGGTTTACCGATTCCACCTACGCCTACCAGGGCGGTGGCCGTGGCTTGTCGCTGGCGCGCATCGCTGCACTGGAAACTTTCGTTCAGGGCGATGTGCGCCCTGACTTGACCCTGCTGTTCGATCTGCCGGTGGAAGTCGGTATGGCCCGTGCCAGTGCCCGCGGTCGCCTGGACCGCTTCGAGCTGGAAGGGCGTGCGTTCTTTGATGCCGTGCGCGCTGCATTCCTCACGCTCGCCAAGGCTGAGCCGGCACGTTATTCCGTGCTGGACGCGGCCCAACCGCTGGCCCAGGTACAACAAGCCATTGATGCGCTGCTACCTCAACTCCTGGAGCGCGCCCGTGGCTGAAGCCTATCCATGGCAGGACAGTCTCTGGCAACAATTGGCCGGCCGCGCCCAGCATGCCCACGCCTATTTGCTGCACGGGCCGATTGGTATCGGCAAGCGTGCACTCGCCGAGCGCCTCATGGCCAGCCTGTTGTGCCAGCGCCCGGTTCATCTGGAAGCCTGCGGCGAGTGCAAATCCTGCCTGTTGCTCAAGGCCGGAAGCCACCCCGATAACTACTTGCTGGAACCCGAGGAAGCCGACAAGGCGATCAAGGTCGACCAGGTGCGTGACCTGGTCAGCTTTGTGGTGCAGACCGCACAGATGGGCGGGCGCAAGGTGGTCCTGGTCGAGCCGGTGGAAGCGATGAACATCAACGCCGCCAACGCCTTGCTCAAGAGCCTGGAAGAACCCTCGGGCGATACGGTGCTGTTGTTGGTGAGCCATCAGTCCAGCCGCTTGTTGCCGACCATTCGCAGCCGCTGTGTCCAGCAGGCCTGCCCTTTGCCGAGCGAAGCCTTGAGCTTGCAGTGGCTGGCCCAGGCGCTGCCTGAGTGCTCGCAGGAAGAGCGCGTCGAGCTGCTGACCCTGGCCGCCGGCTCGCCGCTGGCTGCCGTGAAGCTGCAAGCCCAGGGCGTGCGCGAGCAGCGTGCGCTGGTGGTGGAGGGCGTCAAAAAGCTGCTCAAGCAAGAGCAGTCCGCGACGCAACTGGCCGAAGGCGCCTGGAAAGACATTCCCTTGTTGTTGCTGTTCGACTGGTTCTGCGACTGGTCGAGCCTGATCCTGCGCTACCAGTTGACCCAGGATGAAAGCGGCTTGGGCCTGCCGGATATGCGCAAGGTGGTGCAGTACCTTGCGCAGAAAAGCGCGCAAGACAAGGTGTTGAATATCCAGGACTGGATTCTGGCCCAGCGCCAGAAGGTTCTCGGCAAAGCCAACCTCAACCGCGTGCTGCTGCTTGAAGCGCTGTTGGTGCAGTGGGTCGGCTTGCTCGGCCGGCGTTAATTTCAGTGGCCGACGGGTGTATCGTTGGCCGCCTACTTTCCGTGACTCAACTTTCCGGACTCAAGTCGTAACTTCCTATGCTCGTAGATTCCCATTGCCACCTTGATCGCCTCGACCTTGCCCAGCACGGCGGCTCCCTCGATGCCGCCCTTGAGGCAGCGCGCCAGCGCGGAGTAGGGCACTTCTTGTGCATCGGCGTGAGCGCCGAAAACGCTGCCGACGTCAAAGCACTGGCCGACCGGTATGCCGATGTCGATTGCTCGGTAGGCATCCACCCGCTGGACCTCAAGCCCGGTGAAGCGCCGGCCCTCGATTGGCTATTGGGCGAACTCAACCACCCGCGAGTGGTGGCCATTGGCGAAACCGGCCTGGATTATCACTACGAGCCGGAGGCCGCCGAGTTGCAGCAAGCCTCGTTTCGCCTGCACCTGCACGCCGCGCAGCAAACCGGCAAGCCGGTGATCGTCCACACCCGTGGCGCCCGCGCTGACACGCTGACCCTGCTGCGTGAAGCGGCGTTGCCCCAGGCCGGCGTGCTGCATTGCTTCACCGAAGACTGGGACATGGCCAAGGCCGCCCTGGACCTGGGCTTCTACATTTCCCTGTCCGGTATTGTCACCTTCCGCAACGCCGACGCCCTGCGCGACGTTGCGCGTCAGGTGCCGGCCGACCGCCTGCTGGTGGAAACCGACTCGCCGTACCTGGCGCCGATTCCCCATCGCGGCAAGCCGAACCTGCCGGAATATGTGCGCGACGTGGCGGATTACCTGGCAATGCTGCGGGGCGAGTCGTACGAGCGCTTTGCCGAGCAGACCACCGCGAACTTCAAGCGGTTGTTCCCGCTGGCCCACGTCGCAGGGTAAGGCAGGCAAATCGCAGGCAAAAAAAACCCGGGTTCTGGGGGGTGAATCCGGGCTAAGACCATTAGGAGTAAAACAAGGGCACGCAGTCCGTCGGTACCCAGGTCGACGCGTCACTTGGGGGAGATGCCACGCCGACAGTTCAAGTATTGATCAGTATCCGATTCAGTCCAGTCGCATCTGATCGTTTTTTAAACAGATTTGGAATACGCGCGCTTCGCTTGAGTTCTCATTGCGCAGGTGCACAGGGGCAGTTGTTGCGTATTATTTCTGACTGGCAGCGAGCAAATCGTTGGCGTGTTGAAAGTAAAGTGCGTTGCGGGTTCACATAGACGTTGCCCAACGACCGTTCAGTCGGGATAATCCCTCGCATCGGGTAAATCGTATCGCCGCGTATCCGTGGCCCTGCGCAACCCTCCCTATTTCGACCTTTGCAGACCTCTTCCTCATGCACAAAGAACCCCGTAAGGTCCGTGAGTTTCGCCGCCGTGAGCAGGAAATTCTCGACACCGCACTCAAGTTATTCCTTGAACAAGGTGAAGACAGTGTCACCGTCGAGATGATTGCGGATGCCGTGGGTATCGGCAAAGGCACGATCTACAAGCACTTCAAATCCAAGGCGGAAATTTACCTGCGCCTGATGCTCGATTACGAGCGCGACTTGAACGAACTGCTGCATTCGGCTGATGTGGACAAGGACAAGGAAGCCCTGTCGCGCGCCTACTTCGAGTTCCGCATGCGTGATCCGCAGCGCTATCGCCTGTTCGACCGCCTGGAAGAGAAGGTGGTCAAAGGCCATCAGGTGCCGGAAATGGTCGAGGAGCTGCACAAGATCCGCGCCTCGAACTTCGAACGCCTGACCTTGCTGATCAAGGGCCGCATCAGCGAAGGCAAGCTTGAAGATGTGCCGCCTTATTTCCACTATTGCGCCGCCTGGGCGTTGGTGCACGGCGCGGTTGCGCTGTACCACTCGCCGTTCTGGAGCAATGTGCTGGAAGATCAGGAAGGTTTCTTCCAGTTCCTGATGGATATCGGCGTGCGCATGGGCAACAAGCGCAAGCACAGCGCTGAACTGCCAGGCGCTGAACCGAAGAGCGGCGACGCGCCTGCCAGTTAAGCTATTCCTGACAGTGATGGCGCAATCAATTACTGCCAGTTGCAGTACCCCAGGAATATACTCAGGCAAGGACCTTGCTAAAAGTTGATTTATAAGTCAGCTTTTAGATCGCCCGTACAATCCTCTGCCGGAGTGATCCATGATCGTTGATCGTCAAGGCAGGCGGTTTCGCAATTTGCGGATCAGCCTGACCTCAGCCTGCAATTACGCGTGTACCTACTGTGTGCCCAACGGCAAACGGTTGGTGGCTGCCCAGGACGAACTCTCGGCCGAGGCCATGGCCCGTGGTGTGGCTTATCTGATCGAAGCGGCGGGCATCGAGCGCCTGCGCATCACCGGCGGCGAGCCGCTGGTCAGCCCCAAGCTGGAAGCCTTCATGGGCGCGGTGGGCGGGATGGGTCTCAGTGATATCAGCCTGACCACCAACGGCCAACTGCTCGCCCGCAAACTGCCACTGCTGGTGGACGCCGGCATTCGCCGCATCAACGTGTCCCTCGACACGTTGGACGCCGACGCTTTCCGCAGCATCGCCCGTGGCGGCGACTTGGCCACCGTGCTGGACGGCATGGACCAGGCCCGCGCTGCCGGGATCAAAATCAAAGTCAATATGGTGCCGTTGCGCGGGCAGAACCTCGACCAGGTGATGCCGTTGCTCGACTACTGCCTGGAGCGCGGCTACGAGTTGCGTTTTATCGAGCTGATGCGCATGGGGCATCTGGCCAAGGACTCCAATGCGTTCCTGCAGCAATTTGTCAGCCTGCAGCAATTGCTCAGCCTGATCGGCGAACACCACGAATACCTGCAAGCCAATGCCCCGGTGGACGCCACTGCGGTGCGTTACGAAGTGCCGGGCAAAGGCTTTTTCGGCGTGATTGCCAACGAAAGCGTGCCGTTTTGCCGGACCTGTTCGCGCCTGCGGCTGTCATCCACCGGCTGGTTGCATGGCTGCCTGTCGTCGAGCAATCGTCACTACGTCGGCGACCTGCTGGACAAACCGCGTCACCAGGCTTTACCGGCCTTGCAAGGCTTGTTGGTGAAGGCGTTGGGCGATAAGCAGGAAGTGGCCTTCTCCGGTGGTGCGACGATCATGAAGATCATCGGCGGCTAGCCCAAACGTGCGCCGAACCCTGTGGCAACATGCCTGCTCGCACATTTGTTGTGTGTAGTTCTTGGATGGCGCGGATTCTGCATCTTGTGCCCATTCGCCGGTTTTCCGTCACCGGCTTTTGGAGGATTGGGATGCGTAGTCTGGTTTTGTTGCTGGCGTCGTTGACGCTGAGTGGTTGCATGACCGTCAGCGATATGGCCGAAGGCACCCGCTATCAGATGAGCGACGCCGGGTTGCTGGACCACAGTGATACCCGCCGTACTGCGTCCGTTCGCATACAGCCGGACTCCTTTGTCTTTATCGCCCAAGGCGCTTTCGTACCGCCGGGCAGTGCCTACCCGCGACCTAACGTGGTGGCCGAAGAGGCCTTTAACGGCTTCGTCGAATATTTCCCCATGGTGCGCCGCGCCCGCCAGCCTGAAGGCCTGGAACAAGCCATGGCCGAAGCGCGTGCAGCGGGTGCGCATTACCTGCTGTATTGCCGTTTTGCGGCGGCCGATGACCGTATCGGCAATGCCGATGAGTGGACCGATCAGCAGGCATTGGACCGCGTAGGGATCGACAGTGGCGTCATCCAGATCATGTTGATCGAGACCAGCACCCAGTATTTGATTGATACTGCACGTATTCGCAGTCGTGGCGGTTTACTGACGTTCCATGACAACAAGCCAGAAGACCTGATTGCCCGCCCGCTGGCGAAGTACGCCCGAGGCCTGCTGGGCATGAGTGATCAGTAACCTCACAGGTAAATAAGGGAGAACCCATGACCGATTCCGCCAAGGCCAATGATCTATTGGCTCAACTGCCCAAGGGCAAGGGGCCGGCACCGGTGCATCTGTGGAACCCGGCGTTTTGCGGCGATATCGATATGCGCATCGCCCGCGATGGCACCTGGTTTTATCAGGGCACGCCGATTGGGCGTAAGCCGATGGTCAAGTTGTTCTCCAACATCATTCGCCGCGACGGCGATGCGTATTTTCTGGTGACGCCGGTGGAAAAGGTCGGCATCACCGTCGATGATGCGCCGTTTGTCGCGTTAACCCTTGAAGTCGAAGGCCAGGGCGAAAGCCAGGTACTGCGCTTTACCACCAATGTCGACGAACAGGTCGAAGCCGGGCTGGAACACCCGTTGCGCGTGGTGATCGACCCGGTCACCCAAGAACCCGCGCCTTATCTGCGGGTGCGCACCAACCTCGAAGCCCTCGTGCATCGCAACGCCTTTTACCAATTGGTCGAGTTGGCGGTCAGTCGTCCGATCAACGGTCAGAACTGGCTTGGCGTATGGAGCGGCGGGGAGTTTTTCCGCATTGGCCTTGAGCCTTAAGGCGGGTTTTTTCATCGCGCTGAAATAATTTACTTGCTGGCACTGGACGCTTTCGGTTATCAATTTGTACATGATTAGACATGTCCGATTTGATAAGAAAAAACGCGTCGTCGACGAGCTCATCCGCCGTATCGAGGGCGGAGTGATGGCCGACGGTTTCCTGCTGCCGGGCGAGCATCAGTTGGCCGAAGAGTTCGCGGTCAGCCGTGGCACGCTGCGCGAAGCCTTGGCTGAACTCAAACGGCGCAACTATATCGCCACCCAGAGCGGCGTCGGCTCCATCGTCACCTTCGACGGCATGGTGCTCGACCAACGCAACGGCTGGGCCCAGGCCCTGGCGGATACCGGCGCGCGGGTCATCACTGACATCCTGCGTCTGGAGGCGGTGACCCGTCCCGACCTGCTCAGCCGATTCGGCAGTGACCAATTCATCGCCCTCGACCGCCGTCGGCGCACCACGGACGGCACTGCCGTGTCCCTGGAGCGCTCGCTGATGCCCGCTGCCGGTGGCCTGGAAGGCTTGCCGCGCGTGGGCCTGATCGACGATTCCCTGACCATTACCCTGGCCGCTTACGGTTATATCGGCGCCGAAGGTGACCAATGGATCGGCGCCGAGCCCCTCAGCGATGCAGACGCTGAGTTGCTCGGTCGCGCGCCCGGCACCGTGTTTCTCAAGGCCTCGCGCACCACCTACGACCGCCGCGAGCGCTTCATGGAGTACGTCGAAAGTCTGCTCGACCCGCTGCACTTTCGCCTGCATCTGCAGTTTGGAGCGTCAAAATGACCTCGGCAAATCGCGCCCTTGGCGCCTTCTACGGTCTGGCCCTGGGCGACGCTCTGGGCATGCCGACCCAGTCCCTGAGCCGCGAGCAGGTGCAAAAGCGTTTCGGTGCCATCACCGCCCTGGAAGACGCCGACGCCGACCAACCCATTGCGCCAAACATGCCGGCCGGCTCCATCACCGATGACACTGAACAGGCGATCCTGGTCGGCGAGTTGCTGGTGGAAGGCGCAGGCAAGATCGAGCCGACGGTGCTCGCCCAGCGCCTGATCGATTGGGAAGCCGTAATGCGCGCCAAGGGTTCGCAGGATTTGCTCGGCCCGTCGACCAAGCGCGCAATCGACATGATCCTCGCCGGCCACACCCCGGAAGAGTCCGGGCGCTACGGCACCACCAATGGTGCTGCGATGCGCATCACGCCTGTGGGGATTGCCGCGGATGTCAGCGATCCGGCGCAGTTTATCCAGGCGGTGATCCAGGCGTGCCAGGTCACTCACAACACCAGCCTGGGGATTTCCAGCGCGGCGGCCGTTGCGGCGGTGGTCTCGGCGGGTATCAACGGGGTGGATCTGGGGGAAGCGCTGAACATCGGCACCCAAATCGCCCAGCAGGCCGAAGGCCATGGTCACTGGGTTGCCGGTGGACGCATTTCCACCCGCATCAGTTGGGCGCGGACTTTAAGCGTCGGCAGCGGCGACAAAGCCCTGTTTGCCGACTTGCTGTACGAACTGATCGGCACCTCCGTCGCGTCCCAGGAGTCGGTGGTGGTGTCGTTTGCCCTCGCGCAGCAAGTGGCGGTGGGCGCGATGAATGCCTTTGAGGCCCTGTGCCTGGCCGCCAGCCTGGGCGGCGACACTGACACCATCGCCGCGATTCTCGGCGCCATGTTGGGCGCGTGCCTGGGGATGCAGTGCTGGCCTGAAGCAATGATCGAGCAGGTCAAGGCCGTCAACGGCCTGGATTTGCAGCCGTTGGTGCAGGGGCTGCTTGATCTGCGCTAAGCACCGCAGCTCAAGGTGGGAGCGGGCTTGCCCGCGATAGCGACCTGTCAGTCACTGATGCATCAACTGGAAGGCCGCTATCGCAGGCAAGCCAGCTCCCACATTAAATCGTAGGTGAGTCAGGACGACCGGTTAAAGCTTTGAGTATCTGCCACAACCACAACAATACAGGCACCAGGAGCACCCCTCATGAGCACCCCTTCTTCCGGCCAAAGCGCCGGGCAACTGGAAACACGTGGTATCGAACCGGTCCCGGAAAGCGAGTGCAACGGCCACCCGCTGCAACTGTTCTGGGTGTGGTTTGCCGCTAACATCAGCATCCTCGGCTTGCCGCTTGGCGCGACGTTGGTGGCGTTTCGTGGCTTGGCAATCTGGCAGGCAATCATCGTCGCCATTCTCGGCGCTGCCGGCTCCTTCGCGGTGGTAGGCATCATCTCCATCGCCGGCCGGCGTGGGCGTGCACCGAGCTTGACCCTGTCGCGCGCGATTTTCGGCGTGCGTGGCAATATCGGCCCGACTCTGGTGTCGCTGATGTCGCGCCTGGGCTGGGAAACCGTCAACACCACCACTGCAGCCTTCGTGCTGCTGTCGCTGTGTTCGATCCTGTTCCATTCGCCGGTCGAGGCGAAAAGCGCACCAGTGCTGACACTGATATTCATCGCCATTTTCGTGCTGCTGACCTTGTCTGTTTCCGGCCTGGGCCACGCCACGCTGCTGGTGATTCAGAAGTGGGCTACCTATGTATTCGGTGGGTTGAATATTCTGGTCGGCGGCTTCCTCTGCGCAACCATCGACTGGAGCGCGGTGTTCAATGCCACCCCGGCGCCGCTGAGCGCGATGATCATCGGCGTCGGCACCATGGCCGCCGGCACCGGTATCGGTTGGGCCAATGCCGGTGCCGACATGTCGCGCTACCAGCACCGCAGCGTCAAGGCCGCGCGCCTGGTGGCCTCTGCCGCGTTTGGTGCGGGGATTCCGTTGGTGCTGCTGATCACCCTTGGCGGCCTGCTGTCGGTCGGCAACAACGACCTGGCCTCGGCCACTGACCCGATCATCGCGATCCGCGACATGCTCCCTACCTGGATGGCCGTGCCGTACCTGATCACCGCGTTTGGTGGGCTGCTGCTCTCCAACAACCTTTCGGTGTATTCGGCGGGCCTGACGACCTTGACCCTCGGCTTGAAGGTCAAGCGCGTGCACGCGGTCATCGTCGATATTGTGGCGATCTTCGCCGGTTCGATTTACTTCATGCTGATCGCCGACAGCTTCTATGGCCCGTTCATCACCTTCATCTCGCTGCTGGCAGTACCGATCACCGCGTGGGTCGGGATCTTCGTGGTCGACCTGATTCACCGCCACTACTACAGCGCCAAGGACCTGTTGGACGTAAGCCCAAGCAGTGCCTATTGGTACCGTGGCGGCGTGGAGTGGCGTGCATTCGGCGCCTGGGCGGTGGCGATCGTGTTGGGTTTCAGCTTCACCACTATCGGCACCACCGCCGAAAACATCTGGTTCGCCGGGCCATTGTCCGACTCCTGGCTGGGCCACAACGGCCTGGGCTGGATTGTCACCTTCCTGGTGGCCGGCGGTAGTTATGCCGTAATGGGCGGCGCGGCCGACCGTCGTTCAGCGTTAGTAGAGAGCCCCAATGTCTAGATTGCTGCACACCGGCCAGGTCATCGTCGACCTGGTCATGGCCCTCGATACCTTGCCCGCGACGGGCGGCGATGTGCTGGCGCAATCGGCCAGTTTCGAAGCCGGCGGTGGCTTCAACGTGATGGCAGCCGCGCGGCGCAATGGTTTGCCGGTGGTCTACCTCGGGCGCCATGGAACAGGGCGCTTCGGCGACCTGGCCCGCGCGGCCATGCAGGCCGAAGGTGTGGAGATGGTTCAGGAAGCCAGCGACGATAAAGACACGGGTTTGTGTGTGTCGCTGACTGAGGCCACCACTGAGCGCACCTTCATTTCCCACATCGGCGCTGAAGGTGACTTGAGGGCTGAGGATTTGGCCGGCGTGTTACCGCGCGCGGACGATTATGTGTACGTCAGCGGCTACAGTTTGTTGCTCGAAGGCAAGGCCCAGGCCTTGCTCCATTGGCTGCTGGCGCTGCCGCGTGAAATCACCGTGGTGTTCGACCCGGGGCCGTTGGTCAAGGCGCCGGATTCGGCCTTGATGACTGTTTTGCTGCCGCGTATCGATATCTGGACCAGCAACGGCCCGGAAGCCCTTGCGTTTACCGGCGCCGGGACGCTGGCCGAGGCGCTGCTGGCGCTCAATCGTCACCTGCCCGCCGAAGCCTTGCTGGTGGTGCGCGATGGGCCCAATGGCTGCTGGGTGAGCCGTCAAGGCAAGGCGGAGCATGTGCCGGGTTTCAAGGTGCACGCGGTGGACAGCAACGGCGCTGGCGATGCCCATGCCGGTGTGTTTCTGGCCGGGTTGGCCAAGGGCTTGGCGCCTGCTGCGGCGGCACGCCGGGCCAATGCCGCGGCAGCGCTGGCGGTCACGCGCTGGGGCCCGGCGACGTCGCCCGGGGCTGACGAAGTGGATGCATTGTTGGCAAAATAGGCGGTCCTCAGCACGGAGCAACGCAATGACGCAGAATATCTACGACACGCCCGCCTTCTTCGAGGGCTACAGTAAGATGGGCCGCTCGGTCGAAGGCCTGGCCGGTGCGCCGGAGTGGCCTGCGTTGCAGGCACAGCTGCCAGCGATGGCTGGCTTGAGCGTGGTGGACCTGGGCTGTGGCTATGGCTGGTTCAGTCGCTGGGCTCAGGAGCAGGGCGCTGCGCACGTGCTCGGTCTGGACGTGTCGCACAAGATGCTGGCGCGGGCCAAAGAGATGACCTCGGCAGCGGGTATCACCTACACGGTTGCCGACCTGGAGCAACTTGACCTGCCGGCGGCCTCATTCGATCTGGCCTACAGCTCCCTGGCGTTCCATTACATCGTCGACCTCAAGGGCCTGTTCGAGCGTATCCACCAGGCGCTGGTGCCCGGCGGGCGACTGGTGTTTTCCATCGAGCATCCTATTTTCATGTCACCGCGCAATCCTGGGTGGCTGGTCGATGATCAAGGCCGAAAAAGTTGGCCGGTGGATGGCTATCAAATCGAAGGGCCACGCGTCACCAACTGGCTGGCCGATGGCGTGATCAAGCAGCACCGTACGCTGGGCACGTTGCTCAATCTGTTGATTCAGGCGGGGTTTGCGTTGAGTCATATCGAGGAGTGGGGCCCAAGCGAAGCGGACCTGATGGCGCGGCCAGAACTGGCGGAAGAACAAGAGCGCCCGATGATGCTGCTGGTGTCGGCACACCGCTGATCTCACTGGCAACTCAGCTCAACCTGTGGGAGCGGGCTTGCTCGCGAAGGCGCGGTGTCAGTCGACATCTTGGTTGACTGTCACTGCGCATTCGCAAGCAAACCCGCTAGCACAAGGGGGTTGAATGGCTGATCTTTCTCACGCTTCGATACGCGCAGCCTTGCGCGCCTGTCTGGCGGTATCGGTGGCTTTGCTTGCAAGCGGCATTGCACTACGGCCACTGGCCCTGTCGCCAGGGCCAGGCCAGGCAACATGCATCAGTGACGGCTTTCACCTTCCAATTTGCGCGCCTCGTCCACACCGGACGCGGTCAGCTTGATCGGCAGGTTCAACGAATATTCACCGGCGTCGTCGGTGGTCACATGCCCATCCTTGATAAGCCCACGGTCCTGCAGGAAGGCCAAGACACTGGCAACCTCCTTCTCGCCGCGGTAGTTATCCAAAACCTCCTTGCCCAAACCGTGCGGGTGGGCGTGCAGCAGGCGGGTGAGGACTTCTTTTTCAAGGTTTCTATCGACGTTCATGTGTACCTCTTCACTGGGAAATGATCGGGTGTCAGTGCTGCTATCGATGCATTAAGGCGCGGGTTGTTTCGGTGCGCCGGGGATGTTGTTGTCATCGCCTTTATTGACCTTCGGCTCATTGCTGATACCAGGGCCCATTTTGCCGTTGCCCACCGCTGCCGGTGCCTGGCGTTGGGTATCGTTGCCTTTGGTGCGTGGGTCAGCGCCGTTGTCGATGATCGCGCCACCATTGGTGTCGAGGCCGGTCCCCATCGAATTCTGGGATTCCTGGGTGGCAGGGCTTGGCGGGCTGCCGACGGGGTCAGTCTTGCCGGTCGACGAGGTCGCGGCGAAGGCGTTCAGCGAGGCGGCGGACAGCAGACCGGTGAGGGCGAGGGCGGCAAACTTGGAATGCTTCATGGGGTGTCTCCATATGATTAATGTCCTTACCCTTGATTGGTCCGCGCCCGTTTCCGGTTCGTGCCTTGATGGCGACGAACGGTATCAAGTTACCTGTAAGATTTTATGTGCCAAGCGCTGGCGCCAGATCAACCGCGCCACCGTGATCAGCCAGTTGAGCACGGCCACGCCCAGCACACTCGCCAGCAGCGTCGGCAGGCCGTAGTCGACGATGAGCTTGCCGGCCAGCCAGGGAAACCCGAACACGCCGATAAAGTACGCCAGGCTGAACAGCAGCAATGCCTGGGACGTAGTGCCGGGCGGCGCCTCGCTGGCCACCAGTCCATTAATCACGGAATACGTGAGGCCATAGCCCACCCCCAACATGGCAGCCGCCAGCAGGTAGCTGAAGTTACCGCTGACACCAAATGCAAACAGTGCGATAGCGCCGAGCATGATCCCGGATAACACACAGGCGGCCCGGTAGGCATCACGCTTGACCACGTGGCCGGCGATCAACAGGCGGCTGGTGATGGCGGCACTCAGGAACCCGGCGAAAAACAACGAATAGTCCAACCCATGGGCCGCTGCATAGCTGGTCTGGAACGATGACAGCCCGCCAAATACACAGCCACCCAGGCCGACCATCAGGATCGCGAATGCAGCTTTGGATGACAGCACTCGACGGCTGGAGGCCCAGGAAATCCTCGCTGTGGGCACATTTGCGTGATGGTTGAGGTGTGCGCCCAGGCGCCAGAACATCACGACGCCCGCGAGGCTGGCGAACCCCGCAATATAGAAGGCCGTTGTAAGCGGCAGGTCCAATGCACTGGCGGCGCGCCCGAGCAAAGGGCCGGCACCGATCCCGCTCAACATGCTGCCCGACAGCAGCGCAAAGTATTTGGCCCGCTGAGGGGGCGCCACCAGCAGTGTCACGATGATCGGGCCCAGGGTGTAGAACACGCCCCAGCCCAACCCCAGGGACAGCCCGAACAGCATCAGGCCTTGACCAACACCCGGCGTCAGCGCAAACCCAAGGCTGGCCACCACCAGCAACACGCCCATCCCCGCGATAGCCCGTGCCGCGCCCACGGCATCGGCCAGATGCCCGCAACACACCACCGCCACAAACGTGCTGAGCATCGCCATGGAAATCACGCTGCCGGCATCATGCTCGTTCCCGCCGCGCGAATGAACCAGCAGCGACAGCAGAAACGTCGAGCCGTAGGACAGTGACAACAGGAAGCTGGCTAGGCAGAACAGCGCGAATGTCTTCGCGCCCACCGCGGGCGTGGCGTGCATGAGCAAGTCTCGAATCGTTGGATTGATGCGCTCTGTTTAGCATGCACGGCCCGGCGGATTGTTCTGTGGTTGGTGGTGCTCGGGTTACCGCGCGACGGAGTAAAGCGCCCCGGTCACCGCGAAATTGCACTGCAATCCGTCATCAAACCGCCTTAATATGTGGGCTTTGAATTTGCCCAAGAGCCGCCCATGACCATCGAGATTCGCCCCGCCGTGCCCAGCGATGCTGCGCAGATCCTGACGTTCATCACCGAGCTTGCCGCGTACGAAAAGGCCCGACATGAAGTGATCGCCAGTGTGGTGGATATCGAGCGCAGCCTGTTCAGCGAGGGTGCCACCGCCCATGGCCTGATCTGTTCGCGGGACGGCTTGCCGATTGGCTTTGCGGTGTTCTTTTTCAGCTATTCCACGTGGTTGGGCAGCAACTGCCTGTACCTCGAAGACCTCTATATCAACCCCGAGCAACGCGGCGGCGGGGCGGGCAAAAAGCTCTTGCGCCACCTCGCCAAGATTGCCTGTGATAACGGCTGCGGGCGGTTTGAATGGAGCGTGCTGGATTGGAACGAGCCGGCGATTGCCTTCTACAAATCGATCGGCGCCCAGCCGCAGGAAGAGTGGGTGCGCTACCGCATGGAAGGTGACGCGCTGCGCGATTTCGCCATCGGCTGAAACCCTGCGTCGTAAACACTGAAGATCAACCTGTGGGAGCGGGCTTGCTCGCGAATGCGGTCGTTCAGCCAATGATTGATTGACTGACCCGGCGCATTCGCGAGCAAGCCTGCTCGCACATTTTTTTGAGTTTATTCCAATATATGGGATGCAAATTTATATATTGAGATATTTCAAATGATGGGTTTATAGTCGGCTGCATCAGCACTCACTACCAAAAATAAAACAGGTGAAGCGATGCAGCCCCAACCGTTGTCATTACCCGCCGTACCCGCGCCTACCTATGGCGAGCGGTTGAAGCACAAAGTGGTGATCATCACCGGTGCCGCCCAAGGCATTGGCGAGGCGATCGTCGCCTGTTTCCAGGCTCAGCAGGCACGCCTGGTGATCGCGGATATCCAGGCCGAAAAAGTCGAAAAAGTCGCCGCGCATTGGCGCGAACGCGGTGCGCAAATCGTCGCGCAAGCGGTCGACATCACCTCCAAAGAGCAGTGGCAGTCGCTGGTCAACCTGGCCATTGAGCGCTTTGGTCGCGTGGATGTGCTGGTCAATTGCGCAGGCGTTAACGTGTTCCGTGACCCCTTGCAGATGACCGACGAAGACTGGCGCCGCTGTTTCGCCATTGACCTTGATGGCGCCTGGTTCGGCTGCCGCACAGTGTTGCCCTTGATGATCGAGCAGGGCATCGGCAACATCATCAACATCGCCTCCACCCATTCCAGCCACATCATCCCCGGCTGTTTTCCCTATCCCGTCGCCAAGCACGGCCTGCTCGGGCTCACGCGCGCCCTGGGCATCGAATACGCGTCCAGGGGCATCCGCGTAAATGCCATCGCCCCTGGGTATATCGAAACTCAGCTCAATGTCGATTACTGGAACGGTTTTCCTGACCCGCACGCCGAGCGTCAGCGCGCCTTCGATTTGCACCCGCCCAAGCGTATCGGCCAGCCGGTAGAGGTGGCGATGACGGCGCTGTTCCTGGCGACTGACGAAGCGCCGTTTATCAATGCAACCTGCCTGATGATCGATGGCGGGCGTTCTGTGATGTACCACGACTAAATCCAACAAGAGGTGGTTCATGTTTAAGAAGACACTCGGCACCCTGGCACTTGCGATCGCGGTCAGCGGCTTTGCATCCGCCGAAGAAGTGAAGATCGGCTTTCTGGTCAAGCAAGCCGAAGAACCCTGGTTCCAGACCGAATGGGCGTTCGCCGAAAAAGCCGGCAAAGACCAGGGCTTTACCGTGATCAAGATCGCCGTGCCCGACGGTGAGAAAACCCTCTCCGCTATCGACACGCTTGCTGCCAACGGCGCCAAGGGCTTTGTGATCTGCCCGCCGGACGTGTCCCTGGGCCCTGCGATCATGGCCAAGGCCAAGCTCAACGGTTTGAAAGTGCTGGCGGTGGACGACCGGTTCGTCGACGCCAAAGGCAAGCCCATGGAAGACGTGCCCTATGTCGGCCTGGACGCCTACAAAATCGGCCAGAAACAAGGCGAGGCCATGGCCACCGAAGCCAAGCATCGCAACTGGGACTGGAAGGACACCTACGCCGTCATCAACACCTTTGACGAGCTGGAAACCGGCAAGAAACGCACCGACGGTTCGGTAGAAGGCCTCAAGGCCGCCGGCTTGCCGGCCGACCACATCCTGTTCAGCGCACAGAAAACCCTCGACGTGCCGGGCAGCATGGACGCCACGAACTCAGCCCTGGTGAAACTGCCCAGCGGCGCGAAAAACCTGCTCATTGGCGGCATGAACGACAGCACCGTACTCGGCGGCGTGCGCGCCACAGAAAGCGCCGGGTTCAAGGCGGCCAACGTCATCGGGGTCGGCATCAACGGCACGGACGCGATTGAAGAGCTGAAAAAATCCGACACCGGGTTCTACGGTTCAATGCTGCTCAGCCCTGACGCGTCAGGCTACAAAACCGCCAGCGCGATGTTCACGTGGGTCACCAAAGGCACCGAGCCTGCCAAGTTCACCGCCCTGGATAACGTCACCCTGATCACGCGCGCCAACTTCAAGGAAGAGTTGAGCAAAATCGGTCTGTGGAAATGACCGGCGCGGCCCTGCGCTTCAACGGCATCGGCAAGGAATTTCCCGGGGTCAAAGCCCTGGCGCAGATCAGCTTTGAAGCGCGGCCGCACTCGGTGCACGCGCTGATGGGCGAGAACGGCGCGGGCAAGTCCACGCTGCTCAAGATCCTTGGTGGCGCCTACATTCCGAGCAGCGGTACGGTACAGATCGGCGAGCAGACGATGGACTTCAAATCCGCCGCCGACAGCATTGCCAGTGGTGTTGCGGTGATCCATCAGGAGCTGCACCTAGTGCCGGAAATGACCGTGGCGGAGAACCTGTTTCTCGGGCATCTGCCGTCGCGTTTCGGGGTGGTCAACGGCGGCCTGCTGCGCAAGCAGGCGTTGGCATGTCTCAAAGGACTGGCCGATGAAATCGACCCGCAGGAAAAGCTCGGGCGGCTGTCCCTGGGCCAGCGCCAACTGGTGGAGATCGCCAAGGCGTTGTCCCGTGGCGCCCATGTGATTGCCTTCGACGAGCCCACCAGCAGTTTGTCGGCGCGGGAAATCGACCGGCTGATGGCAATCATCACGCGCCTGCGCGATGAGGGCAAAGTGGTGCTGTATGTGTCGCATCGCATGGAAGAAGTGTTCCGTATTTGCGATGCGGTGACGGTGTTCAAGGACGGCCGTTTTGTGCGCACCTTTGACGACATGGCCGCGCTGACCCACGACCAACTGGTGACCTGCATGGTCGGTCGCGACATCCAGGACATCTACGATTACCGCCCGCGCGAACGCGGTGAAGTGGCGCTCAAGGTCGAGGGTTTGCTTGGCCCGGGGCTGCGTGAAGCGGTCAGCCTGCAGGTGCACAAGGGCGAGATTCTTGGGCTGTTCGGGCTGGTCGGGGCAGGGCGCACCGAACTGCTGCGCCTGCTCAGCGGGCTGGTGCGCAGCACGGCCGGGCAACTCGAACTGTGTGGGCAGCCGCTGCACTTGCGCTCGCCGCGCGACGCCATCGCCGGGGGCGTGCTGCTGTGCCCGGAAGACCGCAAGAAGGAGGGCATCATTCCGCTGTCCAGTGTGGCTGAGAACATCAATATCAGCGCACGCGGTGCCCATTCCAGGTTTGGCTGGCTGCTGCGTGAGGGCTGGGAGAAAGGCAACGCCGACCAGCAGATCAAGGCGATGAAAGTCAAAACGCCGAACGCGCAACAGAAAATCATGTACCTGTCCGGCGGTAATCAGCAGAAGGCCATTCTCGGCCGCTGGTTGTCGATGCCGATGAAGGTGTTGCTGCTCGACGAACCGACCCGCGGCATCGACATCGGCGCCAAGTCGGAGATTTACCAGATCATCCACAACCTGGCGGCCAGCGGCATTGCGGTGATCGTGGTGTCCAGCGACCTGATGGAAGTGATGGGCATCTCCGACCGCATCCTGGTGATGAGTGAAGGCGTGCTGACCGGCGAGTTGAACCGCGAACACGCGGACGAAGCACAGCTATTGCAACTGGCACTTCCGCGTACGCGGGCTTGAAGAATTCGAGGTGAATGATGTCCCAGGTAAAAACTGCAAAAGGCTTCTGGCCGGGTTTCAACCAGCGCAAGTTTCTTGATGACTGGGTAATGCTGCTCGCGGCGTTGAGCATCTTCGTACTCAGTGCGCTGTTCATCGACAACTTCCTTTCGCCGCTCAACATGCGTGGCCTGGGCCTGGCGATTTCCACGGTCGGCATTGCCGCCTGCACCATGTTGTTCTGCCTGGCGTCCGGGCACTTCGACTTATCGGTGGGCTCGGTGATTGCCTGCGCCGGGGTGGTGGCGGGGATTGTGATTCGTGACACCGACAGCGTGGTGCTCGGCGTGTCGGCCGCCTTGGCCATGGGCTTGGTGGTGGGGCTGATCAACGGGATTGTGATCGCCAAGTTGCGCATCAATGCGTTGATTGCCACATTGGCGACCATGCAGATCGTGCGCGGCCTGGCCTACATTTTCTCGAACGGCAAGGCCGTCGGCGTGATGGACGAGCGGTTCTTCGTGTTCGGCAACGGCCAACTGATGGGCGTGCCGGTGCCGATCATCATCACCGTGCTGTGTTTTGTGTTCTTCGGCTGGCTGCTCAACTACACCACCTACGGGCGCAACACCATGGCCATTGGCGGTAACCAGGAAGCGGCGTTGCTGGCCGGGGTGAACGTTGATCGCACCAAGATCATCATCTTTGCCGTGCACGGCTTGATCGGCGCCTTGGCCGGGGTGATCCTCGCGTCGCGCATGACCTCGGGCCAGCCGATGATCGGCCAGGGGTTTGAGCTGACGGTGATTTCCGCCTGTGTGCTCGGCGGCGTGTCGCTGAGCGGCGGCATCGGCATGATCCGCCATGTGATTGCCGGGGTGCTGATTCTGGCGATCATTGAGAACGCGATGAACCTGAAGAACATCGATACCTTCTACCAGTATGTGATCCGTGGTTCGATCCTGTTGCTGGCGGTGATTATCGACCGTATGAAGCAACGTTAGAAACCCGGTCTCAACAACACTGAAAATCCAATGTGGGAGCGGGCTTGCTCGCGAATGCGGTGTATCAGACGCAGATGTGCAAACTGACATACCGCATTCACGAGCAAGCCTGCTCCCACAGTTGGATCTCCACTGTATTGAGGTTCAGCATTTGCCATAATGGCGCCGTTTTCGTACTTCCCAATAGGCCCGATATGCAGGAAAACGCCCACACCCCCGTCAAAGACGCCGCGCCCACCGGCACCCAGACCTTGTTGCGTGGCCTGGGCGTGGTGCAAGCGGTGGCGGCCGGTGCACGCGATCTGAAAGAGATCGCCAGGCGCATCGGCACCACCCGCAGCACCACCCACCGCCTGGCCAGTTGCCTGGTGGAGGAGCGTTACCTGCGTGTGGTGCCGCAAGTCGGTTACCTGCTGGGGCCGAAGTTGATCGAGTTGGGTTTCCAGGCCCGTGAAGAACTGCCTCTGGTGAGCCTGGCCGTGCCTTATCTGGATGAGCTGTCGGCGCTGACCGGCGACACCATCCACCTGGCCATTCGCGAATACGACGACGTGCTCTACCTGCACAAGAATCCCGGCCGCAACGGCCCGGAAATGCGCTCGCGGGTCGGCCATCGCATGCCGTTGGCGCGCACCGGTATCGGCAAGGCGTTGCTGCTGGATGACGCGGTCGAGGAGTGGCAGCGTCTGTACGAAGTCAGCCTGCCTGCCGGCGGGAAAAGCCTGCAATGGCCGCAGCACCCGGAACAATCCTGGGCGCAATTCGAGCAGCGCATGCGCGAATACGTGGTGGGGGGGTATGCGTTCGATCTGGAAGACAACGAACCGTCGATCCGGTGTGTGGCGGCACCGGTGCGCGATGCCAGCCGGCGAATCGTCGCCGGCATCAGCATCGCCAGTACCGTGCCCTATATGCCGCTGGAAAAAATGGCCGAGCTGATTCCTGTGATCAAGCAGGTCGCAGCCCGGCTGTCCGCGGAGTTGGGCGCGAAGGCCTGATCAGGCCTTCAGGGTCGCCATGTCGATGACAAAGCGGTACTTCACATCACCGGCGATCATGCGGGTATAGGCCTCGTTGATCTGGCGGATATCGAGCATTTCGATGTCACAGGTGATGTTGTGCTCGGCGCAGAAATCCAGGACTTCCTGGGTTTCGGCAATGCCGCCGATCAAGGAGCCGGCCAGCACTTTACGCCCCAACACCAGCTTGGCCGCATTCACCGGCGGGTCCACTGGCTCGATCAAACCGACCAGGATATGCACGCCGTCAAAGCGCAGCACGTCGAGGTAGGGGTTCACGTCGTGCTGCACCGGAATGGTGTCCAGCAGGAAGTCGAAGTGCCCGGCGGCGGCTTTCATCTGCTCGGCGTCGGTGGACACGATCACATGGTCGGCACCCTGGCGACGGCCTTCCTCGGCCTTGCTGGCGGAGCGGGTGAACAGCGTCACTTCTGCGCCCATCGCCTTGGCGAACTTGATGCCCATGTGGCCCAGGCCGCCCATGCCCAGTACGCCAACTTTGTCGCCAGCCTTTACGCCGTAATGCTTGAGCGGCGAGTAAGTGGTGATGCCGGCGCAGAGAATCGGCGCGGCGCTGGCCAGGTCGAGCTTGGCCGGGATCTTCACCACGAAGTGTTCGCTGACCACGATGCTGTCGGAGTAGCCGCCCATGGTGTTGCTGCCATCGACGCGGTCCGGAGTCGCGTAAGTCATGGTCGGGCCTTCGAGGCAATATTGCTCCAGGTCCGCCTGGCAGGCGTCGCAGTGGCGGCACGAATCGACCATGCAGCCGACGCCAACCAGGTCGCCGACTTTATGCGCGGTAACGCTGGCGCCGACGGCGGTGACTTTGCCGACGATCTCGTGGCCCGGCATCAGCGGGTACACGGCAATACCCCATTCATTGCGGGCCTGGTGGATGTCGGAGTGGCACACACCGCAGTAGAGGATTTCGATGGCCACGTCATCGGCGCGCGGGCTGCGACGTTCGAAGGACATGGGGGCGAGGGGAGTGGTCGCCGACTGGGCGGCATAACCGATGGCGGTATACATGAAGAAACCTCGCAAAAGGACTGACTAGGGAGGTGGCGCATTCTCCGCGCCGGGCCTGGCTGCGGCCATGGCGATTGCTCCGAACCTCATGCCTATTCGTCCGGGAGTGCCCTGTGTTTGGATTTATGTGCCCTCAGACCTGCGATGATGTTCTCATCCCTTTTTCGCGAAGTTTTTTGCCATGTTGTTGACCCGCCATCTCGACGCCAACGCCACGCTGGTTGCCTTGATCAAGGGGCTGACGCCCCGCGACGGTTTTTCCCCGACCAACCTGCCGGGCGTGCAGGTCTTGCGCGCCAGTTGTGACGTGGCGCGCGGGCCACAGATTTATGAACCGAGCCTGATGATCGTCGCCCAGGGCAGCAAAGTTGCCTATCTGGGCCCGCGTACGCTGGAGTATGGCGCGGGGCACTACCTGATCCAGGCGATGCCGGTGCCCTTCGAGTGCGAGACCTTTGCCCTGCCGAATGCGCCGCTGTATGGCGTTACGGTCGGCATAGACCGCGTGGTGCTGGGCGAGTTGGTGATGGCCATGGGCATTCAGGCAGGGCCGCCGCCGACGGCGCAGACCCTGGAGTCGATGAGCTCGGTGGTGCTCGATGACGCAATGCGCGGTTGCGTCGAGCGGCTGTTGCAATGCCTGCACGATCCGCTGGAGAGCCGGATCATGGGCCCGGCGCGGGTGCGCGAGTTGTTGTTCACGGCGCTGCGCGGGCCGCAGGCGGATGTGTTGCGCGCCTTGGTGGAGCAGCAGGGGCAGTTTTCGCGAATCGCCACGTCGTTGAATCACCTGCATGCCCATTACGCCGAGCCTTTGAATATCGAGACGCTGGCGGGGTATGCGCACATGAGTGCGTCGACGTTTCATGAGCATTTCAAGCGCTGCACGTTGTTGTCGCCGGTGCAGTACCTGAAGCGTCTGCGCTTGCTCAAGGCTCAACAGTTACTGTTGGTGGACGGCCTGAGCGTGGCGCAGGCGGCGCACAGCGTGGGGTATCAGAGTACGTCGCAGTTCAGTCGCGAATATAAGCGCTACTTCCTGCGCAATCCGGGTGAAGAGCGCGCGGCCTAGGTTCTGTCGATACAACTCGGTCAATGTGGGAGCTGGCTTGCCTGCGATGGCATCCGCTGAGTTTTACTGACAGACCGAGTCGCCTGCATCGCGGGCAAGCCTGGCTCCCACAGAAAGCGGGTCCCACATTCGATTTATGCCGGCCACAAAAAAGGCCCCCGTCCGGGAGCCTTTCAGGTCAAGCAATCGACTTACATATTCGGATAAGTCGGCCCACCCGCGCCTTCCGGCGTTACCCAGGTAATGTTCTGCGAAGGGTCCTTGATGTCACAGGTCTTGCAGTGCACGCAGTTCTGGGCGTTGATCTGGAAGCGCTTCTCGCCGTCTTCCTGGGTGATTACTTCATACACGCCGGCCGGGCAGTAGCGCTGCGCCGGTTCATCGTAGAGCGGCAGGTTGGTGCCGATCGGGATGCTCGGGTCTTTCAACTTCAGGTGGCACGGCTGTTCTTCTTCATGGTTGGTACCGGAGATGAACACCGAACTCAGCTTGTCGAAGCTCAACTTGCCGTCGGGTTTCGGGTAATTGATCTGCTTGCTGTCTTTGGCCAGCTTCAGGCACGCGTAGTCCGGCTTGGTGTCGTGCAGGGTGAACGGCATTTTGCCGCCGAGGATGTTCTGGTCGAACCAGTTGAAGCCGGCGCCGATGATCGGGCCGAATTTGTGCATCGCCGGGCCGAAGTTACGGCTGGCGAACAGTTCTTCATAGAGCCAGCTGGCTTTGAAGCTGTCGACGTAGTTGGTCAACTCGTCGCCGCCTTCGGATTCGGCAAACAGGCGCTCGGCCACGGCATCTGCCGCGAGCATGCCGGACTTCATCGCCGTGTGGCTGCCTTTGATCTTGGCCACGTTCATGGTGCCCAGGTCACAGCCAATCAATGCACCGCCCTTGAAGACCATCTTCGGCAACGAGTTGATGCCGCCTTTGGCCAGGGCGCGGGCGCCGTAGCTGATGCGCTTGCCGCCTTCCAGGTACTGAGCCAGAACCGGGTGGTGCTTGAGGCGCTGGAATTCATCGAACGGCGACAGGAAAGTGTTGCTGTAGGACAGGTCGACGATCAGGCCGACCACCACCTGGTTGTTTTCCAGGTGATAAAGGAACGAGCCACCGGTGTTCTCGTTGCTCATGATGTCCAGCGGCCAACCGGCGGTGTGGACGACCAAGCCTGGTTGGTGCTTGGCCGGGTCGATTTCCCAGATTTCCTTGAGGCCGATGCCGTAGTGCTGGGCGTCAGCGTCGCTGTCCAGTTTGAAACGTTGGATCAACTGCTTGCCGATGTGGCCGCGGCAGCCTTCGGCGAACAGCGTGTACTTGCCGCGCAGTTCCATGCCGGGGGTGTAGACGCCTTCTTTCGGATTGCCTTCGCGGTCGACGCCGAGGTCACCGGTGATGATCCCGCGGACCACGCCGTTTTCGTCGAAGAGCGCTTCCTGGGCGGCGAAGCCTGGGTAGACTTCCACACCCAGGTTTTCGGCCTGTTGGGCCAGCCAGCGGCACAGGTTGCCGAGGGAGATGATGTAGTTGCCTTCGTTGTGCATGGTCTTGGGCACAAAGAAGTCCGGCACCTTGGTGGAGGTGTCGGCACTGCGCAATACATAGATGTCATCGCGCACTACAGGGGTGTTGAGCGGGGCGCCGAGTTCCTTCCAGTCCGGGAACAGTTCGTTCAGGGCACGTGGTTCGAACACGGCACCGGAAAGGATATGTGCGCCGACTTCGGAGCCTTTCTCGACCACGCAGACGCTGATTTCTTTACCGGCTTCGGCGGCCTTCTGCTTCAGTCGGCAGGCGGCAGACAGGCCTGCCGGGCCAGCGCCGACGATGACCACGTCGAATTCCATGTATTCGCGTTCCACAGGCTATCTCCTACTCAAGGCTCAACAGGCTTTTTTTTCTAATGGGTGGAGGTTCGGTATCGTCTTGCAGCAACGGCAAGACCCACCTTTCTCTCTAGGTGGCGCATTATATCTACACCACTGGCAGCGTCCAATACAAACGTTTGTTTGAATTGCTTGGAAGCTAGGTAAATCAAAGCAACGCGGCTTATGACTGGCTATTTTGGCGTATTGACCAGAATAGGCGTTCCGGTCAATATACGGTCGGTTTTGCGCTAACCGTAGGCACACCGCAGGTTTCAAGAGCACGTCCAAAAGCAGGGCAACGGCAAAATACGTGGCGCGCGCTTAATGAATGGCGCGCAGTTTACACGTCGCGATAAGGAATGACCTCTCAGTCACCACTGACGAACGGTCATTATTCGCCCATCGCTGTGTCACATGCCGAGGTTTTTGGAGGTGCCCTTGTGTGCCGATGAGCATCAACCGCCAGGTTCGCCTAGGCGACTTTCTTTTCACCGGAGAGTAACGAGGAATCCATGAAGGTTCTTGTAGCTGTCAAACGCGTTGTCGATTACAACGTGAAAGTTCGCGTCAAGGCGGACAATTCCGGCGTCGACCTCGCTAACGTCAAGATGTCGATGAACCCTTTCTGCGAAATCGCCGTGGAAGAAGCCGTACGCCTGAAAGAGAAAGGCGTGGCGACTGAAATCGTCGTGGTTTCCATCGGCCCGACCACTGCTCAAGAGCAGCTGCGTACCGCCCTGGCGCTGGGCGCCGACCGCGCCATCCTGGTCGAGTCCGCTGAAGACCTGACCTCCCTGGCCGTTGCCAAGTTGCTCAAAGCCGTTGTCGACAAGGAACAGCCTCAGCTGGTGATCCTCGGCAAGCAGGCCATCGACAGTGACAACAACCAGACCGGCCAGATGCTGGCTGCGCTGACCGGTTACGGCCAGGGCACCTTCGCCTCCAAAGTCGAAGTGAGCGGCGACAGCGTCGCTGTGACCCGTGAAATCGACGGCGGCGCACAGACCGTGTCGTTGAAACTGCCGGCCATCGTCACCACCGACCTGCGTTTGAACGAGCCGCGCTACGCGTCCCTGCCAAACATCATGAAAGCCAAGAAGAAGCCGCTTGAGTCGGTCACTCCAGAAGCTTTGGGCGTTTCCACCGCCTCCACCAACAAGACCGTCAAGGTTGAAGCACCGGCTGCACGCAGCGCGGGCATCAAGGTCAAGTCGGTGGCTGAACTGGTTGAGAAACTGAAAAACGAAGCGAAGGTAATCTAATCATGACTATCTTGGTAATCGCAGAACACGACAACAAGGTGCTGGCTCCAGCGACCCTGAACACCGTGGCCGCCGCTGCTAAAATCGGTGGCGACATTCACGTGCTGGTAGCCGGCCAAGGCGCTGGCGCCGTGGCTGAAGCCGCGGCAAAAATCGCTGGCGTGAGCAAAGTGCTGCTGGCCGACAACGCCGCCTACGCTCACCAGCTGCCGGAAAACGTGGCTCCGCTGGTTGCAGAGCTGGGCGCTGGCTACAGCCACATCCTGGCTGCCGCTACCTCCAACGGTAAAAACATCCTGCCGCGCGTTGCCGCTCAGCTGGACGTTGACCAGATCTCCGAGATCATCTCGGTCGAAAGCGCCGACACCTTCAAGCGCCCGATCTACGCCGGTAACGCCATTGCCACCGTACAGTCCAACGCTTCGGTAAAAGTCATTACCGTACGTGCCACCGGTTTCGACCCGGTTGCCGCTGAAGGCGGTTCGGCTGCTGTGGAAGCCGTCTCCGCTGCTCACGACGCTGGCACTTCCAGCTTTGTCGGCGAAGAGCTGGCCAAGTCGGATCGTCCTGAACTGACCGCTGCCAAAATCGTCGTTTCCGGCGGTCGTGGCATGCAGAACGGTGACAATTTCAAGCACCTGTACGCCCTGGCCGACAAGCTGGGCGCTGCGGTCGGCGCTTCCCGCGCGGCCGTCGACGCAGGTTTCGTACCCAACGACATGCAGGTCGGCCAGACCGGCAAAATCGTTGCGCCACAGCTGTACATCGCGGTCGGTATCTCCGGCGCGATCCAGCACCTGGCCGGTATGAAAGACTCCAAAGTGATCGTAGCGATCAACAAGGACGAAGAAGCACCGATCTTCCAGGTGGCTGATTACGGCCTGGTCGCGGACTTGTTCGAAGCCGTACCCGAGTTGGAGAAGCTGGTCTAATCCAGCCGCTTCACTTATAAAGAGCCCGGTCGAGTGACCGGGCTTTTTTTTGCGCGGCCCTTTTTCAACTGGAGATATCGCCATGGATTTGCGTCCCGTACTGCTGGCTCTGTCGCTGCTGCCAAGCCTGGCGCTGGCCGCCGGTAAATGTGATCGCCTGGTGATGACCGGAAGCCCGGATGCACCGCCGCTGTTATGGCGCGACCCCCAAGACCCGACGCACCTGATCGGCGCCACCGCCGATGTGCTGCAACAAGTCGGCAAGGATCTCGGCTTGAAAATCGACCTGCTCTACGGCGGCAAACGCTCCGTGGCATTGGATGAAGTGCGCAGCGGGCGCATGGACATCCTCGCCGATGCGCCGCTGAACCTCGGCGAACTGGAAACCCTCGACTACATCCACCCGGCGCTGGTACAGATCGATTACCTGGTCTGGACTCGCAAGGATTCGCCGCTGCCCTACACCACGGCCGCCGACCTTCACGGCCACAAGGGCGCGGTATCCGAGCGTGCGCGCTTGAGTGCCGGCTTCGAGACCTTCGCCGCCCAGCAACTCAGCCTGCAACGCCTGCCCAGCTTGACGCCGGCCTTTCAGAAACTGCTGCTGGGGGATGTCGACTATGTGCTTGCCGGACGTTATTCCGGCATGGCCATGGCCCAGACATTGGGCATGAGCAACGACTTGATTGCTCGCGATGTGCCGGTCGATCAGCCTGGCCTGTACCTGGCAATTTCCCACAACTCCGCCTGCAACGATCCGTGGCTGCGCGGACAGCTGGCCAAAAAGATGACAGAATTGCCCGCGTCCGGTGCCGCGCAAGCCGCATTGCAGCGCAACCTCGAACGCTGGAAAGCGCAATTGCAGCAACCCGTCGGCACCCCAGCAAAGTAAGGATTTACAGTGACTCTTCGACCTCTTTTCGCGGCCCTCGCCGTTGTCGCTTTGGCGGGATGTGCAGCTGATCCTGCGCCGAATGAACAAATACGCCTCACCCAGCAAGCCTTGGAGCAAGCCGGCGCCGTAGGTGCCAGCACCGATGAGTCGCCGGAACTTAAGCTGGCCGAAGACAAGTTCGCCAGGGCCAAGGCCGATATGGCTGACCAATCCTACAAGCATGCGCGTATGCGGGCCGAACAGGCCGAGCTGGACGCGCGCCTCGCCGAAGCGAAAATTCTGACCCGCAAGAGCCAGGAGCAATTGAACGTGCTCAATACCCGCATCACCCGTCTGCGTAAGCAATTGCAGTTGGGAGAAGCCCAATGAGCCCGATGATCCGTGGTTTGAGCTGTGTGCTGCTGGTGGGCAGCGCTGCCCTGGGCGGTTGCGCCAGCCAACCCAATAGCGAGCAGGCATTGCAGCAGGCCGGCAGTGATTTTCAGAAGGTCAAGGAAGACGCCAACGTACTGCGTTTTGCGCCTAAGGATGTGATTCGCGCCGGTGAATCCCTGGCCCGCGCTGATCGCCTGTCCAGCTACTGGGGCAGCGGTGCTGATGTGGTGCATTACGCCTACCTGAGCCAGCGCTACAGTGCCATCGCCCGCGAACACACCGAGCAAGGCCTAAACGCCGAGCGCGGTACCAAGCTCGAACTGGAGCGCCAACGCCTGCAACTGGCGCTGCGTGAAAACAAGCTGGCCAGTGTGCAGCAGCAGGGCAAGTGGCTCGAAGAGCAAATCGCCAGCTTGACCACCACCCAGACCGATCGCGGCCTGGTGATGACCTTGGGTGATGTGCTGTTCGACACCGGTGACTCGGAGCTGCAAAACTCGGCCAACCGCACTGTGTTGAAGATCGTGCAGTTCCTGCAGCTGAACCCCAAGCGCGTGGTGCGCATCGAGGGCTACACCGACAACACCGGCGGCGAACAGGAAAACCTCAAGCTGTCCCGTGATCGTGCACAGGCAGTCGCCGACGTGCTGATCGACCTGGGCATCGACGAAAAACGCATCCAGGTTGAAGGCTACGGCGACCAGTACCCCGTGGAAGCCAACGCCTCCGAACGAGGCCGCGCCCAGAACCGTCGTGTGGAAATTGTGTTCTCTGATGAGAAGGGCCAATTAGGCGCTGCGCGCTGAAGCCTGTCGCCGATCAAAAGGTGGGGGCGGGCTTGCACGCGATTGTGGAGTGACAGTCAACATTTCATTGGCTGACGCACTGCCTTCGCGAGCAAGTCCGCTTCCACCTTTTTGTTCTGTATTCACCCAACAGTTTTTTCTATCACTGCCGCTCGCGCTCGACTATTCTCGCAACTGTCCCCGTACACTTCTAAACTGTGCTGGTATGTTTCACACAAAAATAAAATACCCGTGAAATCGAGTGCTGCGTCATGACCAATCTGTTGCTTTACCAACGTATTGCCCAGCAACTGGCTGAGGACATCCGGCGCGGTGTTTATCAACCCGGTGAGCGCGTGCCTTCGGTGCGCAAGATGAGTTCACAGCTCAACGTCAGCCACGCCACGGTGTTGCAGGCCTACGCCAACCTGGAAGACCAGGGGCTGATCCGGGCGCGGCCGCAATCGGGTTATTACGTGCACCAGACGCCCGCACTCACGGCGCCCACGCCGGACATTGCGCGGGTCGAGCGGCCGGGGTTGGTCACCCGCAGCAGCATCATCCAGCAGGTATTGGTCGAGTCGCGCCGTGAGGGCGTGTTCCCGTTGGGCGCGGCGGTGCCGAGTGTCGACTACTTGCCGGTACGGGCGCTGCACCAACAGTTGGCCAAGGTCACACGCTTCCAGAGCCCGCGGGCATTCAGCTACATGTTCAGCCCCGGCTTTGAACCGCTGCGGCGCCAGGTGGCGATTCGCATGCGCGATGCCGGCGTGGTCGTCGACCCCTCCGAAGTGGTGATTACCCACGGTTGTGTCGATGCCTTGCAGATGTCCTTGCGGGTGCTGACCCGTCCTGGCGACTTGATTGCCGCCGAGTCCCCGACGTATTACGGCTTGCTGCAATTGGCCGACCTGCTGGGCCTCAAGGTCATCGAGATCCCCAGTGACCCCTCCACCGGCATGAGCCTTGAAGCCCTGCAACTGGCGGCGAACCAATGGTCGATCAAGGCGTTGGTGCTGACCACGCGCCTGAGTAATCCGCTGGGCGCGACCATGCCCGAAGAGCGCCAGAAACAGTTGCTGCGCCTGGCCTCGGATTTCGATATTCAGATCGTCGAGGACGATATCTACGGCGAGCTGATGTTCGAACTGGGTCGCACCAAGGCGCTGAAAGCCTATGACCGCCTGGACCGGGTGATCTATTGCTCGAGCTTTTCCAAGACCTTGTCCCCTGGCGTGCGCATCGGCTGGATGATCGCCGGCAAGTACCAGCAGGAAATCCAGCGGTTGCAGATGTTCAGTACCCACTCGGCGTGCAGCGTGACCCAGATGGGCGTCGCGGCGTACCTGGAGAACGGTGGCTATGACCGGCACCTGCGCTACATCCGTCAGGAATACCGCAAGAACCTCAGTGCTTTCCAGCTGGCGGTGCAGCAGTATTTTCCGGAAGGCACCCAGATGACGCGCCCGACCGGCGGCTTCATTCTGTGGGTCAGTTTGCCAGGACGGGTCAATACCCAGGAACTGCACGTGCGTGCACTGCAGCAGGGCATCAGCATTGCGCCGGGGGTGATCTTCAGTAACACGGAACAGTTCAACCACTGTATTCGCCTTAACTGCGGAACGCCGTGGAACCGCGAGGCAGAGCGGGCGCTGATGACGCTGGGAATGTTGGCCAACCAGTTGTGTCAGGAGACGGCGGCGGGTTTTTGAAAGGGTCGCAAGACGCGCTGGCCAATCATCAGACTTGTCATGCCGCGCACAAAAAGCGAGCATATGGCCTTCTGCCGTTAATGCTGTTGGCGATATGACCTCTATTTTTCGTGCTGTTGTGGTGATTGGCCTGCTCAGCCTGTGCAATGCCGGCTCGGTGCTGGCGGCGCCTGTGGCTGACAAGCCCGCCGCCGGTACCGAACAGAAGGCCCCTGCGAAGAAGTCGGCGCCGGCTAAAAAGGCTCCGGCAGCCAAGAAGAAACCTGCGGTAATAAAAAAACGCGCACCGATAGCGAGCAAATCCAAGTCTGCCCATGAAATAGCCCAGACCAAACTGCCACCGGTACAGTTGGACTTGTCCCTGCCGACGGAAATGGTCAGACATTTGCAGCCGATTGGCACCATGCCTAAACCGAAGAGCGTGCCGTTGTTACCGCCCATGTTTGCTGAAAAGCCCACCGACGACAGTGCGTTCCAGATCAATGGCCGCCTGCTCAGCAACCAGATGCAGTTGCAACTGCGCAATGAAGAACGGCGCGATATCGAAGGCGCCGCCCTCGATTTCGAATTCAAGCAATAAATTCCCCGCAAAGGTGACGCCGACCGCCGACCATTTGTCGCAGACTGGTCAGTCACTTTTGTTTTGTGCGAAAAACCCCTGTTAGACCATTTTAAAACGGCTGTTTAAGGGCGTACTCTAGCCCGGCCATCCACATTGAGTCGTCGAGGACCTGCTGGTCATGAAATGCCGTGAAGGCTGTGGCGCCTGCTGCATCGCCCCCTCCATCAGTTCGCCCTTACCTGGAATGCCCCACGGCAAACCGGCAGGCGAACGCTGCCTGCACCTGTCGGTCGAACAGCTATGCCTGTTGTTCGGGCAGCCGGAGCGACCAGCGGTGTGCAGTGACTTCAAGGCAGACCTTGAGGTGTGTGGCCACGATCAAGCCGATGCGATCCGCTTGATCGGCTGGTGGGAGCAGACGACGGCGGCTTGATGGGCTTTACTATCGGAACTTCAACAATAAGGAATACAACAATGGGTTCGCTGAAACGAATGGCTGTGTTGTGCGGTTTTACGGTGTTATTTGCGGCCACTGCCCAGGCGGAAGATTGGCAAGTCGCCAAGGACGAAGACGGTATCAAGGTGTCCCTGAGCGAAGTCGCCGGTTCCAAATACAAGGCGTATCGCGGTGTAACCCTGATCAAGGCGCCCGTCGCCAAGATCCAGGCCCTGCAGGAAGACGTGGCCGGTGCCTGCTCCTGGATTCACGAATGCAAATCGCAAAAACTGCTCAAGACCGAAGGTGACAAGAGCTGGACCTACACCCAGTTCAAGGCACCGTTCCCGGTCACCGACCGCGATTCGATCCTTGAGATCACCACGTCCAAGGCCGCCGATGGCACTGTGACCCGCAAACTGCTGGAAGTGCCGACCTATCAGCCGGAAGTCAAAGGCTACGTGCGCGTTGCCCAGGTGGACGGCTATTGGAAGCTGGTGCCCAAAGGCGACAACCAGACCGAAGTCACCTACCAGGTGCACACCGAGCCAGGCGGCAGCGTGCCGTCGTGGCTGGCCAACAAGTTTGTGGTGGACGCGCCGTTCAACACCTTGAAAGCCTTGAAAGCACACGCTGAAAAATAAGCGCAATTAATCAGGTGCCTCCGACCTTGAGTGGAACGTTTGCCGGTCCCTCAAGGTCCAGATATGAGTAAGCCCAGACACGGGTTTTATCGAGGAGGCACCGATGCAAAAGTGGCAGATTACCTTCGTTGATGATCACGGCGTACAGTCCGTGGAGCAGTTCGCCTGCGCGCAAAAACCCAGCCTCGAAGATGCGGCACACATGATTCGCAACAAGCTGGTGCCCGTGGCCGCCGAACTCGACCTTAATGACCTTGAGGGCCGCAAGCCCGAGCCTACGGTCAAGATCCTCAAAGACCAGAACAGCATTCAAATTCTCGACATTTCCCCCGCCGCCTGAACATTCCCTGTATGCCCTTCAAACCCTTTGGTGGAGGTGAAAGCTTCGCGCTACTCTGCAACTGAGATCAGCGAATGAATCGCTAAGGTCTGGTCTTGTCAGCTACATGCTTGTTTTCCCGCGGTCATGTCATTGCCGTGGTACCCGCGCCAGTAGGGCGCGGGCTTCGGGAAGCACGGAAAGTCTATCCATCAGTTTGAGGAGGACGTTTCATGAGCACAGCCTATCAAGAAGACATCAGCACCAACGTACTGCGCCGCATGAAAGAGGGCGGCTTTGACTTCTCGCGTTTTCACCCCATTGAGTTCTACGCCATATTCCCGGATGAGGAACGGGCGCGCAGAGCTGCGGGTCGATTTCGTGGGGAATCCCTGAATGCCCAGGTCAGCGCGCGCGATGATGGCGCCTGGTACCTGGAGCTGAGCAAAATCATGTTCGCAACCTACGACGGTATAGGAGACTTCGAGCAGGACTTTGAAGCGGTGGTCGAGCCGCTGGGCGGAATCATCGAAGGGTGGGGCGTCAAGCAGGAGGTGCGTGGGTTACCCATGTAGCTGGATTTTATGAGCAACGCAGCGTATCGGCTGACCTTTGGGTCGGCCGATTTTGTTTGTGCTGTCTGAAATTTTCCGAAAGTACCGAGCACTTTTCGTGCACAAAAAAAAGCCACCCGAACAGGGTGGCTCAAAGGGAAGAGAGGGTCGCTGAAATCTCAGGAAACAAACCTGTTCAGCCGATGGGGGTGATTATCCGCAGGCGGGGCCGGGCAGTGAAATCAACTCTGACTATGCTGTTGATAGTCAAAGCCTGCATTGCGATGAAGCGCGCGTCATGCGCGCTGGCATTCTGCGCACCAGGACGGTGCGGTCAGATTTTGTAGGTTATTTAACTGGCTGATTCTTAAGTGTTTATGCCGATGGCACGGGCCTTGCGACAGTGCTTGCGCCCGGGTGACAAGGAGTACGGCATGACCCGCACTTATTACGATGAAATGTACGACGGGGCAGGGCAGGTCCGCCCCCATTACCGCGAGTTCGCCCGTTGGTTGGCCGACACGCCGCCCGAACTGCTGGCGCAGCGCCGGCGTGAAGCCGACTTGCTGTTCCACCGTGCGGGCATCACCTTCACCCTTTATGGGGATGAACAGGGCACTGAGCGTCTGATCCCTTTTGACACGATCCCGCGCAGTATTCCGGCGAGTGAATGGCGGATTGTCGAGCGTGGTTGTATTCAACGGGTCAAGGCGCTGAACATGTTTCTCGCCGACCTCTATCACGACCAGCGCATTATCAAGGCCGGCATTGTCCCCGCCGAGCAGGTGCTGGCCAACGAGCAATATCAACTGGCAATGCAGGGCCTGGACCTGCACCGCGATCTGTATTCCCACATCTCCGGAGTCGACCTCGTACGCGATGGCGATGGCACTTACTACGTGCTGGAAGACAACCTGCGCACCCCAAGCGGTGTCAGCTACATGCTTGAAGATCGCAAGATGATGATGCGGCTGTTCCCGGAATTATTCGCGGCGCAGCGCATTGCGCCGATTGATCATTACCCCAACCTGCTGCTCGACACCCTCAAAAGCTCCAGCCCGCTGGATAATCCAAGTGTGGTGGTGCTGACCCCGGGGCGCTTCAACAGCGCGTTTTTTGAACATGCCTTCCTGGCCCGGGAGATGGGCGTGGAACTGGTAGAAGGTGCCGACCTGTTCGTGCGCGACGACCGCGTATTCATGCGCACCACCGACGGCCCCAAGGCCGTGGACGTGATCTACCGGCGCCTCGACGACGCCTTCCTCGACCCGCTGGCCTTCAACCCGGATTCGATGCTTGGCGTGCCCGGCCTGCTCGCGGCCTACCGCTCGGGCAATGTGGTACTGGCCAACGCGATCGGCACCGGGGTGGCGGATGACAAGTCGGTGTACCCCTTTGTCACCGAGATGATCCGCTTTTACCTGGATGAAGAGCCGATTCTGAAGAACGTTCCGACGTTTCAGTGCCGAAAGCCCGATGAACTCTCCCATGTGCTGGCCAACCTGCCGGACCTGGTGGTCAAGGAAACCCAAGGCTCCGGCGGCTACGGCATGCTGGTCGGCCCGGCCTCCACGACGGCGGAAATCGAAGCCTTCCGCGCCCGTATCAAGGCCAAGCCCCACGCCTATATCGCACAACCGACCCTGTGTTTATCCACCTGCCCGACTTTCGTCGAAAACGGCATTGCGCCGCGCCATATCGACTTGCGGCCGTTTGTATTGTCCGGCAAGGAAACCCGCGTCGTTCCCGGCGGCTTGACCCGTGTGGCGCTGCGTGAAGGCTCGCTGGTGGTCAATTCGTCCCAGGGCGGCGGCACCAAAGACACTTGGGTGGTCGAGGACTGATGCCATGTTGAGTAGAACTGCCTCGGATTTGTATTGGATGTCGCGCTACCTGGAGCGCGCGGAAAACCTCGCGCGCATGCTCGATGTCAGCTATTCGTTGTCGCTGATGCCCCAGGATGGGCGCGGCGATGGTCTGCATGAATTGGCCATGCCGTTGTTGATTACCGGCACGCTGGACGATTACCACGAACGCCACGGTGAACTGCACGCCGAACGCCTGTTGCACTTCTTTGCGCTGGACGCGGCCAACCCGGCCAGCATCTACAGTTGTCTCGGCGCCGCACGGGCCAGCGCCCACGCGGTGCGTGGGCGAATCACCGCCGACATGTGGGAAAACATCAACGCCACCTGGCTGGATATTCGCGATATCGCCCAGCAAGGGCTGAGCCTCTACGGCATGAGCCGGTTTTGTGAATGGGTGAAGGAGCGTTCGCACCTGTTCCGGGGCGCTACCTACGGCACCATCATGCGTAACGATGCGTTTCGTTTTATTCGCCTGGGCACCTTTATCGAGCGCGCCGACAACACCCTGCGCCTGCTCGATGCGCGCTATGAAATGGCCGGTGACCAAGCCGCCACCGTCACCGACGGCACGGCCCACGCCTACTATCAATGGAGCGCCTTGTTGCGCGCCTTGTCGTCGTTCGAGGCCTACACCGAGATTTACCGCGACGCACCCGGCGCCCGGCAAGTGGCCGAGTTGCTGCTGTTACGCGCAGACGTCCCGCGTTCCCTGCGGGCCTGCAGCGAAGAGATCGACCAGATCCTCGCCAGCCTGCCCGGCCTCAACGGCCGCCCGGCCCAGCGCCTGGCCGCCGAGATGGACGCGCGCCTGCGCTTTACCGCCATCGATGAAATTCTCGAGGAAGGCCTGCACGCCTGGCTGACCGATTTTATTCCCTTGGTCCGCCAGTTGGGCGACGCCATCTACAGTTCCTACCTGGAGGCGGCATGAGACTCTCCATCAGCCACGAAACCACCTACCGTTACGAAGATCAGGTGCGCGCCAGCATCCAGTACCTGCGCCTCACGCCCCACGACAGCGAGCGCCAGCATGTGCTCAGTTGGCAACTCGACCTGCCGCGCCCGGTGCGGGCGCAGGTGGACCCGTTCGGCAACATCCTGCACGTGCTGACCCTGGATGAACCCCACGACGCCATCATCATTGGCGCCCGTGGCCAGGTGGATATCGACGAATTACGCGAGGCCGAACACGAGAGCCAGTCAGCGTTCCCGTTCCTGCGCAGCACGCGCCTGACCGAGCCCGACGAGGCACTGCGCGGCTTTGCCGAGCAACACTGCCATCAACGTCGCGACCGCAGCGCGTTGATCGACCTGATGCACGCCCTCAACCAATCCATGGTCTACACGCCCGGCGCCACCGAAGTCGACACCTGTGCGGCGCAGGCCTTTGCCGGTCGGGCGGGTGTTTGTCAGGACCACACCCATGCGTTCCTGGCCTGTGCACGCAGCCTGGGGGTTCCTGCGCGATATGTGTCGGGGTATCTGTACACCGAAGACAGCACGCACCTGGCCAGCCACGCCTGGGCCGAAGCCTGGCTGGAGGACGCCTGGTACAGCTTTGACGTGACCAACCAACTGGCCCGGCCGGAGCGGCATTTGAAACTGGCCGTGGGCCTGGACTACCTGGATGCCTGCCCGGTACGCGGCATGCGCCGTGGTGGCGGGCATGAACAGATGCATGCCAAGGTGTTCGTTGCGCCGACGCCGGTGATTTCAGTGCAGCAGCAATAATTGCCAGAACGCAGCTGATCAAATGTGCGAGCGGGCGAGCCCGCTCGCACAGGGCATGTTCGCGACGCTCAGGGCAGCTGTTTACGCCCCGCCATATGCTTCAAATACCCCACCAGCAACTCCAGCTCGCCATCCGGCAACACACTCGCGGTAAACGCCGGCATCTTCGCTTGTGGCCAATGCCGCAGGCTCTGCGGGTCGCGAATATAGCGCTTGAGGAAATCCCCGCTGAAATACTCGGTGGGGCTGTAGGGCACGTTCAGGTCCGGGCCCATCTGTGCATCGCCGGCGCCGTTGAGACGATGGCAGGCCAGGCAGTTTTTCTGGAACACCGTAAAGCCCTGGTTGATCGGGTCATTTGCGGCCAACTTCGGGTCGGGCACCAGAGCCGGAAAACGCTCGGCCACCGTCTTCAGTTGCTTGATGGCGGAGAGTTGAAACGGCCACTGCTCAGGGCTGATAGACGCAGCGTGTGGGTCGGTCCACACCAGATAGAACGGCCCGGCGCTGGGTTTGTCCGGCGCCAGCGCGGGCCATGGGTGCGCCGGGTCTTCCACCGCCAGCCAGGCACGTGCGCCGTGCGTTTCCAGCAGTGGCGCGGCCGTCAGCTCGGCGGCAAACCCATCCAGGGCGACGGCCTGCAGGTGGTTATCGGGTTTAAGACCTGGCAGGAGTTTCGCCAACGGCACTGCGCGATACGTCATGTTGCGCTTGTAGGAAACGTCATCAACGATCTGCACCGTCTGCGCGTCGGGGTGCTTGAGCAGGTCCTCGGTCTGCCAGGTTTTGCTGGCGTGGTCCAACTTAATGGTCAATTGCGCCGCCGCAGCGGGCAGGGCCAACAGTAAGGCGAGGAAGGCAAGGATCGGTTTCAAGGGGCAGCCCGGTTTGAAGTGGCGGTTGCGCCCACGATACCGGAAATCTGCACGCAAAAAGACAGCCCCTGCAACGGGACCGCTAGACGCAATGTCCCGGCAGGTGCTGCCAAAACCTGCAGTCCTGTGGCGGTGTGTGCACGGAATGTGGGGATTGAGCCGTCACCCAATGATCTTGGTTAAATTGGGTAAGATCAGAATCAGTGTGGTGGCGAAAAGAATAAGTCCCGCCTGACGTACTTTCGTGTGTTTAAACATGGCTGACTGCCTTTTGTTGTTATTCCTGAGCGTCAAATGCGTGCCGGTTAATTTCAGTATCGCAACGTGACGTGTCGCTTTTCTTACAGTTGCTCCAGCAAAACCCGGCAGCAACTTCTTACTGATTCAACCTTAGAGCCCTCGTTCTTTGCGGCTTAGATCCATTTCATATCAGCTAATCAGTAAATCCGCTAAAAACGGCATGAGGCCTAAGGCCATCTTGGCGCCAGCCCTGAGGCTAGACAGCTAAAACGTTTAACCGGGCGTTTCCAGTAGCTGGCTACCGTTCGTCCGAGCGAGGCGGTCAAAAGCAATGAGCGCATCCGTCATTGAAACCGTGTCAATCGGGCCTAAGGTAAGGGTCACACATGCACAGCGGTTCGAGGACGTCATGACCCAAGCTTTGATCTTTGATGCAATACGCACGCCGCGCGGCAAAGGTAAGGCCGACGGCGCCTTGCACAGCGTCAAACCGGTAAACCTGGTGGCGGGCTTGCTCACCGCGCTCGCCCAGCGCAGCGATCTCGACACGCGCCAGGTGGATGACATCGTCCTTGGCTGCGTCACCCCAGTGGGTGACCAGGGGGCCGATATCGCCAAGACCGCCGCACTGGTGGCCGACTGGGACGTCAGTGTTGCCGGTGTACAGATCAACCGCTTCTGCGCTTCGGGCCTTGAAGCGGTCAACCTCGGCGCGATGAAAGTGTGCTCCGGCTTTGAAGACCTGGTGGTGGTCGGTGGCGTCGAATCCATGTCCCGCGTGCCGATGGGCAGTGATGGCGGCGCCTGGGTGCTCGACCCGCAAACCAACATGCACAGCCACTTCACGCCCCAGGGCATTGGTGCGGATTTGATCGCGACCCTGGAAGGCTTCACTCGCGAGGACGTCGACGCCTTCGCCCTACATTCCCAGCAGAAAGCGGCCAGGGCGAGCGCAGACGGTTCTTTCAACAAATCGCTGATTGCGGTGCAGGACCAGAACGGCATCGTACTGCTGGACCATGACGAGTTTATCCGTGGCGACTCCACCCTCGAAGGCCTCGGCAAGCTCAAGCCGAGCTTCGAGATGATGGGGCAGATGGGTTTCGACGCCACCGCGCTACGGGTCTACAGCCATGTGGAGCGCATCAACCACGTACACACACCCGGCAACAGCTCCGGCATTGTCGATGGCGCGGCGCTGATGCTGATCGGCTCGGCGGCCAAAGGCCGTGAACTGGGCCTGCAACCGCGGGCGCGGATTGTCGCCACGGCGGTTACCAGCACCGACCCGACCATCATGCTCACCGGCCCGGCGCCGGCTACACGCAAAGCCTTGGCCAAGGCCGGTTTGCGCGTGGAAGACATCGACCTGTTCGAAGTCAACGAAGCGTTTGCCTCGGTGGTGCTCAAGTTCATCAAGGACATGGGCATCGATGCTGCGCGGGTCAACGTCAATGGCGGCTCCATCGCCATGGGCCACCCGTTGGGCGCCACAGGCTGCGCGATCCTTGGCACCTTGCTCGACGAGCTGCACGTGCGCCAGCAACGCTACGGCCTGGCGACCCTGTGTGTCGGCGGTGGCATGGGCATCGCCACTATTATTGAACGCCTCTGAGCCCAAGGAATTCGTCATGACCGAAGCCATTCGTTACGAAAAAGGCCAGGACCAGATCGTGGTACTGACCCTCGACATGCCCGGCCAGAGCGCCAACACCATGAACGGTGCGTACCGCGAGGCGATGGCGGCCACTGTCGCGCGCCTGGAAGCGGAGAAGGACACGCTGGCCGGTGTGGTCATTACCTCGGCGAAGAAGACCTTTTTTGCCGGGGGTGATCTCAATGAATTGATCAAAGTCGACAAAGCGCACGCCAAGGATTTCTACGCCGGTGTGTGGGTGTTAAAGGCGCAATTGCGCCGCTTGGAAACACTCGGCAAACCGGTGGTTGCCGCGATCAATGGCGCTGCGCTGGGTGGCGGCTGGGAGATTTGCCTGGCCTGCCATTACCGCGTCGCGCTGGACGACCAGTCGGTGCAGCTCGGCTTGCCGGAAGTCACCCTGGGCCTGTTGCCGGGCGGCGGCGGGGTGGTCCGCATGGTGCGCATGCTGGGGCTGGAAAAAGCCTTGCCATATTTGCTCGAAGGTAAAAAAGTCCGTGCGCAGCAGGCGTTGCAAGCGGGCTTGATCAATGAGCTGGCGGTGGACCGCGACGAACTGCTGGCCAAGTCCCGCGCCTGGATTCTCGCCCACCCTGAGGCCAGGCAGCCGTGGGACACCCAAGGCTATCAGCTCCCCGGCGGCACGCCGTCGAACCCCAAAGTGGCGCAGATGCTGGCGATTGCGCCGTCGATTTTGCGCAGTAAAACCCAGGGCTGCTTCCCGGCGCCGGAGAAGATCCTGTGTGCCGCCGTGGAAGGCGCCCAGGTGGATTTCGACACGGCGCACCTGATTGAAACGCGCTACTTCACCGAGCTGGTCACCGGGCAGGTGGCGAAAAACATGATCGGCACCTTCTGGTTCCAGCTCAATGAAATCAACGCCGGCAGCTCACGCCCACACGGCTTCGCGCCTTACCTCACACGTAAAGTCGGCGTGCTTGGCGCGGGGATGATGGGGGCGGGCATCGCGTATGTCAGTGCCTGTGCGGGCATCGAGGTGGTGCTCAAGGACGTCAACCTGGCAGCCGCCGAGAAGGGCAAGGCCCATTCGGCCGCGCTGCTGGACAAGAAGGTCAGCCGTGGGCAACTGACGGCCGAACAGCGCGAAAGCACCCTGGCACGGATTCATCCTACGCAGGATGACGCCGACCTGGCTGGCTGCGACCTGATCATCGAAGCGGTCTTCGAAGACCGTGAACTCAAAGCCAAGGTGTCGGCGGCTGCGCAAAACGTGGTCGGTGCCGACGCGGTGATTGCCTCCAACACCTCGACGCTGCCCATCAGCGGCCTGGCCAACGCGGTGCCCGATCAAGGCAAGTTTATCGGCCTGCATTTCTTCAGCCCTGTCGACAAGATGCCGCTGGTGGAAATCATCAAGGGCGCCCTGACCAGCGACGAAACCCTGGCACGAGGTTTCGACTTCGTACTGCAAATCAAGAAAACCCCGATTGTGGTCAACGACAGTCGTGGCTTCTTCACCTCACGGGTGTTCGGCACCTTTACCAACGAAGGCATTGCGATGTTAGGCGAAGGCGTGGCCGCGCCGATGATCGAGACCGAAGCGCGCAAGGCCGGGATGCCGGTGGGGCCGTTGGCGGTGTCGGATGAAGTGTCGCTTAGCCTGATGAGTCATATCCGACAGCAGACTGCGAAGGATCTGCTGGCGGAAGGTCGGGAGGTGCCGACGCATCCGGCGACGCGGGTGATCGATCTGTTGGTGAATGAATACAAGCGTGCGGGCAAGACGGCCGGGGGCGGTTTCTACGATTACCCCGCAGGCGGGCAGAAACACCTGTGGCCCGAGTTGAAAGCGCGGTTCGAACAGCCCGGCAAACAGATTTCGCCACAGGATGTGCGCGACCGTTTGCTGTTTATCCAGGCGATTGAAACCGTGCGGTGTGTGGAGGAGGGCGTGTTGATGTCGACGGCTGACGCCAACGTGGGCTCGATCTTCGGCATTGGCTTTGCCGCGTGGAGTGGCGGCGCGCTGCAGTTTATCAACCAGTACGGGCTCAACGACTTTATCGCCCGCGCGCGCTACCTGGCTGAGCAGTATGGCGAGCGGTTCTCGCCGCCGGCTCTGCTACTGGATAAAGCTGCCCAGGGCGCAATATTCGCCTGATCGAAACGCAATATGTTGGGCAATAGAGAACCCTCATGGGAGCGGGCTTGCCCGCGATAGCGGTATGTCTGCCACTGCAAATGTTGGCTGATATGACGCCATCGCGGGCACGTTGAATCGGCGCACCGTCGCTCCTGCGGGTAGGCCCATGGTGGGACTTGCTTTGCAGGGGTATTTCAGGGCAGGCTGGGGTGTGCATTATTCCCATCACCGTGTCAGGTATTTTTTATGTCGCTACGCGTCTGTATCCTGGAAACCGATATCCTGCGTCCAGGCTTGATCGATCAGTACCAAGGGTACGGGCAGATGTTCAAACGCCTGTTCTCCAAGCAACCGATAGCCGCCGAATTTGTCATCTACAACGTCGTCCAGGGCGAATACCCGTCAGATGATGAGGTGTTCGACGCCTACCTGATCACCGGCAGCAAGGCCGATTCCTTCGGCACCGACCCATGGATCCAGACCCTTAAAACCTACTTGCTCGACCGCTATGCGCGCGGCGACAAGTTGCTGGGCGTGTGTTTCGGTCACCAGTTATTGGCGCTGCTGTTGGGCGGCAAGACTGAACGCGCCAGCAAAGGCTGGGGCATGGGCATCCACGACTACACGCTGAATGCCAAGGCGCCATGGATGAGCCCGGTGGTGGAAGAACTGACCTTGCTGATCAGTCATCAGGATCAAGTGACCCGCCTGCCGGAAAACGCCACGGTGATAGCGTCCAGCGATTTTTGCCCGTATGCGGCGTATCACATCGAAGACCAGGTGCTGTGCTTCCAGGGCCACCCGGAATTCATCCACGATTATTCCCGCGAGTTGCTGGAGATTCTTCAGACAACTCTGGGGGAAAAGGTCTATACCCACGGCGTGGCAAGCCTGGAGCGCGACCACCACGGTGCCACCGTGGCGGAATGGATGATGCGCTTTGTCGCGCACAAGCCAGAGGCGGCCGTTTAAAGCCAGCCCGAACGTTTGAAGCTCGCCCACAAACCGGTGCAGCCTGCCGCAATAAACCCGAGCACCGCAAAATAGCCGTAGTGCCATTGCAGCTCGGGCATGTTCTGGAAGTTCATCCCATAAATCCCCGCCACTGCGGTGGGGAATGCCAGAATCGCCGCCCACGCGGCGAATTTGCGTTGCACCACGCTTTGACGTGAGGCCTCCAGCAACACACCGATCTCAATGGTCTGGCTGGCGATATCGCGAAGGGTGGTCAGGTCTTCCATCTGCCGCGTCACGTGGATCTGCACGTCACGGAAGTAGGGGCGCATGTTTTTGTCGATAAACGGGAAGCTCAGTTTTTGCAATTCCTGGCTGATTTCGACCATCGGCGCCACATAACGCTTGAGCCGCAGCACGTCACGACGCAGGCCGTGGAGGTTGTGGATATCGGTTTCATTCAGGGAATTGCACAACACGTTGCGTTCCAGCTCATCGATCTCGGCATGGATCGCCTCGCTCACCGGCTGGTAGTTTTCGGTGACGAAGTCCAGCAGCGCATAGAGTACGAAATCTTCCCCATGCTCCAGTAACAGCGGCCGCGCCTCACAGCGCTGGCGCACATAGCCGTACGACGCTGAGTGGCCGTTGCGTGCGGTAATGATGTAGCCGTTACCGGCGAAAATATGAGTTTCGATAAACACCAGCTTGCCGTTCTCGCGCACCGGTGAGTAGGTCACGATAAACAGCGCATCGCCGAAGGTTTCCAGCTTCGGTCGGCTGTGTTTTTCCAGGGCGTCTTCAATGGCCAGTTCATGCAGGTTGAACTGGCGTTGCAGGTTGGCCAGTTCATGGGCGTTGGGCTCTTCCAGGCCGATCCAGACAAAATGGTCGGGTTTGGCGGCCCAGGCCGCGCCCTCATCGAGGGTAATATCGGTGACTTTCTTTCCGCCGCTGTAAACGGCGGCCGCAACAACTCTACCCATGGTGCAGATCGCTTCTTGTTAGGAGGACAGGTGTTGGGCAGCTTAGCTGGAAGCGAGTTCGATTGTTGCGGCACTTTGCAGCTCACGGTCCATCGCGGCAATGCATTCATCCATCTGCGTCTGACAGGCCTGCATCAATTGAGGGATGTCATCCGAAGTCAGGCCTGCGGTAGGAATCGGTGGCAACGAGCGTATGAGCACATCACCGCTGTTCCACTGATTAAGCTGCATATGGGTGACGTAATTGCTGACACACACCTGGACGATCGGCACACCTGCCGCGATTGCCATATGGAACGCGCCCTTCTTGAACGGCAACAGGCCTTTGCCCAGGTTGCGCGTGCCTTCCGGGAACACCCAGATCGACGTGTCCTGATGCTGCAAGGTGTGCGTGGTCGTGAGCATCGCGCGGCGCGCCTTGTGCGCGTTGCCACGGTCGATCAGCACATTGCCTGCCAGCCAGAACAACTGGCCGAACAGCGGCACCCATTTCAGGCTTTTCTTGGCGATGCACACCGTGCGGTAAGGCACCACATTACCCAACACAAACAGGTCATAGTTGGACTGGTGGTTGGCGATGATCACGCACGTACCGGGCTTGTTGCGCAGAGAGTCGACATCCGTCTTCACGTTTAAACGCAATATCCACATGGCGGGCAGCGCATAGAGGCGCGCGCACAAGCGACTGTTGTCGGGATTGAACGGCCGACAAATGCCCAGCAGCACGCCCAGCACTCCGGCAACCATAAAGTGCAGGCCCATCAACAACATACGTAACAGAAAGAGCATCGACACGGCCCATCGGGACAAAAGGTGGCGCAGTGTACGGATGTGCACTGTATTCGGCAATTGCCCCTACAGACGTAGGAGTTAGGCGATGTTTAAGCACATGTTTCAACGTAAGCCGACAAGGCCTGACTAGAGCGGCTAACGAGGTTTCGGATTTATCGGTAAGAAAAAGCCCGACTCAAGGTCGGGCTCAGGCGTTGCCGCTGCGGGGTGTTAGCTCAGGATATGGCCCTGATCCTGGATGATTGCATCATCCAATGCTTCCAGCAGTGCTTTACGCACCTTCAGCTTGGTGTGCTTGTGGGCGTTCATATTGATCTTCTTCAATTGGCGGGCCGCTTCCAGGGCCGCCGCGTGCAATTCTTCCGGTGCGACCACCTTATCCAGGAAGCCCGCTTGCAGTGCGCCCTGCGGGTCAAACATCTCGGCATTGATCACCGAACGATGAAACGCCGACTTGCGCAGCCGGTCCCGCGCCAGCTCGATACCGGCATGGTGCATGGTCATGCCGATCGCCACTTCGTTCAGGCCAATGCTGAACGGGCCGTCCACACCAATCCGATAATCTGCCGACAACAGCAGGAACGCACCTTTGGCCACCGCATGCCCTGGGCAGGCGACGATGACGGGGAACGGGTGCGACAACAGGCGACGCGCCAACGTCGAGCCCGATGTCACCAGGCCAATAGCCTCTTTCGGCCCGGCCGTCATCACCTTCAAATCATAACCGCCCGACAGAATCCCCGGCGTCCCGGTGATGATCACCACCGCCCGATCTTTCTCGGCCTGATCCAGTGCCGCATTAAACTCACTGACCACCGCCGGAGAAATGGCATTCACCTTGCCGTTGCTCAAGGTCAGGGTCGCGATACCGTCTTCGAGGTGGTAGGCAATCAGATCACTCATGATGCGGTTCCTTGTAGGACTTGTTATAGATAGGCTGTTTATAGAAGAGCATGCGCAGACGTTACCCACCACACCCGCCCCGGTAAAGCGCCATGACTGACTACTCAGTCAGACTTTTCCCGCATCCCCTAGGTTAGACGGCCTAGGGCAGGGCGCAGCAGCCGTCCCAAGCGCATGCCGGCGGTGCCCGAGAATGGCAGAATCACCGCCCTCGCCGGGCAGGTAACGGCATAACCGCCTAACCGCATGAAAATTCTGAAAAAAACCTTTGCCATCAGAAAGGCTTTCGACTACATTAGCGCGCCTCGACAGACTGAACTGGTTTGACGAGATACGGTGAAGTGTCCGAGTGGCTTAAGGAGCACGCCTGGAAAGTGTGTATACAAGAAATTGTATCGAGAGTTCGAATCTCTCCTTCACCGCCAAATTTGAAACGACTAAACCCCTGAAAACGTTAAAGTTTTCAGGGGTTTTGTGTTTTTAGAGGGTCAAAAAAGGCCCATATGGGAACATCCATGGGAACACGGGCTGCTGGAGTGCCCGCGCTCGAACCCCTGTTTATGGGGCTTCGTCTCCACCTGGTGGCTGAATGCCCAGGGCGTGTTGCAGCATGCCGATGACGTCCGGGCCGTCCTCGTTGATCCACGTGCCGTAGTGCTGCCGGATCATGTTCGCGCTGGTGTGGCCCATCTGTTCGGCGATCCAGTCAACCGAAGCCACGCCGGTGGTAAGCAGCTGGCTGGCGTAGGTGTGCCGACACTGGCCAGGCCCGCGATAACGAACGCCGGCCGCTTTCAAGTGCGCTTTGAAGAACCTGTCCCTCACGACAAAGTCGCTGACGTGCGGCAGGCCGCTCTTGGTGTTCAGGAACACAAAGTGCAGTTTGTGCTTGCGGACGGTCTTGTTGTCCCGCTCGACGACGTCGACCGTGTCCACAGTCTTGAGCTGGTTGATGGCGTCCAGTTTGCGCAGGGCATCCCATGCCGGCTCCAGCAGCCGCACTTTGCGCGTAGAGCGCCGGGTTTTCGTCACTCGATAGGCCCCGCGCACCTTGGACCTGCGGAAAGTCACCGTCCCCTGTTTCAGATCGACGTCCTCCCAAGCCAGCGCGATGGTCTCCGATACCCGTGGGCCAGCCCAGATCATGAACTGCACCATCAGCAGCTCCTGCGTGCGGCTGGTGTGTGTTCCGAGGATCTGCTTGATTTCCGCCCTGGTGAATGGGTCGGGCGCCTCAGGATCGGGTAGGCGCACGAATAACCCCTCGGTTGGGTCGTGCGCGACCTTCTTCCGGGTGCGGTACAACCGGAACACCTGGCGCACGTTGCTGATGATGTCGCGGATGGTCTTGTTCTTCAGTCGCTTCGACAGCGGCCCCTGGATCCACTCCTGCAGGTCCAGGTGGTCAATCTGATCGATCTGAACGTCACCCCAGCGCGGCCGCACATGAACCTCGGCCTTGTTCTTATATCCACGGAAAGAGGTAGCGGCCACGCTGTTGCTCTTGATCGTGAGCCAAAGGTCGAGGTAATGCCCGAACGTGTTCTCGGCCAGCTTGGTCGATTCGGGAAAATGCCGGCGGTAATCAAAGGTACCGGCCTGTATTTCATACTCGATCACTGTGACCAGGCGCTTGGCATGCTCCCGGTTTTCTGGTGTGTTGCCGCCGGGCACCAGTTCCCGGCACAGCTCGCCATTGAAACGAAAATAGACCCGTACCGAATTGCCACGGGCCTCTACGCCATCTGCCATATGCGTCCCCACGCGTTGTATCGAAAGATTCTTCCAGGCGAAAGAAAAAAGGCCCGTCGCCGGGCCTGATGTATTGCGGGTTTAGTGTTGCCGATTACTGCTGGCGAAGTAACCAGAACAGGCTGGCGCTTTTTCTAGGTGCCGGTGTTACCCCGGCTTGGGCTTCCTTTGCGCGGCGCCTGGCGTTGAGGGCCTGGCGCGCTTTGCTGCACTTTTGGTGGTTGCCGTGGGCACGGGATTTGCCGCACTGGTCGCAGACGCCGGTTAGGTCGAGGTTCCAAGGGAAGGATTTGCCGTTGTTCATGGTTTGTCCTTAATCATCGGTTTTCTCCAAACAGGGACAGGCGATTCAACTGACTGTGGCAGTGTGGGTTGACCCATATGCATTCAGTACGGGTCGCGGAGCCGCGCCCAGCACTGATGCGGGCGGAGGTGCCATAAGTGGCCCAGCCAGGGAGCAGCTCGGCATACAGATCGCTTGGATAACCAGACAGAACCACCATCCCTTCCAGCTCGAGCAAAACGGCAAGCAATTCCCGGTGCGCCGCGTCATTCATCTCGTGCTTGTAGTACCGGCCGCTGGACGCGCCCTTGTACCTGGTGTCGTGCACGTAGGGTGGGTCAACGTAATGCAGGGTGTTTGGCCCGTCATGCGCCTTAATCACCTCGATCGCCGGCCGGTTCTCAATCAACACTCCACTCAGCCGCTGACCTACTTCTGCAAGTTGATCGGGATAGACCGCCCAGAGGGACTGGGCGGTACCGTATTGGCGTTTGGTATCAATGCGAAAGCCCGTGACACCCTTGGTCGCACCGGCGGAGCCGAATCCCATTTGAGCCCTGATGATTGTCCGGCGGGCTCGTTCTATCGGGTCGGAGCAAGACTCCCACGACAATTCAAACTCCTCCCTTGAGTAGGGTGTGAATACCAGGCGTTCAACAAGTCCTGATCGGGAGTCTTGATCCTGCAGTACTCGGAAAAGGTTGACGATGTCGCCGTCCAGGTCGTTGTAGACCTCGGCATATGATCGAGCCTTCTGCATCAGCACTCCGGCGGCGCCACCGAATGACTCGACGTAGCAAGTGTGCTGTGGAAAGTGTTGCAGCACCCAGGGTGCGAGCCGGAACTTGGCGCCGTGGTAGCGGATGACAGGTGATGTAATTGCCATTGTCAGCTCCCCATCACATCCGAAACGATTGATGAATGAACGCCGGCTGAGCCTTATGCTCTGCTGGTTTCGCCATATCGCCCTGAACCTCGCAAACGAACCGATGCCGCTTCCGATTGGGCGCAGTTAGCGCCTGGGTCAGACCAGGCACGACGTCGGAGCACTGCTCGTAGGCGTGGGGACCGCTCCAGCTATCAGCCCTCACCACCTGGCAATCTGTACGGGTCGCATCCGCGCATAGGTAAAGCAAAAGAAATACGGTCATGGTGCATTCCTCGCGCCGCAGTTCGGGCAGTCGTCGAAGCGTTGACGCTCGCTGAGGAAGCGCCCGCAACCTTCGCAGTTGAGCCGGTCGCTGTAGATGCTGTTGCGCGTGCGCTTGAGCTTGGGCAGCTTGAGGGCGACTGAGCGCAGTGCCTGCTTGTGGTCGAGCAGCGCGGTCCGGACTACCGGCCGTGAACGCTCGACGATGTATCCGCATGGCCAAAGCTCGAAGCCTTGGTCCAGGTACCCAGCGGCATCTGCCGCCGCCGGGTGGATGGCGTCATCCAGGTTGCCGGTTGGGCCTTTGCCGCCGCGCCACACCAGATCATTGCCGTCCCACTCGCGTGCGTAGGCCACATATACGTGGCCGTCTTCGTTGCGGTAGGCCTCGGCCTCTGACTTGGTGAGGTACTGGCAGTCAACGCCGACCTCTGCCCGCGTGCGGACGTACTCCACTGGCCAGGGCAGGTCGGTTTCGCGGCATTCGTACTGCTTGACCGCGGACTCGCGTTTGAACTGCTCAGCCTCGTTCAGGTTCGAGGTGTAGCCGCCCCCCTCACGCCAGAACATGGCCCGGCTGCCGACGTTGCTGCGGCTGTCCTGCAAGAAGAAGAGGTCAGACATGATCAACCTCCTGCTGCGCTACGCTCAGCGCAATCGCTACCGGCTGCACCCAAATCGACACGTTGCTGAGCATGAACGTCTCTCCCGCCTCGGAAAGCAGCAGCGTCATGCCGAACACATCCGCCATCGCCTTTGCCGCTGCGCGCGGTACAGCGTTGCCGATCCGCTCCCGGTGGTTGCCGTCGTTGACCCCATCCAGCAGGAAGAACCGTGCCTGCTCGATTTTGCGCACCCGCTGCATCACCTGAATTTCGTGAGCGGTCTGTGGATCCGTGGACCAGTGGTCCTCTGGATCAAACAGCGATTGCAGCGCGGCCAGCTCCAGGGTGGTGAAGGGGCGGTGCCAGGTACCGTCGAGGCTGGTGATCATGCAGGTCAGCCGATCGTTGGGTGCCGGCATGCGCTGGTCCGCAACCGACCACCGGCCGTTGTCGTGGCAGGCACTGGCAGAAACGGCGCCGGCCGGAGTGTTGTAATCGACGACACCGTAATGCCCGCCAGTCAGGTACGCGTCACCCTTGGTGCGTGACATGCCTGGGCGCGGATCTGCGATCGACAATGCGCCGCTGGCAACCTGTTGCGAGCCGGTCACTGTCTTGGCGTTATCGCACCAGGGCGTGATGCGCAGCTTTTGCGTGCTGGCCCCTGGGTGCCAGTTCTTGTAGGCAGGATCCGCCACAGCGAAAGCGCCTTGCCCGGTGGTGCTGCCGGCGATGACGGTGCCGGCCGGCTTGTTGTAGTCGGTGACTAGGTACTTGCCGAAGCCTTTTCCTTCCCGCCGAGGGTCTTGAACACAATGCCCTGAGCCGTGGGCGCTGGTAACTGATTGCGCTGAACGGTCCCACGGTATAACGCGAAATTCGTTGCTGTGCTTGGCGGGGCCGGCATGCCGGGGGTCGGCAACACTGAAGGTTCCCTGTCCTGGGCTGCGCTGCCCGGTGACAACGCCGCAGTGCCGGTCGAAGGGCAGCACGCCGTACTGGGTGTATTCGAATTTGCTGGTCGGACGCGGATCTGCCACGGAAAACTTGCCGTTCATGGGGCGGCTCGCACCTGCGACCACGCCGGCTGTATCGTCCCAATCGACAACTCCGAGCACGCCGTTGTGATATTCCGGCACGATCACAAAGTCACGTAGGTGACCGTCCTCGATCGCAAAACGGCTCAGGCTGCGCCAATCCTTCCCTGCCTCAACCAGGGCCAAGCGCACCCACGTTTTCCACTGCAACGCTGGCACCCGGTGCATAGGCCCAGCCTGGTCGATGTCGCCGGCCAGCGGCATGCGGCTCAGCACGTCACCGACGGCGCGCAGGCTGCGTTTTTCCGGTTCGTACAAGAATGCTGGAACCTGCTCGACGTGCCTGGCCACCAGCAAGAAACGCTTGCGACTCTGTGCCAGCCCGCCAATTTCGCCACAGTCGTGAGTAGTTTCCGCCACCGCGTAGCCGTAGTGGCGGAGCAGCTTGGTGATCTGGTCCAGCAAGTAGCGGCCACGGGTTGCCAGGCGCGGCACGTTTTCGAACACAATCAACTTCACAGGGTTGTGCTTCCAGGCTTCACACATCAGCCACACGCAGCGCAACGTCAGCTCGTTGAGTGCCCGGTATTTGGGTGTCTGGCTCATTGTCTCGGACAGCAAGCCTGAAGCGCCCTTGCAGGGGCTGCTGATGAATACCGCGTCAGGGTCTTCGTTGCCGGCGGCGCGGCGCAGGTCCTCAGCCGTGGCTTCCTTCCAGCCGGAGGGTGGCTGCTTGCCATGGAACGCGGTGAACTGCTCGCGGGTAAACAAATCCATAAGCGTGCCAGGCACACCGGTCATCATTTGGAAGTCGCGCAAGCCGGCTGGGTCTACATCGACGCCGCCCAGGCAGCGCCATTCAGCTTGCACAGGGCCGAGGATTGGTTTGGAGTCGCTGAAACCAGCGGCGCCGCTGCCGAGGCCGCAGCAGAGGTGGAAGTGGGTGAGGGTGCGCTTGATCATGAGCGTCCTTCCATGAGCATGCGTGTCAAAGCATTGGGTTGGCCTTCCGGCGTCAGTTTGTCGAGTGGCTGAGTGATGCTGCGACCGTTTGCGGCGCGCAAAGTGGCGACGTTTCCATCGATCCCTACCAGCACGCCTTTACGAGCGCTGAGACGGTATTCCCGGCCTCCGCCGCTCATTTCGACATAGCTGACCGTATCACCGACTGCCAGCGGGGTTGTGGTAGCCTCTGCGATACCGCCTTTGGGTTGATTCACTTGCATGGTGCTTCTCCTTTGGGTGGTAGGTGTCGAGGGGTTGCAGCCCCTCGGCACCACCTTCTTACTGGCTTTCGCCGTTTGGGTTTTGCTTCCGCACCAGGTGCAGCAGCAGGTTTTCAAACTCAACAACTTCATCCGCTGCTGATTGCCATTCAAGGACTGCCTGGATCTGATCCCGGCTGCACTCCAGCACCAGAATTTCTTTGTCGCCTACCGCACGAACTTCAAGAATCGCGACCAGACCCGCCGGGTCGTAAGCCTCGGCGTGAACGATTTTCCCGGTCTCGTTAAACCAGTCTTTCAGCTCTTTCAGGTGCCGAAGACGGTTTGTTTCCCCCTGTTGGCCGTCGCCGGTGATGACTTGTACATGCATGGTGCTTCTCCTTTGGGTGATTGGTGTCGAGGGGGTGCAGCCCCTACGCGCCCTGGAATACCCAGCAGCGAATGGTTTTCGGTTTGTCGAATGCGTCGACCTGGCGCGCCGAGTTGACGGGCTTGTTCGATTCCAGAAATTTGGGTGACTTGCTGGTCTTGAGCAGTCGTTTCAGGTCGCTTAGCGGCGGCACTTGCTGGCGTTTATTGGCGGCCATTTCCACAAACTCGTTGAGGTTCACGGCGATCAGCCCATCGCGGCGCGCATGGTTCAGCGCGGCTTTCTCGTCCATGCCATTGAGGAATTCGTACAGGTTCCAAAACTCGCGCACGGTCGGGTGGTCGGCGTTGATTGCCTGCTGCCGCTCCAGGGCCATGCGGTTGATTTCGGCGTGGGCGAGGGCCTTGCGGCGATCGCCGAGCGGTACGACGCCGGCCAATGCGTCCACCAGGCTGCGCAGTTGGGCGTGGTTCTTGGCGATACGCACGGTGCGCACACCAGGCAGGGCCAGCAGTTCCTGTTCGTAGCCGGAGGTGTTTTCCTCCAACAGCCGCATGGTTTCGGCTTCGCGCTGCAGCGCCTTGACCAGGAAGCCGCTGATGCTGTCCATCGGCATGCGCTCCAGCTGCTCGGCGTACTGCTTGGTCTCCGGCGTGTGGTGCTCACGTGTCAGGTGGACGTGGCAGATACGCTGCAGGATTGGCTCTGATGCGTTCACCGGGTTGTTTTGCGCAATCAGCAAGGCGGCGCGGAACGGCGGTTCGTGGGTGTCGTTTCCGTTGTTCTTCACGCCGGTGGAGCGAACGCTGCGGCCGTTGTAGGCGGTTTTCAGTTCGTCCCAGTCGAAGTGTTTAACCGGCTGGCCTTCCTTCTGTTCACGCTCAGATTCGATCAGCACCACCGGCAAGTTGCTGACCTGCGAGAAGTTGCGCGCGCGGCTGGCGGCGGTGGCTTTGGATGGGTCAAAGCCTTCGTAATCGGTACGCCCGACCGACTTCCACAACAGCTCCACCAGCGTGGTTTTGCCCGATCCGGCTTCGCCCACCAGTTCCAGGAACATCAGCGATTTGTGGATCTGTCGGATCTGCTCGGCATGCAACGCGCCCAGCCACCAGGCCAGCACCACCAGGCCCTGTACGCCAAAGCAGCGCCAGTAGATGTCGAACCAACCTTCGTTGTAGGCGTTGAGGTCGGTGTTGATGTGCAGCACTGGCGACTGGCTCTGCGACTTGATGCTCAGCTTGCCGAGGTCAAAAAAGTCTTCCTTGTTGCGCACCTGCACCTTGCCGCCGTGAAAGGCCAGGTCATTAAAAACATAGGCGCCATGGTCGCGGCTGTAGCCGATCCATTCGATGGTGTTGACGGTTTTCAGGCAATCGAGCTGGGGTGCCAAGATACGTTTCAGTTGCTGGGCACTGCCCTCGAACATCGCGCCGTTGGAGACGTTGAGCAGGCGATTCGCGAACTCAGGCGCCGACGTGAGCTGCTTAGCCGTGAACGTGCTCTTGATGGCCGGCCCCTGCGGGCGCTCGATACGGAAGTAATACCAGGCCTCATCGGTCAGGTCGTTGCGCATGTAATACAGCGCCTGGAAATTACAGTTGGCGATGCTGGTCACTGAGCCGGATTGGCGCAGTGCCTTGTAGCGCCTCTGTTCCTCTGTGAGCAACTGGTCTTCATGTCGCTCAGAGCCTTCCAGGTCGGTCATCGCCCGGTCGTATTTATCTAGGTCCAGCCGAAACCAGTAAAGGCGCTTGCGGAATGTGAAGTTGAATTCCTTGCGCTCGTCGCGCAGATAGATGAGGAAGCCTTTTTCTTCAGCCGAGTCAGCCAGCAGCAAATCGCCTTGGTGGCGGGCTTCGTCAAAGTCTTGCTCGATCCGCTCGGCGCGTTTGTCGTCACCCTCGATCGACTTCCACCGCAGGTGCAGGTCGTTCCAGTCAACCTTTTTGCCATTGGGTTGCGGGATCACCGCCGCCTTGCAGGTGAAGCCCAGGTCGCGTGCTTCCTTCGCCCAGCGGCGCATGTTGGCCTTAGCGACAGGCTCGTTATCCAATGCCCACACAAGTACCGGTAGGCGCCTGTCGGCGTCGTGGCGCAGCTTGGCCAGGGCCTTGAGTGAGTCGATAGGGCAGGGGGCGCTGGACATCATCGACACGGCTGGCACTTCGTTGTGCACCAGTGCGATGGAGTCGAAAATCCCCTCTACGATGAACAGCTCGTCGACTTCCAGCAGGTCGACGCTCGGCGGACACCACCAGACGCCTTTGTATCCAGTCAAGCCTTCACCGGTTGGGCGGAAGCGCGCTTTCATCTTGCCGAATCGGTCTGGCCGATCTATCAAGCGCTCCCAGTAGCCACCTTTCTCCAAGGCGAAACGCACCGTGGCGCTGCCGATGTTTAGCCGGCCATCCCAGTAGTTGTCCTGGGTGAACCAACCGGCGATCAGCTCAAACTTGAAGCCCCGCGCAAACTCAAGGTAGGCGCGTGCCGTCGCAAGCGGGTTATCCGGCGTCGACGGGGCAGTCTTGCTCCAGTCGTTGAACAAGTCGTCGTAGACGTCCTTCACGTGAACACGGTGGTCGCACTTTTCCGGTCGTCCGCAGATCAGTGTCCAGGGCGAATCGTAGAAGGTGTATAGGGTCTTCTGGCCGCAGGCAGGGCAAACACCCTTACGCATGTAATTGGTGTTGGCCATGTGCTTGAGCTGGTAGTCCCGCTCAATGCGTTGAATGACGTCGGCTCGCAGCCTTTGTTCCATTTCCATCGTGGCTTACTTCGCTTCGTCGAGACTGTGTTTAAGGGCGCCAATCAGGCTTTTTCGTGCAGCCAGCCCAGGGAAAGCCAGCAGCAACGAGCCGTGCCGCAAACCCTCGGGGATCAAGCGAAAGCGGTCGTCATACCAATGCTCGTTGAACAGCAACGCGTACTGCGCACGGAGCTCAACGAGTAGTGCCTCGGCCTGGTCGCGGGGCAGTTTTGCGGTGATGGCGATGTCGATTTCCATGGTCCACCTCGGATCGCGGGCAAAGCTCACCCAAACCCATTGGGGATGGGGCAGAGCGGGGGGTTAAAAGGGAGCGTTACTGAGGGTGTGGCTTGTGTAAGGCGTTGCGCTGGTCGAGCAGTTTCTGCGGCAGAAACCTAGCCGACATCGGGAAGGCTTTGCCGGCGAGAACGTCCACCAAGAGGACACGGGTGCTGTCTGACCCACTGGCCCAGTCAATGCCAATCCAGCGCCGCTTTTTGATCACCTGCAGTTCTGTCCAGGCGTTGTGGACCAGCTTCGGCGCCATGAACACGGGCACTTCCAACGCGAGGGTTAGGTGCCGAATGCACCGTTCAAACAACAGATCGGAGTCCACGAGGTATTCAGCCTCGTGGCGTTGCAAGTAGGTGAAAGCAGCGTGTTGCATGCTGCTGCGGTAGTCATGAGTCTGTTGATCGAGGTTCATCACACGCGCTCCATTTCCAGTTCATCCAGCAGATCGGGTTGATCGTTGGCGGTTTTCATTGCCTGGCGACGAATGACCACGTCTGCAGCTGGCAGCTTTACAGCTGGGTTGGGCATGCCGCTGGGGCTCAGTTCGTGGGTCATTTGAAATTCAGCACGCACTCCAAATCCGCAGGCTTCGTTGGTGCATTGCAAGTAAGCGATGCGCAGGAAAATGTGTTGGCCTTCGCTTGTCCGGATACGCATACGGCCACGGCAGTGAGGGCAAACCAGCTTGTAAGTACTCATAACCGGCGTCCTTTACAGCGCTTCTGCATCTTCGAGGGCAATGTTCAACGGTGTGATTGCGTCACCGATTGCCATGCGGATATCACTGCCAGAGCAGTCGTGATTGGTGGTGGCGACGATTTCTTTTAATGTGTTCAGTCGCTGTTGAGCGATCACCAGCAGATCCAACAAATGTTTTCTTTCTTCTTCAAGGATGTGGGTCATGGGTAATCACTCAAAAAGAGAAGTCGAGCGCTTGCTGCAACGTTTGCAGGAGCGGCATGAAGCACTGGAGAAAGTCATGCGTGGCCGTGAAGCAACAAAGCTGACCGTTACAGGGGAAGTGCCTGGCCTAATTGTCAGCGCAGAAGACATCCGCTTCGCCGTCGACGACGTGGCCACCGCGTTGAAAGAAATCAAGGCAAGGCTAGGCAAGGGCTGAGGGCAGCAGATCACTGAACTGCTCCCTGGCTATACAGCTGGATGGTCGCGAAGACCTCGGCATATCGGGCCGACATGTATGTGATCAGTGCCGCGATGATTGCGTCGGCTTCGCGCTTTTCGATAACACCGTCATCCAGGGCCGCAGACATGATCTGGTCGACCTTGCCCCGCTTGGCCGAGGCCTTCAGCGAGCGGCTGTACAACTCAACGTTGTCGAGAGTTTCAGGCAGGCTAAGGGGTACGAACATGCCGCCGTACATTGAGGCGATGTAATCAGCCAGGTACGTGGTGCCGGCGACTTGCTCCAGGCGGCGGATGTGTTCGTCGGTCAGCGGGCGGCTGCCGGCGTTCTCGTAGGCCTGGTTGTCGAACTTCTTGATTGGCATCCCTAGGTCTGCCGAGGCGTACTCTCGACCGCCTGGATAGGCGCCGATGACGGCCATGACTACGCTTTTTCTGCTGTCTAGAACTGGGCGTTTCATCTTCTGGTTTCCCCTTGGAGCCAGAGGCCCTAGTTTGTAATCACGCCGTCTTTGATCCCGAGCAAAACAGCTGCCCGGTGTGCTTCTCCGCGTAAGCACTTCTTTTGTCCGTTCAACACTGCATAGACCGTTGATGGGTTGAATCCATTTTTTTTGGCCCAGTCCTTCGACGAGATCCCGAGACGTGCGAGACGATCGCGGGCTTCCTGGCAGGCTTGCTCGATGGGGGATGCGTTCGGCATAGTCTCGTTTCGTGTGATTTCGTGTGATGACAGGCGAAGTATTTCCCAATAATTTGGGATCGTCAAGCCTATATGGAGACAAATGTGGGAATTGGTGATCGCCTAAAAGAAGAACGTGAACGCCTAGGGTTCAATCAGACTGAGCTTGCGGCTATCGGTGGCGCCTCGAAAAACAGCCAGTACAACTACGAAAAGGGCGAGCGAAGCCCAGATGCAACGTACCTCGCTTCAGTGACGAATGAGGGCGTTGACCTTCTTTACGTAGTTACTGGAGAGCGGAAGCCAACCAAGGCCGAAAGCATTACTGTCGATGAGGCTCAGTTGCTTGAGTCCTATCGCTTGATGGATGGAGCCGATAAACAATCATTGTTGCGGATGGCTTTCGCACTGGCGAAGGTCGTACGTTCCACGTAGCGGTTGCTATACCCCCAAATAGCAGCTGTAAAGTTGCTCGGTTTGAAAGTACATGGAGTAGTGATGATGGCACTGACCACCTGCAAGGAATGCAAGCACCAAGTTTCCACCATCGCCAAGGAATGCCCGAGTTGTGGGTCTCAGACATTCAATGGGAACTCAGGAAAGAGAGTTTCCGGTCTGTTTTGTCTTGGGCTTTTAGCTGCAGCGTTCTACGGGGTCTGGCGCCTTCTTACTCCGTCATGAAATGTACTGCCTCAAATTCAAGTGATTCAGAAGGAAACTCACGTCTTAAGGTGTACAAAGCCGGCTGTTCTCCGGGCAAATGACGGTGCCATGGTGGCACCGGTTGCCCGTACCTGTGAATGGAGTAATCGCATGATGGAGAACTACAGCGTACCGGCCCCTCAAAACTTGATATGTCCGTCAGGAAAGTTGAGTGATCGTGAACTGAAATTGCTGGCGATGTTCAGGGACATCAGTCATCAGCAGCAAGACGATATTCTGCGAGTACTGGAGGCATTTACGCAGCTATCGGAGTAAGCAGTCTACGCCCCGGCTCAGAGCCGGGGCGTTTTAGTTGATTTGCTACTCAACTTCTACCACCATTCAGCTTCCAACGGGCGAAGGTAAATGGACCAGTAATGAAGACTCTTTTCCTTATGCAAATTCTTAGTGGCGGGCTGTTAGCCGCGTTATCTGCCGCTGCTTGTGCGCAGCCCTGCGACAACATTTTGAACGCCCTCGAGCGTGAAAAAGACTTGGCTTTGGTCCAGAGAGCTGGGGCTATGCAAGTCACCCATTACAAAGCAAGCGAGAACATCGATCTTGATGTCAAGTGTGGGTTGGGCAAGCCCAACATAGGTGTTTATTGGGCGGGGCCAATTCCAGATCAGGCGTTTTATGACTTGGTCGGTCGGGCAGGTACTCTGGTTTCAAGCCGTTCTGCCGCCGACGTCGTGAAGGCCTCCAAGCAATGCCGTCAACAGGCATTGAAAGACAACGGCGAGATTGCCACGGTCGAACAAAAAGGCCTGGCCATTGAATGCCAAGCCTTTGCCCGCGACGGTGGTGGCACGACCATTACGGTATTTGCTGAGTAACCTTCCTACACCTGGGCCCCGCCGCCGGCAGGGCCTCCCGCTTCGGCTTTCGCCGCCTGTAACCGCTTCCACTCTCGATCAACTGCGCGCTTTGCCGTGTTCTTGTTGGCGTACAGCCAAAGCAGGCGCCGAGGCTTCGCCTGGTCACCGGCGGTCATGTTTTTCTCTTTCCCGGTACCGTCATCGCGGTAGTAAGCGATGATCCCGGTGTAATTCAACTTGTTCTCTTCTGCCAGGTCATCGACGGTGTCTTCCGGCAGCTTGCTTTCCAGCTCCAGGCTCATTGTGTAGCCGTTGTCCGGGCTGAGGTTGTGCTGCACATTACCGCCGTACCAGATGATTTCGTCAATTTCGTCTTTAACGCCCTGCAGCGTGTAGGTCAGCTCCGGGATCAGGTCGGGCCGACCCAGCGCCAACGTGTAGCTGAGGGTGGCGCTGCCACGGCGCAGGCGGTTGAATTCTGCCCGTGCGGCGCGAAGCGCCGACTGTTTGTCGCTGTAGGTGTGGCGCAGGTCTTTTAGGTTCTCGCCACCGCCGGCGATGGCCTCCTGTTTCTTAGCGCTGTTCACGTCGTAGAAGTAAGCGCGCACACCGTCATAGCTATCGCGGTCGGCCTGCAGGTAGCGATGCTGGTCGCCGTCGGCGCGTACGAGGGTGATGTGGGGCAGCTCCAGGCCGCTGGCAGTCTTGCCACCACCAGCCGGCATGCACAACAGGCAACCGGCCTTCACGCTGGCTACTGCATCGAATTCTTGCCCCAGGCGGCTGATCAAATTGGCGTCCGACTCGTTGGCCTGATCGAGCTGTAGGATCTCCAAGCCGTCCAGGGCTCCAGCGATAGTGGCGGTGAGGCCGTTACCGATGGCGATATCGCCCAGGACGTCACCGAGAGTGGTGTTGCTCCAGCTGCGTTCGCGTTTGGTTTTGAGACCCTTGCGCAGGTCAGCTGAACGGGCACGGATGCTCAACACGTCAGGGGCGCCGCTGTGTTCGGTCTCGTCGACAGTGTACGTGCCTTTGTCCACCAGACCGCTGTCGCTCCAGCCCAACCACAGTCGCAACACTGCGCCTTTGGGAGGAATCGACAACAACCCGTCGTGATCGCTTAGGGTAATGCTGAGCTGGTCGGCTTCGATACCGCGATTATCGGTCAGCTCCAGGCTCATCAACCGCGGGCTGACCAGCTGCGCGATGTCGTTGCCGTCGACCGTCAATCTAAAGGCGGGCACTGGATAGGCTGCATCGCGCTTGTAGCGATCGACAGTGTCTTTCAGAAACCCGGTTACACGGGAGAGGGCGGCTTCGATCATAGCAACCTGCGCAGGATGCTCATGCCCACGGCTGTACCGGCGCCGAGTAAGTCGATCCGGTCATCGTCGATACGTTTGAGGGAAATACTGAATTCGATTCGACGAGGTGTTCCGTCGCGAAAGAAAAGGGTCTTGGTCTCGCTGAGGCTGTCGATTATCCAAAGCCCGTAGATGCGGCCACTGCCTTCGACCATGGGCCAGGCTTTGCCGGTATTAGCCATCAACCGTATAGCGTCCAGGCTGAGGGTACTACCTGCCAGTTCCGGCAGGATGATGCCGGGCAGCGTGATGGTGTCGTCGCCACGCCCGAGAAACTGCCGGGCGGGCACGGTGCCGATTCGACTGTTGCTTGCATGGCGCCATTCGGTTTGGCGCTGCAGCTCCTGGTACGCGGCGGTTGAGAGGCTGAATACGAACATGCCGAGGGCGAGCATCATGCGGGGTTACTCCAGGTCAGACAGCTTGCTGCGCGTGCGTGCGCCTTTCTCGCTTTCGATACGTGCCAGCTCGGCGCGCACAGCCCGCGCAATCGCCATAGCATCCATACCCTGTGTGGGGTGGATGTTGATTTCGTATTGGTCGTGGCTGTCGTAGGTCGGGCTACCCATAGCGCTGATGGGCGGACGATCATCAATCGCCAGCGCTGTTCCGCTCATCGTGCCGAGGCTCATTGCCCCGGCGGCAGTGAGCTGTTTGCTGAACTTGCTCAGTGCTGTCAGTGGTCCCCCTTCACCGTTTTCTAGCCCCTGCGTCAGCCCAGCCATTGTGAATCCACCCAGCTCCGCAAACACCCGCGACGGGCTGTGGATACCGAGTTTTTCCTTGAACCAACCTATGGTGGAATCGCCGATCGACACGATGGTGTCTTTCACTAGCCCCATACCGGACATTAGTCCGTTCACTAGCCCGTTGACGATCATACTGCCGAACTCGGTGAAGCGTGACGGCAGCTCAATGCCCAGGTAACTCAGCACCCCGGCGAACGCCTGGTAAACCAGCCCGAGCGGGCTGAAGTTCACGAGTGTGGCGATGATGCCGCCGATGCCGCCGTCGAATCCGGCTTTGATTTCCGTCCAGGCGTTGGTGAAATACAGCTTCACCGCGTCCCAGTTTCGATAGATAAGATAAGCGCCGCCGGCAATCGCGGCGACAACTGCGGCGATGATCAAAACAATCGGGTTAGCCGCCAGGCCCCACAGGGCGATACCAACCGTTCGAATAGCGGTCAGCAACGCCCCACCCATGGTTACAGCCAGCAAGCGAATGCCCTGCATCAGCATTGGAATCGCGTTTTTGGCGAGGCCGACCAATGTGGGGAAGAGCCGTTGAGCCACTGCGACAGTGCCGGCGCTTTTGAGACCGAACAGGCCCATGCCGTAACTGACAACTGCGAAGGGGCCGATCAAGCTGGCCAGGGTCAAGGCCAGCGCGCCAAAGACTCCTGCCAGCACGCCTACCACCATCAGGGTTTTCATCATGGCAGCGGCAGCGGCTGGGTTCTCCTTCATCCAGGCGGTTACGCCTTTTATCGTTTCGGTGATGCTTTTGAGCGCTTCGACATAGGTGGGCAGAATCGCCTGGCTCATTTCCCGGTAAGCATTGGCTTTCTGGGCAAGCAGCTCAAGTTCGGCGCCTTGGGCGGTGTTCATGCCTTTGTCATAGAGCTGGTCGATGCCGTCGGCGCCGGCATTCAGCTTGGCGTTTTTGTGGATCTGCTCGCGCTGCAGGTACATCTGCGCGAACAGGTTGGAGGCCGTACGGTTGGAGAAGATGCTGCCGATGCTATCCAGCACCTGCTTTTTGTCTGTAATGCCTTTGGCGGCGAGCTGCGGCAGCAGGATTTTTTCCATCCATTCAAACTGGTTTTCCCGGAACAACTCGCTGCCCTTGATCGCGCCGACGTCGAGAAAGGCAATTTGCCCGGCCTTGTCGTGCTTAACCTTGGTCGGATCGACTAACCCCAATTGCTCCATGTTATTGGCAGCGCGCTTGGTGGTTTTGCCCTGGTAGATGTTGGAATAGGCACTCATCATCGCCGTACCGACGCGGTGGCCGCCCATTTCCTGCACCAGTGGTTCCATCTGGTAGTAGAACGCCTCGTCCTTGATGCCTTTGGCCGCAACACCGCCGGTCTTAATCACGTTCAGCCATTCATTCGGCCCCACACGGCCACCCGTGGCGGTGAGGATGCGCTGCACGATATCGGCTTGATTGATGAACGCCTCTTTGCTGGCCAGGCCCCCGCGCAGCTCAATCACCTTGAGCATGTCCATGAACTTGCGTTCGTTCTCAGAGCCTTCTTCTTCGCCGTACATGGCGTGGTTGGCAAACTTCATTTTTGCCAAGGTTGGGGCGACCATTTCCGCTTCGTGTTCGTCGGCGAACACAGTCATGGCGTCACGGACCAGCGTCAGATTTTCCGTAACGCTGGTGCCATAGGTCTTCATGCGCTTGGCAAACTCGATCGCTTTGCCGGTGTCTTCCTGCCCCAGGCCCAAGGCGGCTACGCGGTTCTCCTCGAGCGCGAACTGTTTGCCTTCCTGCAACGGGGCGTACAGGCCACGGCCGATTGCGTAACCGGTGCCCATGCCGGCGGCACCCGCCATGGCAGCATTTCCCGCGAACTGCCTGCGACCGCTGTACGTGCTGTCGAGGCGCGTGCGTGCTTTTGTTATTCGCTCTTGGGTGGCGTTCAGGGCGCGTAGACGCCGGCCTTGCTCGTTTATGCTGCTGTTAGTTGCACTGATCTGCTCGCGCAACTGACGCTCGTGGGTGCTGAGGTTCTTTGTGCTGATACCAGCGTCGGAAAGTCTGGAGCGCAGGCCCTGGAGCTGCACGCTCTGTTGCTGGTGTTCTTGTTTCAGGCGCTGTGCTTCGTGTACCGCCGCACGAAAGTCCTTGGTCATGGCCTTTGTCGGCGCACCGGTCGCGGCGAATTGCTGACTGAGGGCTTTGACACGTTCGCGGGCGGTGTCTAGAGACTGCCTGGTTTCGTCAGCAGCGGTTTTTTGGGAACGCCAGGCGCTTACGTCTTTCTGCTGGGTGTTGAGTTCCTTCAGACGGTCACGGGCAGCCTTAAGGGCACGGGCAGCTTCAGTACTGCCCCCGGTGATTTTCTTCAGTGGGCCGGTGGCTTTGTCGATGGCGTCAAGCAACACTCTCAGTCTTAAATCATTTGCCATCGACGCTGCTCCGAATACGCGCCCGTTCGCGCCAGTCCATCAGTTCCTGCAGGCCTAGCTGATCCATGTCAGCCGGGGCCCAGTGAAAAACTACGGCCAGATCGGCCATGGCGTCCTCTACGCAACGAGGGACGCATCCGTCTTCAGCTGCTTCTGCAACAAAAAACCTGACACCTTGTTGCCTAGGATGAACAGGTCGGCAGGGTCCATGTTGGCAAGCTCGACGGTGGTGAGGGTCGGTGTGGTGATTCGCGGCAGAACCTTGAGTAGGCTAGCGACGTCCATGTTCAACAGTTCAGCCAAGCTGACCCCCCGCAGCTCGCCCGAGTTGGGTTTGCGCAGGGTGATGCTGTCGATGGTGGTGGTGCCACGGCGGATCGGTGTGTCGAGTTGCACCGTATTGTCGTCGGCCAGCGGTTGAACGTCAGGTTGTTCGGTGGTTGCTTTGATGGTCATTGAAAAAGCTCCTGGTGAAGGTTGCGGGTGATTGAGCGGTTGGGTTAGATGCCCAGCGCGCTGCGCTGTTTGGCCAGCATGTCAACGCCATTGACCTTCTCGATGAAGTTGAGCAGGTCGATTTCGATGATTTCGGTACCGTCGACCGTCAGCTTGTAATAGCTGCAGGTGGTTTTGATGGTGTGTTCTGTGTCTTCGCCAGCCTTGGCTTCACCCATTTCGATGGTTTCATGGCGTCCACGCACGACGACTTCAACGGTGCTGACCTCGTCGGTGTCGTCCTGCTGGAAAGGACCAGAAAAGCGCAGGGCAACCGCCGAGGCATTCACTGCGCCGAACTGTTTGAGGGAGATAAGATCGAGGCCACCGGTCTTCCATTCGAACTGGATACCGTCGTCGGACATGCCCAGGTCTACTTTGACCGGGCCGTTCATGCCACCACCGCGATAGGCTTCCATCTTGCGGCCGAGCGGGGGCAGGGTGACGGACTTCACCACACCCAGGTAATTATTACCGTCGTTGAACAGGTTGAGGTTTTTGAGTTTGCGAGGCAGGGCCATGGCAGTGTTCTCCGGGATTCGGGTTCAGGGTGAACTCCCCTTACGGGGAGGCCCGGTTTAGCTGTTGACGCCTTTGGCGAAGTCGATCAGGTAGCGGTCGGTGATTCGCTGGCGGAAGGTGAGGTCTTCCAGGGGCGGCACGGGCGTGTAGTCGTAATCCACCCAGAGCTTGCCGGCCTTGAGGGTGTCCTTGTCGTTGATGTCTTCCGGGTACCAGCAGCTGCCGCCGATCAGGTAGCCCTGAGATTTCAGCTCGCGCATCTTGGCGTTCACGCCTTCGACCAGGTCGCGAACGAGCGAGGCATGCATGGGGCGGTCAACTGCCCACATATGCGCCTCGGCCATGGTGTCGGCGAGGATTTGTGCGGTTCGGGTGTAGTTCTCGAAAGCGAACTGGGGATCGTCACTACAGGTGCGGCTACCCCAGAAGCGAAAGCCGTTGGCGTTGATTAGGGTGGTCACTTCGTTGCTGTTGAGGTAGTTAGCATCGGTGGCCGGGTTTTGCAGATCCCAGAACACGTCGGCGCTGATGCCGGTCACACCACTTACAGCGACGTTGGAGAGGGTTTTGTGCCAACCGGTCTCCTGGTCGATCTTCGCTCGCAAGCCCAGAGCGCGAGCCACCGCCGAGGCGGTAGCGGTCTTGTTGGTGGCGATGTCCCAGTTGAGGAAGTCCGGCCAGATCACCATCATTTCGCGGGAGCCGAAGTTCTCGCGGTACGCGACCACCTCTTCCTTAGTTTTGCAGTCCCATGCACTGACGTAGGCGAAGGCGCGCAGGTCTTTGGCGATGGCGCCCAAGGCGGTGGCCACCGGCAAACTGTCCAGGCCTGGCACGCCGAGGATGCGCGGTGTCATGCCGATACGTGCCTTGGCAGCGAGCAGGGCTTTCATGCCGGTGTACTTGCCACCGGCCGTTGTGGTGCCGATCAGTGCGGTGGTGGTGGCGGCTTCATCAACGCCTTCCTTGACCCGCACCACGATGACGTAGGGCTTGGTCTGGTCGGCGATGCCTTGCAGGCTTGCAGCCAGCGTGCCCTTGACGCCAGCCTTGCCGACGGCAGTTTGCACGTTGGTGATCAGGACGGGAGTGTCCAGGGGGAAAACGAGTGGGTCCGCATCTTCAGCTGTGCAAACCATGCCGATAACTGCGGTGGGAATAGTGCGTATGGGGCGGGTGCCATCGTTGAGTTCGATGACCCGCACGCCGTGGAGATAATCGGCCATGTTTTGCCTGCGCTGTGATGGAATGACAGTACACAGGCTGCCGCGCGCGCGCCTAATGGGCGAGCGGCGGGACTTGTAGGAGAGGTGTTTACATGGCCAAGTGGTGAGTTCCACCTGGCTGAATTCACTGAAACTCCCCGGCTATCCAAGCCGGCGCTGGGGGCCGGTGCTCGCTCAAGGGGTACTCGCCAGCTTCTGGCCAGTTACGCAGTAAGCGGCGATACGCCTGCAACTCAGCGTATTGCTCCATCGTGAGCGTGGTCGCAATGCCTTCCTCCAGCTCGTCGCGATGCCGTGAAACGACACCATCAGTCGCCAATAATCGTTCGTCACGCCACTGTCGCTCAATGGCGGCCAACACCTCAGGCGATGGCGGCGGCGGATCAATCAGCACCGGATAGCCTTGATCATTTGCCACCAACCACTTGCCCTGCTCTTGGCCCGCCTTAAGCGCTTCATAGTCCTCATCAGAGACCTCAACACAGCCATCCGGAATGAAGCCGTGAAACGCCAAACTGTAAAAGCCACCATCCGCTGCACAGTAATGATTCATAAATCCCTCTTAGTTACCCTTAGCACGCCAAAAGAATTGGGCAGCCGCACCACTTCCCGAGTGGGAGTAGTTAAACCCTGTCTTCGAAAAAGCGCCGACCTGATGAGGACTGCCGCGCGAGGCAGGCGATTGCGTCCCCGCATCAACGTAGGTCAGTTGGATATTCGTGCATGCGTTCGGGAAGGCCTGGGGGAATGTAATCGGTGTGACGACCCCTGCCGCCGTGGAGCCAGTCAAACCCCACATTTCGATGTCGCCGCTTGGTAGCTTTTGATGACCAGGAGAGCCCAATGAGGCAGCGAACTGCGCTGAATATTTCAGAGCACCAACCCCATGCAGTCGCCATACGCCAGACTCTTTGGTAACGCTGACTGTATCGCCCTGCTTTAGGACGATTACGGTATACATCGTTCCATCCGGGCTAATCCTGTCGCCGCCGTTGATGGTAATGACTTTATCGATAGTGCTCGGGTTATGCAGAGTGATCGTTGCCCCCACTGGAACAGCGGACAGCAACGGCAAAGCGACTGTTTGAATTGCGCTTGAAGCCAGCGCCACGAACTGGCCAACATCGCTAATCGGTAGCGTAAAGCCGGTTCCGTTTTCATCCCGCCCCCCAGAAAAACCGCCCTTTTCCCGCTGCACAAACTCGGTCGTGGCCAGCAACTTGCCGGCATCGAACTGCGCCGGGGTGCTCGTCGCAGTGGGGCTGATCAATGCCGGCGAGTTGAGCGGTGCAAAACCTTGCGTGACGTTCTGAAACGTCAGCGCGGTGGTGCCGAGGACAATCCCCCCATCAGTGACTAACTGCCAGCGGGTGTCGGCCAGAGTGGTGCCCTGCTCGACCGACACCAGCAGCGCCGACGTTACTTCGGCATTGGTATCGGCATCTTCCGTGCGCTTCCATGCGCCCACCGCCGCAACGTACAGCCCGTTGTCCTTAGCGACATTCTGGTTCTTCACCAGCACTCGATCACCGGCAACCAACACT
>NZ_LXJP01000031.1:0-82368 GCF_001728855.1 Pseudomonas sp. AP19 | reverse complement strand
CCTCAGCCGCTAACACACTTAATATTTTATGATCTTTTAACAAAATCAAATACTTAAGTAGCAACTCTGTTCAAGTTGCTCGTCAGCGGGAGGCGAATAATACAGTATTCAAATACGTGGTCAACCCCCCATCTAAAAATTATTTTTCCCATACTAAAAGCCGGGCTTTTGTTATCAAACGCCCCAAGACCTGTAAGCAAATAATGTGGGCAAAAAAAAGCCCGCTGTGCGCGGGCCTTCTTCGTAGGGTCGGCCTATCAGTGATGATTAGCCGAACCACTTTGTGACCTACACCTGATGTAGGTTCACAGAATAGATGATTCGGGAGCTCCAGCAAACGCTGGTGGAAATTCATCTTTTTTGCGAGTCCGCTGACGCGGACTCACAAAGTAAATGAGAAAAGCCTACTCGTATCACACAATAGTTGGTTCCACGTGGAACCCGGACGTCCAGCATGTGGCTGGTGAGCCCAAGGTTAGAGCAGGTGGGTCCGTGGGCACGGCAATATGCCCTGACCATCGCACTCGTGACATAGTCCAAGCACATCCCGTTCGGTTATGACCTGGCCGGTCCCTCGACACAATCCACATTCAACCTGCTCACTATTCCCACAGGTGGTACAGGAGTCATCATCAAGATTGCCAGATCCCCAGCAAAGACCGCAGATGATTAGCCCGCAGTCGCAGTGGCGACAGTTCTCTGGGGCGACCTCTCCCTCACCTTCGCAGCTGAGGCACTCGCGCAGTTTCTCCGCATTGGGATCATAATAGAGCCCACTTCCGTCGCACTCTTCGCATACCACGGGTGCCGCCCCGCCCATGCAAACCGCGCAACGGCGATATCCACTCTCACAAGAAGGACAAATGATCAATGAGGTCATTTCAAAGCCCCCCTTGAGCTTGAGCGTCGATCCAGGCCTTTGCTAACGCGAGGGCTTTTGGGGCCTCCGGATAGCCGAGCTCCGCAGCTTTCTGGAACTGGGCATGGGCGGCATAGTGCTTGCCTGCATTCGCGGAGTGGTATCCGAGACAGAAATACGCCTGACCCCGCACCTCTGAACTGCCAGAAATATGAGTAGCGGCCGCGTACCAGCGAAGGGACTCTTCCAAGTCCGATTTCACCGGAAAACCCTTACGCTCGCCAACGTTCATGATGTGGCCCATCCACAGCTGCGCATCGGGGTAACCAAGGCGGGCTGCCAAATCGTAGAGCCGGAGGGCCTCATGCAAATCCTTCGGTGCGTCATCGCCTAACCGATGCAGGTCTGCCAGCAGGAACATAGCTTCCTTGCATCCATCTTTCACCGCCTCTCCTAGCAACTCGACCGGAGTAGCTGTGAGCGCGGTAGGAATCTCGTGATAAAGATGTAAGGCAACCATTCGAACGGTTGCCAGCGGATACCCACCCTCTGATGATCGCTTGAAAAGGCTGAACGCCTTGGATACAGATTGAGGCGCTTGCGGAACCCCTTCCATATAGACCTCCGCAAGCTTGTAACGAGAAAGAGGGCAACCCTGCTTATCACCGTAACGGAGGTACCTGATGGCCTCTGCCCAGTTCTCCTTTCGCAGGTAATAGACGCCGAGCTCCCCCGGCGCATCAGAATGGTTCTGCTTGAAAGCCTTGATGAGCCAGCTTAATCCTTCCTCCTGACTATGTCCGAAGTGCAGTCCAGAACCACAGTAAAGCAGTCCCAACTGCATCTTGGCGTCAGAGGAGCCCTCGCGAGCAATATCCAGAAGCTTCTTTTCCAAGTCCAATAAAACAGAAGGTACGGGCACCCCACCATTGTTAAAGTGCATGAACGGTGCCGCTGCGTCCACGGCAGCTTCAAGCTGAGACGTCAGCTCGGCCTTTCGAGCCTCCAGTACATCCGCAGCGGAGGCACTAAAATGTTCGTGGCAGTACAAATCTAAATCGAGCTTTTCCTGCTTGATCTGATGAACCTTTCGACCGTCAGGGAGCACAAGACTAGATTCGGTAAAGGTACGATTTACTTCGTATTTTCGAGGGGATTCGAACGTGTAGCGAGGTTTACGGAACGAATAAAACGACATGATAAATCTCCAGACGCATTTGGTCACAAGTACCTACCGCTAAGGCCTTGTGAAGGGTTTAAATCCAAATTGTCTGGCCGATGCATCAAGTGCAGGGGGGCCGCGGCGTTAACCCCGGCTCAATGGCCAATCGTTGAGCCGTTTCAGCATACGATGCGTAGCAATATTGTCAACGCCTCTCTGCACCGGCATCACCCAATAGCCAAGGGTTTAGCACTGTTGTCAGATCGCGAGCAACCTAGCTGGTACCGGTTGTCTCACTCCGCCACGTACTTGATGGAATCAAGTATCGCTATCATCTCCGCGAGCTCCTTGCGCTCCCATCAATCGATACAGAAAGGAAAATCTTGCATTCTTTTTGTTTTTGAATATATTCATGTACATTATGAATCAGATTAACGGGGTGCGTTATGAGTGTTGAAACGGGCAGTTTTTTGGCTGAGGTGCGCGGCGCATCAGGGCTCACCCAACGGGAAATCGCCAAGAGGATGAGCGGTAATCAGACGCGGATATCCAGGATCGAAGCAGGAGATGGAGACGCTGCAGACACCGATGCATACCTCACCGCGATTGGTACACCCCAAGCAAACTCGCTGCGAGAGCTACTTAAACTGGATTGGAATAACCTGCCACGACCATCGCTGCGTCATCGTGATATCGAAAGCCTAATCGCGATAGAACAGGGGCTCGCTCGAGTCCGTGAGTTCTTAATTGACGACCAAATTCCCAAAGTCCTCGCGGGGCAAGCTCAATTACTGGAACGTCGCCTTGAGGAAGCAGGTCAATATCTGTTGTCGCTCGATCATGATGTTGTCTATGTCGGAGAAATTGGTGTCGGCAAAACAACAGCTGTATGCAGACAAGCCGGATTGGTTCTCGACGAAACTACAGCGTCTGACTTGAAGGGGATGCTGCTAGATACTGGCGGTGGACGCACCACTCTGTGCGATGTTCGAGTGGTACCTGGTGAGCGTTTCGCTCTTACCGTTGTGCCAGTTAGTGACGAAGAAATTTACAAACTCGTTGGGGAAGTTTGCCGGAGCTTGTACGAAAAACTTTCAGGTGCTCAATCCCAAAGCACCGCTGAATTCAAACCGGCTGAAGAAGTTGAGCGAGCCCTTCGCAACATGGCTGGATTGTTACGCCCCGCCCGCGCGCGCAGAGGCGCAGTGGCTGCACCGGATCCCGCCATCGAATTGGCTCAAAGCTTTCAATCGCTGGAAACATTTACTGCCGAGTTTGCTGCGAAGCTGAGCTTATGGCGTCGCGGCCGCAGGACGATTGAGTTTGACGGCGTGGATGAGAAAGAAGGCCGGCAATGGTTACGCTCCACCTTCACAGCAATCAACAACGGTAGACATAGTGACTTCTCGCTACCTGATCGAGTCACGGTGACCGTCCCGTTCGCTCTATTTCCCGACTCTCGCTTATCGGTAGCCGTAATCGATACCCGCGGAGTGGATGGTAGCGCTATCCGCCCGGATATTTTAGAACATTTGAAGAATCCTAGAGCCATCACACTGTTGTGCTCGAAGTGGGGTAGCGCACCTGATCCTAGCGCTCAAAGCCTACTCACACACGTAAATGAAACCGATGCCGACCCTGCACTGCTTGAGCGCGTCGCTGTCATTGCACTTGCACGGCAAGGCGATGCCCTCTCAATGAGGCATGATTCGGGTGATGCTGCCGAGGATATTGAAGAAGGTTACGACATCAAGCTTAGTCAAATTGATGACGCTCTCCAGAAAATACGACTAGCTGGCATCAATGCCTTTGCCTTTGATGCAAGCACGGACGGAGCACCACAACTAACGCAGTTCGTCCTGGATCGCATTTCAGCGGTGCGTGGAGCCCAAGCTACTGCGGCAAAGGCAACCATAGCTGCGATAGACCAAATGATTGAAAACCAAGAACAGGCAACCGCACTTGCTGCTTTAAACGCTGTAAGTGGAAATTTAAGTCGATTTGCAGAACGTAACGCGAAATTTGGCAGTTTACGTCGCCCCCCCTATGAGCGCCTGCTCGGAGCGGTCACTTCACTTCATGCTCGCACAGTATGGGCGGCAAGTCGCCGTAACGGTCGCTTTTGGAATTTCAACGTATACCAGTATCTAGGCGACGGTGCCGCTGCCGAAGCAAAGGCTGGTTCGTCCAAGGTCATTGCAGGATTGACCGCCATCATTGAATCCGATTTAGACAACGATGAATTCAGCAGCGTACGTGGGTTCCTTCAACAGGTTCAGGCTAACGCAGCTCAGTGGGATGCTGATTTCGTTAACGCGGCGCGCCACCATGCAATGGCCATCTACTCTAATCCTCTGAGACAGGATCAAGAGCTATGGGACAGCTGCGAAGAGAATTACGGACTCGGGCTAGGCCAGTATCGTGATGGCGTAGCCGAGAATTTACGTGTGTGGTTCGAAGATCATGCTGATCTGCGAGCTGAACTCGAAAGGCGGATAACACGTGCATGGAGAACGAGCTTTATAGCTCCGTTGAGAAAAGCGGCCGGAGGCGTTGCAGACAGCTGAGTAGCCAGCAGGCCTATCGACACTGGTGCGATTTAACCCACCCCCTCATGCTGCCGCCGAAATCAGCGACAACTCCATTGTTATATGGGTTTCGGGTAGGTGAATAAATTGTTCAAAATCGCGTCAGTGTCAGCGGTGAGGCTGCCCGAAAGCCACCAAACTTCCAATTCAATAACGTTTGGGCAACGTACATGGCCGTAATTACCGGCATTTGTTTAGCCTGCGCTTTTTATTTTGAGGACTAACCTAACCAACTACACCTAGGGTATCGCCGGCGACCGTCAGAACGCCTCTTTCAACCTGAATGCCCATATCTTTCTCCGCTAGACCTCTGACCGCAATGACAATTCTGTATTGGTCATCACCGTGCTTTTCTACGTTGTGAGAAGGATGCGAAACAACGAAAATTTTCGCCCCTGATTGCCCGGCACCCGCTATTCATAACCATCGCTCACAAAGACGGTGACTTGAGAAGTAACACGTACGATGATGGCACCATAGAATCAAATTATCCTAAGGAGAGGAAATGCCATTTCAACACCCCGAGTATCCACCCTACATTCCTGTTATTAAATGGCAAAAAGCTGAGCAGAAGGCCTTAGAAGCCATTGATGAGCAGCTCGTTGATCACGTCTGGCCGTGCATAGAGGTCAGGGGCGTCACGCATCATCAGTTGCTGATGTCGGAGGTTTATCACTACTGGAAAGGGACAGCGCTCGTAGACTACGCAGATCCGAGCGGTCGGTTGGGTGGCCGCCGGATGGAGGTGTTTGAGTCATTTCTCTCGGTCGCTGGAGCCAAGAATTACCCAATTATCCCGGTGCTGGATTCTCGCGATGCCGTAGAAATCAGCGACAAAATGAAACAGCTGCTATCTACCTTCGACTCTGTCGTTGTGCGCCTGAGAATCGAGGGCGTTTACCTCTCCACCGACCACTTCAAACAGGCCCAGGAGGCCTGCAGGATTCTGAGCGGCCTGAACATCTCGCCGCGGCTGATGATCGACATGGGTGAATGCCCCGCTCAGTGGACCCCTCCTGATTTAAAATCCTTTTCCGCAGTGCTGCGAGACATGAAGGGTTGCGGCTACAGCACTGTGCACCTGACGTCGGGAGCTTACCCTGCGAGCCTCACAGACGTGTCGGCAATGGCTGCTTATGATCGGGACGATTGGCGGCTCTGGAGGGAACTGAAGACAATCGCTTCAGATTTACAGGTGGGGTATTCCGACTACGGGATCCTTTCACCCAATTGGACAGAAGAAATCCTAAAGAAAATTGCCAAAAAAGTCGCGCTGCGATACACACGCGACAATAACTGGCTCATCCTGAAAGCGGCCGGCAAGACCAAACAGGACTCTATCGACCTTTCGGTAATTTTAGTGACGACCTACGCCAATGACTTTAAGGGAGCGAGTTATTCCCTGGGGGATCGATTGATGGCCACCCGGGCGGACCCAAAAATACCAGATCGAGAAAAGAAGGGAGGGGCGTCCTCCCACCTAACCGAAGCATGGATTCATCACATTGCTTATGTCGTCAAAGATCAATACTAAAGAGATCGTGATGCACCTCTTCTGACGAAGCCTCACCTCTTTTGAGCAGGTAACTACGCACCGTCTGGCGCAGCTCATCGAGCGTAAGCACTTGCGCAACTCGATCTTGCAGCATGTATAAACTTCTGCCCCGCCAGCCTCTCACAGCGCCCCGGCTCTCCAGAATGCAAAGGCATTCCTCTCGTTTAAGAAGCGTCGCGAGGACTTCAGGCTCCTGACCTTTGTTCGGTTTGGCAGGCCGCACTTGCTTGAACTCAGCATGCTCATGCTCGGGAACCAGCAAGATTCCCCACCACTGGGGCAGCATGGGCATTGCTTTCTTGAGGTGTCGCTCGGTGGTTACCAGAGTGACGTGATCGAACACTCTCGCGTATCGGGACCCTTGGCCCAGCAAGCGCTTTAGCGAATCACCTTCGCTCTTGATCTCGTAGCAATGCATGTCGTAAGCATCGACGACGTCAGCTCGGATCTCCCCGCCACTGAGCTGCAACTCCTCAAGGAGCATACTCGACATACTGCCGCGTACGCAGTCCAGGTGGTGCGCCAATGCTCGTTTGATCTCTGCCTCACGCATTATCGTTGCCTTGAAATGAAAAATACTGCGGACAGCCGCAAAGTCTAACCCATCAGAGCGTAAACGCCTCAACGGTAAGCACGTTAGACATCTATGCAAATATGCTAAGATTCTAGCATGAATTGCATAAAACATCCTCAGTTGCTTCAGCATGAACTTCGCCAGTTTTTTGAGCGAGGTAAAACTACGTCCAGTAGCGCAATTGCAAGGCTGACAGGTATCTCCCAGTCTCAAGTCTATCGCAACCTTTACGGTCGACCAAAACGAGTAACCAGCACCCTCAGAACCCTATGCAATTATGCAAATATCTCGATTTTTGCTGAAAAGGCGGATCCTCGTAACTCGCCAATCTTGATGGATGCTCTAGGCCTGGTGTGGGACGGCACAGACCAGCACGCAAAGCGGCTGGCTGAATTGCTATTTGCTCATCGCAAGGCGTGCCTGTAAAAATGATTAACGATGCAGCAGTACGCAGGAGGGTCCATGGATGAGGCTTCGACACCCGTAACGGTCAAATCAGCATTCAGTAGCCTTAAGGCCGCGGGATACCCACGCTCGTACATTGAGAAACTTCTACCTGACTGGTGGGACAATAGCCTGTTCAAAACCAGCGCCGGCGTACTTCAATTCGCCCTGATTCTCAAACAACGACTGGGCCTCGAAGCCAGCTTTGGCCAAGAAGGCGAGCTACTCATCCAGACCCATCCGCGTAGCGCCAGGTTCAAGCGGCGTGCAAATACCAAGGAGTCGGAGCTTAGCATTGCGGCGGGACTTGGCTTGGCCATTACCAAGTTGGCGTTGTTCTGTGCCAACACACGGTATACCCCGCCCCCTTCCGATCCCAAGCTGCTGCGAAAAGAGATTCTGGCGATCAGTGGCAACTCGCATGTCGACTTCGAAGGTTTGTTGAAGCTGTGTTGGGCTCACGGAATACCTGTGCTCTATTTGAAGGACCTGCCAAAAGCCAGCAAGCGTATGACCGGCATGGCCATCAGCATCGAGGGCCGACCGGCCATCATCTTGGGCTTCAACAACATCCAGCATGCGCGGCAATTGTTCGTCCTTGCGCATGAGCTGGGCCATATTCTGTGCGGCCACCTCGGTGAAGGCGGCGTATTGATCGATGAGGATCTCGCCGAGGTCACAGACACACTCATCGAGACCAATAATCAACGCAAGGATGCCGAAGAGAGACAGGCGGATACATTTGCTTTGGCGCTCATCCGAAACGGGTACACAGCCCCATTGGCGTCAATGGGCCGTCTCAGCTCTGCCACGGCCATCGCCGCTAAAGCGGCTGTGCTTGGACGAGAGATGGGGATTGATCCCGGCCACCTGATTCTCTCGTATGCCAAGCAACACAATGATTGGGCCCGTGCAAACCAAGCGCTCGAATACAGCCCACCTCAGCCGAGCGCAATCGAAGTGGTCGGTCGGTACTTTCGGGACGGCGTATCGCTCGAGGCGCTAAGCCTCGAGAATCAGGAATATCTTTTGTCGATCCAAGGATTTGGTGAGTAAAACGCTTTGTATCTTCTAGATAGCGATGCCGCCCGCAAACTTTGCCAGTACCAACTCATTCATGAGCTGACTCATGCTTTGAATTGTGCCCTCACGGACTTTGCGGTTCTACCCCAGCTGGCCTTTCAGCTGCGCCTGCATGATCAACAGGCCGCATTGAAAAAGTTAGGCTCTCTAGAGTCAGTGGCCTTAGCCGCAGAGCTGATCACACATGCCAGGATCGTTGAAGTCCTGGTCGAACATTCGAACTACGCTCTGAACTTCGAGCGCCCAGACATCGAATCCGGCGAGGCGGTCTTGTTCGCCGCTCTGCTCCAAAATGCCCAAGACAGAATGATAAGTGGCGACAAGAGAGCTTTCGTAGCGCTATCCAAGCTCGACAATCAAGACGTCACCCGTGACATGTGGATTCGCTTACTCTGCCTCGAAGAAGCCGTCATGTTGATCCTGCGAAGCGACAGTTTCGATCAGGTGTGTGCAAAAGTTCGAGCCCGTTGCGATGTCGACAAGGCCCTAAGTATTGCGTTCGGCATATCGCAACCGACCGATCAAACGTCCGTGTTTGAGGCGCTGTCTAGCTACTTGCGAGATCTGCACCGAGATACCGGCGGGAATTGGCGGGATCTCGGCGAGAAAAACGGCCAGTGCCAAGACGCGAGCTCGCAACAATCTGAGTGGCTGCATTAGCCCACCGCTCTACGGCTACCAAAAAGCATAAAGGGTTCTGTACGGAAAACGACTTTAGCTACTACGCCAAAGGCGAGGTCACTGTGGCGCTGAGAGCCGCTGCTATGTCTGTGTGTCTCGACCGGAGCGGATACTCCGGCGTAATGCCGGGCCCTCAAGCAATAACCCATATCAACGACATTACGCCAGCCGGCGAGGCAGGCGCATGATTGGAGATAACCCATAAGCCACCTAGATCTCTAGAGCATCAAGCTGCGGCAACACCAACACGTTCGCTTAACGGCAGTTTGCAAGGGCTTTGGGCAATTTTCGAGATGTCAGGTAAGTCCGCTAGGGACTGCGCTCACGTCGAGAGAGACCAGATCATGGCTACGCAAATTACGAAATACCAGATAACCGTTAGCGCTATGTGCAGCCGCACGTATTTGTCATCCCATATAGCGTAAGCTCGATTGCACCTGTAGCGTCAGCCTAGTCTAAAGAGCCAGTAGCGCTTCATGAATTTTAACGCAGGGTACACTGCCGCTCTTTCGTTGCTGTGTAAGCCATTTCCGGGTCTGCTCCGCGTCGAATATCTGCCCCTGCTCCATCAGCGTCAGGATTAACGCATCTTCCATGCGATAGCGCCCACAGACGGGGCAGTCCCGCTCTTCCCACGGTCCAAGGCAATCAATTCGTAATGCTTCGCCCGCGCATATCAAGCAGTTCATTCGGAGCCCCCAGATTTATTGTTGACCCTATACACTTTATTGCCACTTCCCCGGAGTGTATGACCAAGCGTCCGATGATTGGCGTTATCTGCTCTCTACGAAGGGCTGCTAAGCGCCGATAACTACCTGATTTATAACCAATCTTAGGAGATTGCGATTATTTGTTGGGCCATCGGCGATGCTGATCATCGATCACTATGGATGCTCGTGACCCGCACCCTCCTGGCCGTCGATGTGCGTGTGATCTCCAGACAGATTCTCATGGGTGTGCTTGATCGACTCCTGTTCATGAACTGGGCGCCAGATCATGATGCTGACCACCAGTGCACTACGTGCCACGACAGCGAGCCCAACAAACGACGCAGTTAGGCTGACAATCCAGTAACTCAACACAATCGTCACTGAATATCACGAAGCTTTCACGTTTTTCCGACGGAGGCCAGACAACTGGGCGCCTACTCTGGCCGCTGCCATGGGTTCATAGAGGGAGGCGAGCAAATCAGTTCTGGTGCAGGGACTTAATGGGGAAATGTTGACGTAAACGTAATGATTAAGAACGCACATGCAATTTACTCAATGAGGAATTAGCTATGTCCATCGGAGCCGTATCAGCTTCAAATCCAGTGACTATCAACGGGCAGAGTTCTGCCCCAAGCCAACCCCAGGCGAAAGCAAATCAGGCACCGGCCTCCTCTACCGCTACCGCGGCAAGCAATCCCGCAGCCGTACTGAAAGAAGCTACTGAGACCGCCGCGCAAACCGCTCAAGAGGCGGGACATGGTGATCGGCAGGCGCAGCGCTTGATGCAAAAGCACCACCATCAAGCAGCAAGCACAGTAGCGCCAACGTCTAGTGCTGTGAATGGAAACGGGCAAATAACCGGCGAGATCATAAACACTAAAGCGTAATCTCTCGGATACACTGAAAAGACTGGCGAACCCTGTACCAGCAGGGTTTTCCAGTTGCATTTAAAGCACAGTAATACGGCACTTCTACCGCGCTATTTAGACTTCCTGGGCCTAAGCCTGAGTTGTACCCATCCGGGTATCCCGTCTTGCGCAACTAAGTCGGCTAATATCTATTCGGTAGCCGTTCGCCAAGGGTGATCTGCGTCCGTTTAAATAGTACGCAAACACAATCGTCCTTTACGTTAAGTCTCTGTGTGAAGAGGACCTGACTTATTAAACGCATTAAACGTCTCCAGCTGTTCAGCCATCACGCTCTTGGCTGGCCTGAAGCAGAGTGACCACAACCCACTCGCGACTAGACAATAGTATGGTCAGCATGCAAATTATCACACCGGACGACTCCTTGTCGGCAATGGCGCAAGGTGCTGTCAAAGGTCCAGCCGTTCTAGAACATGCGCCTGCGGGTCCATCCATTCACCAGACTCTCAGGGTTTTCCCTTTGGTAATTTGCTCGTACATCCGAACCCTACGGTGATTGCGCGCATAACCGCCCATCGCAGATACGGTGCCGCTTTGAATGTGATCCAGATAACGGAATATCTTTCGCGGTGAAATAGAACGCACCTGGTAGCCCAAGGCAGTCATGCGATCCTGCAGTTCATAACCCGGATTACGTTTATCCATTTGAAAGTGAAAGCCGTGTTGCTTGATGAACGCCACATTCCACAGTGTGCAAAAGCTCTTCAGGTGGATTTCTCGATACGGTTTGGGCGCTCTTGCCTGAACGCCGAGTGCCAGCAAACTCCGTCGGGCGTAGTGCTTGCAAAAACGTGAGGCCAGGCGCCAGGCCGAGCGAACGACACCTCGATCCAGTTGCTCCAGGCACCCGACGGCGGCCACTTCTCGCCGCGCCTTGCATTGGTCGATCATCATGGCAAAGACTGCCGGGTCGTAGATGAAGGTGTCGGTGTGCAACAAAAACAAATAGTCGGTTTCAACCTGTGCCAGAGCAAGATCCAAAGCCCGGCCATGGGCAATGTTTCCCGCTTCGGGGTCGGTGTGCTTGCGTTCGATTAGTTCAATCCAGTCGAGCGTGCGCAAGTACTCGCTGCTTGCATCGTCGGAATGGTTATCCACTACAATCACCGGAACACTTGCCCCGCGTAGAGCCTCCTGCAAAAGCGTGAGACAGGTTTTGGTCAGATCAAGTGTTTTGTAGTTAACCAACGCAATGCTGTAGTTGGCTGTCGTTGCAAGTGGGCCGGGCATAATCTGTGGAACCTCGATGACTTAACCGAAATCGCGCAAGGCGTCTTAACGTTGTAGGGAAGTACTCACGGTCAATTCGAACGCGAGACGTCACCGGAGGAGGTGTTCTGGTTGCTAGCAGTGGCTGTAGCCGTGGTAGACCCTGACTGTTTGAGTGTGGTCATAGCGGTTGCCCTTGCCGCTTCCATCTTGGCTGTCACGGTATCGCCACCGCCTTCTGCCATTGCGGCGACAGAGACAGTCATCAAGGTCACGATCAAAAGGGCTTTAAGGCTTTTCATGGGTGTTCTCCAGGAGTGAGTTGAGCCAACACAGATTTGTTGGCTTGGACTCATCTTGGGGCTCACCGCCTTTCGCCCTGTTCTCCGCTAAATGAATTTTTCGACAGGTTGGCGCGGTGTGGGATTTCGTGGGGATGCAAGAAGGGACAAGTACAGTGGAAGCTTCTATTGTGCTGCTTGGCTTCCTGAACCCGCGCTGTCATCAAGACGAGCGCAGGAACAGGCCCGGTTACATGCTAATCAGCTAAGGCTAGGGGACGCGGATGTGAAGTGCCCGCCAACGCAGTCTTGCCAAGCATGTCGATCTTACAGCCAGGCGCTGCATCACTGACGGTCAGTTTGAGGTCGTGTAAGCGCGCAACGGCGGAGACCATGCTTAACCCCAGGCCATTACCCGGTGTGTTTCGGCTCGCTTCGGCACGGTACAACCGACGAAACACGGCTTCGCGCTCACCTTCGGCAATGCCCGGCCCGTTGTCTGTTACACAAATTCCGACCGATCCATGATCGGCGATTACGGTCAGGTTGACCTGGCTATGGTCGGGACAGAACTTGATGGCGTTATCCAGCAGATTGCAGAGTGCATCAAACAACAACTGTGCGTCTCCGGCGATGACGGCAGGACGCTGGCTTTTATAGAGCGTGAGGCTGATGCCACGTTCTTCTGCCAACGGCTCATAGAGCTCGGTGGCGTCGGCACTGATCAGGTTCAGATCCAGCGGCTCGAAGTGACTGCGGCGGGCGCTGTTTTCGATTTCCGAGATACGCAGCAAGGCCTTGAAGGTCAGAAGCAGTGCCTTGGCTTCGACCAGTGCCGCGTCGATGCTGGCGGCGTATTGCGCTTCATCGAGACCGCGGCGCTGGGTGCGCTCCAGCCCGGCGATCAACCGAGTCAGAGGGGTGCGCAGGTCGTGAGCGATGTCGTCGCACACGCCTTTGACCTCGTTCATCAAGCGTTCCAACTCATCGAGCATGCCGTTGACCACGGAGGCGAGGCGGTCGATATCGTCGTTGTTGCCCTGGATTGGCAAGCGGCCAGTTAAATCGCCTTCGATGATCCCCTTGATCGAGCGACTAACCTTGTCTAGGCGCCGGTGGGCCGAGTATCCCAGTACCACCGCGCCAAACAGGCCGACCACCAGCAACAACACGCCGCCGGAAACCAGTGCCTTGATCAGCAGTTCGTCAAATTCGCGTATGTCGTGGATGTCCTGGGCCACCAGCAAGGTTTTGCCGTCGGCCAGGTGATGGACAATGAAGCGTATCGGGCGCTGATGACCGCTGGGCTTGCGCCAATCGAACTCCTGAGGTTTGTCGTAGGCGGAGAAGGGCGGCAATTGCTGGATGGCCCCGGCAATGAACTGGCCTTGTGCGTCGAACAGGCTCTGGGGAGCGCGCGCTTCGGTATCCTGCTCGGCGTGATTGCGGATTTCCCTGAGTTGTAACTCGGGATCCTGTGCACTGCGGGTTTCCACCTGGCGATACAGCGCGGTATCCGCTTCGGTTTTCAGGTAGAACGCCGTTTGCCAATAGACATAGCCGAACAGCGCCAGAAACGAACAGCCGAACAGTCCGAGAAACAGCAGGCCGGTGCGAAAACTGATGGTGCGCGGGATCTCACTCAGGCGAACGGAGGACATAACCGGCTCCACGAATGGTATGGATCATCGACGGTTCGTTTTCGTCGTCGATCTTGCGTCGCAAACGGCCCATGTGGACTTCGATGACGTTGGTGCGCTCATCGTAGGCGTAGTTCCAGACCGCTTCGAACAGCATGGTGCGGGTGACCACTTGCCCTGCATGGCGTATCAAGTGTTCCAGCAACGCGTACTCACGGGGCACCAGATCAATGACCCGGTCACCACGCCGGACCACCCGGCTCAACAGGTCGACCTCCAGATTGCCGACCCGCAAGCGTGTTTCCCGAGCTTCGGAGACCGGTTCGGCGCGGCGACGGTTCAACGCATCCAGCCGTGCGGTGAGCTCGATGAATTCGAAGGGTTTGGTCAGGTAATCATCACCGCCTGCGCGCAGGCCGCGAACCCTTTCGTCCAGCGCACTCAAGGCGCTGAGGATCAGCACCGGGGTGCTCACGCTTGCCGCCCGTAATGCGGTCAGTACGCCAAGTCCATCGAGGCCGCCGGGTAGCATGCGATCCAGGACGATCAGATCGAACGGTTCACTCAGGGCCTTTAGCAGACCTTCGCGACCATTGTGGACGCAGCTCACGGTGAAGCCGTGGTCACACAGCGCCGCTTCGATTTCGCGGCAGGTAAGCAAGTCGTCCTCGACGACTAGAACATGGGTCATGGCAGATGAACCGCTCACATAATCGGGCAGAGATGGCATAGTGTGACAAAGCCTGCGGCTGTGCCACGTTCCCGCCAGGTAAATAAAAGTTTAGGTTGGATTTCTGGAGGCGGCACCTTGCGCATTCTTGTGGTTGAAGATGACGCCCAGACCGCGGCTTACCTGTTACGTGGGTTGAGCGAAAGTGGTCACATCGTCGATATCGCCAGCGATGGCAATAGTGGGCTGGGCATGGCCCTGGAGCAAATCCATGATGCGCTGATCGTCGACCGCCGCTTGCCCGGCCTCAACGGTGTTGGCCTGGTCAAGGCTCTGCGAGCGCAACAGTTGCGGGTGCCGATCCTGATGCTCAGTGCGCAGGCGTCCACCACCGACAAGGTTGAAGGCCTGCAGGCCGGTTGCGATGATTATCTGGCCAAGCCTTACGCGTTCGCCGAAGTACTGGCGCGGCTCGATGCTTTGCTGCGCGGGCGCGAAAAGACGACGAGGCCCGCGCGTCAGTTGCAAGTCGGTGAGCTCCAACTCGACTGCGCCACACGCACCGCGGTACGTCAGGGCCGAGTCATTGCCTTGCAGCATCGCGAGGCGCTTTTGCTGGAGAAGCTCATGCGCCACAGCGGTCAGGTCGTGACCCGCGACATGCTGCTCGACAGCGCCTGGGACTACTCTTTCGACCCCAACGACAACGTCATCGATAAACATATCCATCGCTTGCGGCGCAAACTCGATGAAGGTTTCGACTATTCGCTGATCAAGACCATTCCCGGTGCCGGCTACAGCTTTCAGGAGACGCCGGAGCAAGGCTAAACAAAAGTTTATCTGCCGACGAACGCTCTGGTAGGCACCCCTCGCTATCTTCTGCCCATTCGTGGATTGCTCCACACAGGATTTAGCGGGGGATGGCTTGCCCATGTCGGTATCAACTTTGGCGGCACGCAGCAGGCGGGTTGCGTGTCTTTCATCCGTGGCGTTGACGTTGTTCGGCATGCTCATGCTTGACGGCTGCTCGATGGTGCCGCAATACCAGCAACCCGAGTTGCCCCTGGCGCAACAGTTCAATGGCCCGACAGATAGCTCGGCGGCTCAGGGAGGCCTGTGGTGGCGCGAGTTTCACAGCGCCGAACTCGACTCATTGATCGCCCGGGGCCAGGCCTCCAACTACACCCTCAAGGCGGCGGTCAGCCGCATCGATGAAGCCCGCTCCTCGGCGCAGGTGGCCGGGGCGGCGCAATATCCGGCGCTGAATCTGGGAGGCAATTACCAACGACAGAACAATTACGGCTCCACGGAAAAACGCAGCGTATTTGCCGAAGCCACCTATGAAGTGGATTTCTGGGGCAAACAGCGCGCTGCCGCTGACTCCGCCGATGCGTTGGCCAACGCCACGGTATTTGATGCGCAAACCCTGCGCATGAGCCTGAGTGCAAGCATCGCCGACCGCTACTTCGAGGTACTGTCCCTGGAGGACCGGCTGCGTCTGGCCCAATCCATTGCCGACGATGCGCGACAGGTGCTGGATTTGGTGGAAGTCCAGGCCAGTCAGGGCGCTGTGTCGAATCTGGAAGTCGCACAGCAGCGCAATGCCATGCAGACCTTTGAAGCGGCGATGCCGGCCCTGCATCAACAACGGGACCTGGCGCTCTACCAACTGGCCGTTTTGGTGGGGGCACAGCCCGAGGGCTTTCATCTGCAAGGAAACGGGCTGAAAACCCTGCAAGTGCCGCAGCCTTCGACTGGCCTGCCGATTGGTTTGTTGCGTCAGCGGCCGGACATCCAGGCCGCTGAAGCTCGGCTGAAATCCGCCAACTTCGACGTGGGCGTGGCCCGCGCCGCGTTTTTACCGAACCTGTCGCTGGATCTGCTGGGCGGCATCGATACGCTAGCCGGCGGCCAGATCTGGAGCGCCATCGGCACGCTCAGTCAACCGGTGTTTGCCGGTGGTCAGCTCAAGGGTCAACTGCATTTCGACCAGGCCCATGTCCAGGAGCTGGCATCGAGTTATCGCGAGTCGATCATCGAAGCGCTGCAGGATGTTGAAACCCAGCTCAGCGCGGCCCGCGAACTCGATAAAAGCTACGCCCTGAACCAGTCCGCCGTGGACTCTGCCCGCGAAGCCGCACGTCTGGCGCAGGTTCGCTACCGACTCGGCTCGACCGATTTCCAGACACTGCTGATCGTCGAACGCACCCAATACCAGGCCGAAGACACGCTGTTGCAGGTACGCCTCCAGCATTTTCAGGCCGCCGTCGGCCTGTTCCGTGCCTTGGGCGGGGATTTCTCGCCGGACACCCTCGCTTCCAATTCTTCTGCTCAGGTGGCTCACCCATGAATGCCTTGAACCCACGTCGTCGCGTTATGTTCGCAGGGGCAGTGGTGCTCTCGCTGGCTGCTGTCATCGGCGGCTTTCAATGGACCCGGCAAGCCCATGGCGCACCGGTGAAAGTCGATTCCGGCGCCGTGCCGGTGCAGATGACCCAGGTCAGCCGTCAGGACCTGCCCGTCTGGATCAGCGCCATCGGCAATGTGCAGCCGCTCAACAGCGTGAATGTGCGGGTGAGGGTGGATGGAGAGTTACAAAAAGTCCTGTTCAACGAAGGGCAGATCGTCACCGCTGGCAGCTTGCTGGCGGTCATCGACCCGCGTGTGTATCAGGCACAGGTGGCCCAGGCACAGGCCTTGGTGGCCAAGGATCAGGCGCAACTGGCTAACCTGAAGGTCAACCTTGACCGGGCCAGTAAACTGGCCGCCGCCAAGGCCGGGCCGACCCAGGACGTCGACACCTACCGCGCCCAACTGGGCGCGCAGCAGGCCACCTTGCAGGCCGATCAAGCGGGACTGGACGTGGCGCGCCTGCAACTGGAATTCACCCAGGTCAAGGCACCGTTGACCGGTCGTACCGGCCAGCGCCTGCTGGACGTCGGTGCGATTGCCCACGGCGCTGAAGCCACCGGATTGGTGACCATTACCCAGATGAACCCGATTTCCGTGGCCTTCGCCGTGTCTCAGGACGAACTGGCGGAAATTCTCGAAGAAAACGCCAAAGGCGCATTGAAGGTGGTGGCGATGACCCGCGATGGACAACAGGAAATCGCCCGCGGCCATTTGAGCTTTATCGACAGCCAGGTCACCGCCGCCAGTGGCCAGATCCAGCTCAAGGCGCAATTCGACAATGGCGCTGCGAAACTCTGGCCGGGCGAGTTGGTGAGCGCGCGGTTGCTGGTGCAGACGCATAAGGACGTGGCCGTGGTCCCGGCTGACGCGGTGCAGTTAGGACGTCAGGGTAACTTCGTCTATGTGGTGGATGCTGATCAACGGGTGCAACCGCGTCTGGTCGATGCCGCCACGGTCGTCGATGGCAAGCAGTGGATTCGCCAGGGTCTGACGGCCGGTGAAACCGTGGTGGTGCAGGGCCAGTCCCGCGTCGCGCCGGGGCTGAAGGTCACGCCGGTCAAGACCGACACCACCGCCGATTTGGCGGAGGCCGCCCGATGAATGCGCTGGCCGGATTGATTCAACGGCGCGTGGGGCTGAGTCTGCTGGCCATCGGGGTCTTGCTGCTCGGTGCCTTTGCTTACTTTCATCTGCCTGTGGCGCCGCTGCCGACGGTGGATTTTCCGACCATTCAGGTCACCGCCAAACTATCCGGGGCAAGCGCCGAAACCATGGCATCTTCGGTAGCGACGCCCTTGGAACGCGCTTTTGCGGCCGTGCCGCAAGTGACGTCGATGACCTCGTCCAGTGCGGCGGGTAAAACCCAGGTGGTACTGCAATTCGATCTGTCGCGAGACATCGATGGGGCAGCGCAGGATGTGCAAACAGCGATCAACACAGCCACGCCGAATCTGCCCAAGACCATGTCCAGCGCACCGACCTTCAACAAGGTCAACCCGGCCGAAGGTACAGTGATGTCGCTGGCCGTGACGTCACCCGTGCGCACGTTGCCAGAGCTGGACCGCTACGCCGACAACTACATTGCCCAGCGCTTGTCGCAAATGCCCGGTGTCGGCCTGGTGGATTTTCACGGAGAACAGAAACCGGCGGTGCGAGTACAGATTGATCCCGATGCGCTGGCCGCTCGCGGCCTGACCCTGGAGGATGTGCGCAGTGTGATCGGCGTCAGCACCCTTGATCAGCCCAAGGGCACCCTTGATGGCCAAAGCCGTTCTATCACCCTTGGTGCGACCGATCAATTGCTGGACCCTCAGCACTATCGTGATCAGGTTATCGCCTATAAGAACGGCATGCCGATCAAGCTCGGTGATCTGGGGCGGGTGATTGCCGGCGCCGAGGATACGCAACAAGCTGCGCAATTAGGTGCCGAGCCAACGGTTATCGTCGACATCCACAAACAGCCGGGTTTCAACCTGCTGTCGACCATCGCCACGATCAAGGCCAAGCTGCCCGAACTGACCGCCTCATTGCCGCGAGACGTACAGGTACAGGTGGTTGGTGACCGCACCCAGACCATCGAAGCCTCGGTCAACGACATGCAGTTCACCTTACTGCTGTCGATTGTGCTGGTGGTCGTGGTGATCTTTGTGTTTCTGCGCAAAGCCACGGCAACGCTGATTCCCAGCCTGACCATCCCGCTGTCCCTGGTGGCCACGTTCGGGGTGATGTACTTGTTGGGCTATAGCCTCGACAACCTGTCGATCATGGGCCTGGCGATTGCCGTAGGGTTTGTGGTGGACGATGCCATCGTGGTCATGGAAAACATTGTCCGGCATTTGGAAATGGGCAAGTCGCTCCTGCAATCTGCGGTCGACGGTTTGCGCGAGGTAGCGTTCACCATTGTCTCGATGACGGTGTCGCTGATTGCGGTATTCCTGCCGATCCTGTTGATGTCCGGCATTGTCGGGCGCTTGATGCGTGAATTTGCGGTGACCGTCAGCGTCGCGATTATCATGTCCGGCATTGTTTCCCTGACCATCACACCGATGCTCTGCGCGTGGCTGCTCAAACCCCATGCCGATCATGAAGAGGGGGGCTTTGCCCAGGCCTGCGAGCGGGTGTTCGGAGGCCTGCACAACGGTTATCGCCGTAGCCTGGATTGGGTGCTGGACCATCAGCGCATCACCATGGCGGTGGCCATCGCAACCATGGTGGCGACGGCGGTGCTGTATGTCGGCATCCCCAAGGGCTTCTTCCCGCAACAGGACAACGGCTTGATCCAAGGTGTGGCCGAAGCAGCGGCTGATATTTCACCCATCGCGATGCGTGCACAGGTCAACCGCGCGGCCGACATCATCGGCCAGGACCCGGCGGTGGCCCGGGTGTATTTCTGGATCGGCCCGAACCCGACTGTGAGCCAGGGCAAGGTGATGATCAACCTGAAGCCGTTCAGCGAGCGCACCGCCAGCGCCGCCGAAGTTATTCGTCGCCTGCAACCGGCGCTCGACCGGTTATCCGGAGTCAAAGTGTTCATGCAGGCCAACCAGGACATCCAGATTGGTGGTCGTGCCAGCAAGACCCAATACCAGTACACCCTGCAAGATCCGGACAGTGTCGAACTGGATAACTGGAGCGGTGTGCTGCTGGAGAAGCTCAAGAGTTTGCCGCAGTTGCAGCACGTAACGTCGGACCAGCAACAGGCCATCGCCCAATCGACCCTGGTGATCGACCGTTCCACCGCTGCACGACTGGGCGTAACGGTGCAGGCCATCGACGACGTGCTGTACGACGCCTTCGGTCAGCGACAGATTGCGACGATGTTCACGCAGCTCGATCAGAACCACGTGATTCTTGAACTCGACCCGAGCTGGCAAACGTCCACCGCCACACTTGAGCATTTATTTGTCCGCGCAAGTTCCGGCACCCTGGTGCCGCTGAACCTGCTGGCCAGCGTCAAGACCGAACAAGTGCCGATCATCATCAACCATCAGGGCGTGTTCCCGGCCATTACCCTGTCGTTCGACCTCGCGCCCGGCCATGCCCTGAGTGAAGCGGTCACGGCGATCAATCAGGCGTCCCTGGCCGTCGCAATGCCCGACACCGTGCTGGGCAGTTTCCAGGGCACCGCCCAGGCCTTCCAGGATTCATTAAAGTCACAACCCTGGCTGATTCTGGCGGCGATCCTCACGGTCTACATCGTATTGGGTGTGCTGTACGAGAATGCTATTCACCCGCTGACCATCATATCGACCTTGCCGTCAGCTGGTTTCGGCGCACTGCTGGCATTGATGCTCTGTGGTCAGGATCTGTCGGTGCTGGGGATGATCGGCATCATTTTGCTGATTGGTATCGTCAAGAAGAACGCAATCATGATCGTCGATTTCACGTTGCAGGCCCAGCAGCAGGGCCTGTCGCCCCGGGAGGCGGTACGCGAAGCCTGCCTGTTGCGTTTGCGCCCGATCCTCATGACCTCCCTGGCTGCGTTGCTGGGCGCTGTGCCGCTGGCCTTCGGTCATGGTGCCGGTTCCGAGTTGCGCCAGCCGCTGGGTATCGCGATTGTCGGTGGCTTGGCGGTGTCGCAGATTCTGACGCTGTACACTACGCCGGTGGTCTATCTGTGGTTTGAACGCAGGCGTCGAAAAACACTGCTCAACCGCGCTGAGGTTACGGTTTGAAACCCTTAACTACCCAAAAACCTCTGCAACCCGGTCGGGATTTTGCGATTAAAGCCATCCTGACTTGTAACAACCAACCCAGAGTTAGCGGTGACGAAAGGCAGAAATCGGCCCAAAGCCGTCATTTCGTGGACGCTGAGTGGAATACGGTAGCTGCTTGACTTGTTGAGGGTTCGAACCTCTCCTTAATCGCCACAGTCTTAAAGTATAAGGATTTGATTTTAAAAGAGTTATTTTTTGGTTTTTCGTTCAAAAATTACCCCATAGAACTGGTGCGCCATGTTGGTGCGAAAGTCTCCTTTGTTCAACGTGGTAAGCGCATTGTCGCTAGATACGCTGAATATCTCGGACGGCTTAGCTTTCCGCTGTTACTGATAGGGTGATTGCTCACACTGGGCTGATAACGCTGAGTTTCCTGCAGCGTTCAACCGTCTGTCGTCTTGGAAGCGCAGAGCTCTCACCGGGCTAGTGAGCGGCATTGCTAATGCGCAACTGAAGCCGAAGCATTGACGTCTATCAAGCGAAGTCTTGGGTGGTCAGGCGTGCTGGGAGAGAGTGAAATGGCGCTTCACTGCCGTAAGTGAATTCCCCGTCTGGCGGACGGCAGCCCTGATCTCATCTTTAGTTACCCCGAACTTCACGGCCCAAAAACTTAGCTCGAAGCCGTCGTTTATGTTGATTATGAGTGCGTCGGTGTTAGCCACAGATTTTTGCTTTTTCATTGGACTTTCCTTGTCAGAATTCAAGAGTGCTCTGTCAGAGTAGTCTGTGCAGACGAAGAGCGCTGAGGTTTTCTGAGCTACTTTTAAAAGTTTTTGATCGATCGTCATTGATCCTGGCGATCGGTGAAGTTGATCGTACGGACAGAACATCGTTTGGGAATCGGCTACATGATGGTGAAAACTGAAATCGCCAGGACCTGAAGCCGATTGGGAAATTACGAACTTTGGAAGTGATCGCACATTATTCAGACGATCATGTCCTGCTGCATAAATCGAGACGCAACTGATTATCCTAGGTCCCATGGTCAATTTCCTACAGACACCTAATTGGGGAGCTCGCTATTCTCCACTAAATAGATGCGCATAACCGGAATCGAAGTCATGGGCGAGCAATGGATTGCTGTTACTAGTATGTTGGCGTTGGCATGGATCGTATTCATCGCGCTAATTATCGAGCGGTACCTTTTTTGATTCCCAAGCGCGCCGTTAAATTCTGGTAATTTTGAAATGTGCTTGTGGGCGGAAGTCGGAGAAACACACCAAAGCGCCCTTAACGTCATAAACGCATGTCCCCCCTCTTCCAATAACGCCGCTTATGTTCAAAAGGCCCCCACACCCAGGCCAGGTGTGGGGCCTTTTTTAAGGTAACCAAGCCCCCTACACTGGCATGCCAGTGCAGGGGGGCTTGGCTGAGGAGCGTGTCGTCCGTGGCATCAGAAGATTTCATTGTCGGGCGTCTACAGGGCTGATAAGGCCACTCTAGGGCGGATGTTGGCAAAAAAAGTCAAAAAAGGTGGTGATTGTCTTTGTTCGGCGCAGGTGCTTACAGCGCTTGCAGCCAAACCGTCACGCACAGGCCACGCTGCGCTTGGGTATCGCTGAACGACAACTGCACCCGTGCGCCGCTGCGCTCTACAATCGCCTTGACGATCGACAGGCCCAGCCCGGAGCCGGCCTCGTCGGTGCCTAGGCTGCGGTAGAATGGGTCGAAAACCCGCGCCTGTTCTTCTGTGGCAATGCCGGGGCCGGAGTCCTTGATGTGCAGCACTACGGCGCCTGGGGTCTGGGTCACCGAGAGGTCTATGCGCCCGCCCTCCGGGGTATAGCGAATGGCGTTGTCCACCAGGTTTTTCACCAAGGTGAACAGGTCCATCGCGTTGAAGGTCACGTGCACGTCCTGAGCGCCGTCCACGCCTATATCGAGCTGCTTGCGTTCGGCCAGCGGCAGTAGGTCTTCAAGGACCTGGCGATACACGGCATGCACCGATAGGCGGGTGTGCACCCGTTCCGAGGTTGACTGTGCTGCCGCCAGACTCAGCAGTTGGTCAATCAGCTGGCGCCCACGCGCGATGCCCCGGGACAGCGGCACAAAACGCTCGCGGCTCATGGGCGACATCTCGGTGGCGGCCAGCCGGTCGGCCTGCAACGCCAAGGCCGTCATGGGCGAGCGCAGCTCATGGGCGGCATCGGCGACAAAGCGCCGCTGGCTGTCCATGGACTGCGCGACGCGCGCCAGCAGGCGATTGATCGCCACCACAAACGGGCGCACTTCGGTGGGCAGGTGCTGCTCCTCAATGGGGTGCAATTCTTGCTCGGCGCGTTGGTCGATCTCGGCCGCCAGCACACCAATCGGGCGAAACAGCTTGCGCACCAGGTCGCCGACTACCAGTAACAGCACGGGGAAAAGAATCAGGAACGGCAACAAACTGCGCCAGGCGGCTTCACGGGCGTCCTTGTCGCGGGCGTCGGACTCCTGGGCCACGGCGATGCGCTCGCCACCGGCGGTGGTGTGCACCTGCACGCGAAAGGCTTCACCGGCCATCTCAACCGTGGATAAGCCATCGGCCAGGCCGGCAGGAAAGGGCAGGGGCAGGGCTTCATCGGTGGTGCCCGTGGCGTGCGGGCTGTCGCTCAGGCGTTGGATGATCACCCGGGTTTCTTCGTCGTCGCCGGCCAGGGCCGGGCCTTGCGGGTACTGCAGGGTCATGTGCTGGCGGTCGAACAGCATCGCCACCTGGCGCAAGGTGGCGTCCTGTTGTTCGTGGGTTTCTTCAAACGCCGAGACAAACGCAAACACGCTGGCCGCCAACGCCACCAGCAGGATCGCCAGGCACAGGGTCACCGACAGTCTCAGTTGCACCGATTCACTCAAACGCTTCTTGAAACCATCCATCCCATGCCCCTGACATTCTTGATCACGTGGGTGCCCAACTTGCGCCGCAAGGCGTGAATCAGGAACTCGATGGCGTTGCTCTCCACTTCATTGCCCCAACCATACAGGCGGTCTTCCAACTCACTGCGCGAAAGGATCGCCCCCGGGCGGATCAGCAACGCTTGCAGCAGCGCAAATTCGCGGTTGGACAACGCCACTTCGCGCTGTTCGTCGGTGCTCGCGTGTTTGCTCAGCAGGTTCAGGGTCACCACGCCATTGCCCAGCACCGACTGGGCGGCTCCACCCTTGCGCCGCAGCACGGCGCGAATGCGTGCCAGCAGTTCGGCGATGTCGAAGGGTTTGAGCAGGTAATCGTCGGCACCACCGTCCAGGCCGCGCAGGCGGTCGTCGAGGTTGTCGCGGGCGGTGATGATCAGCAGGGGCACGGGATTGTTGCGCACGCGGATGCAGTCCAGCACGTCGAGGCCGTCCTTGCCGGGCAGGCCCAGGTCCAGCAGCACCAAGTCGTAGGAGTGGGTATCGAGCGCGGCCAGGCCCGTGAGGCCGTTTTTAACCCAGTCGGCGGCATAGCTCGCATCGCTGAGCGCGCGCTGGATGGCGTCGCCAATCATGGAGTCGTCTTCGACCAGTAGAATCCGCATCTTGCTCTCCAGCGCCAACGCAAACGCAAACGCGGCGAGGAAGTCGCCGCGTGTGTAGTGAAGCATGTTGTCAGCCTTTCATCGAATCGAAGGCCTTGAGCAGGTCGTCCATCGCGGCCTGGCAGTCGGCCTGGTTCGGGCTGGTGTCACGCAATGCCGAGAGCGCGCGGTCGATGGCTTTATCCAGCACGTGCCAGTCGCTGGCGGCACGCGGCTTGATCCCGGCTTCGGCGCTGTCCCAGCTGCTTTCCAGGTCCTTGATGCGGGCTTTGGCGCCCGCCAGGTCGTGCTTGGACACCAGGGCCGACACGTCCACGGCAATGTTGCGGAACTCCGACAGGTCCCCTAGTTTCGAGGTCTGGCGCTGGCTGCTGCTTGAGCCGGCACTGGCTGCGTCCTTGGGTGTATCGCCAGGTTTCGAGCAGCCAGTGGCGATGCTCAGCAGGCCGATGGTGGAAACAATCGCGACGTGGCGGATCATGTTTCTGAGGTTAAGCATGGTGATGTCCTTGGGTTCAACGAGTAAGGGGTTTGCGGTTGCCGACGCTGAATTGAGCCACGGCCACCAGCAGAACGATGACGAACAGGAACAGCGCGCTGGTCCAGCTAGCGCCCATGCCCAGGCCGCCATAAGTCTTGGCCTGGGTGAGCAGGTCGCCCAGCGAAGCACCGAAGGGGCGGGTGAGGATGTAGGCGACCCAGAAGGTCAGCACGCTGTTGACGCCCAGGCGCCAGGCCAGCAGGGCAACGCCGATCAGGCCGGCGAAAATCACCGCGCCGAGGGTGAAACCCAGGCCCAGTGCCTCGGTGGCCAGGTCGCCGGCGGCAGTGCCCAGGGCGAAGGTGCAGAGCACCGTGGTCCAGTAGAACCATTCGCGCCGTGGGGTGACGATGTCGCGGATGGAAAGGCTGCGCTCGGTGCGGTACCAGAGCATGAAATTGAGCGCGAGCAGCACTGAGAAAATCGCCGTGCTGGCATACAGGCTGACGTCGAGTTTATCGGTGAGGATATCGGTTATCTGTGTGCCGACGATGCTCACCAGCACCACGGTCAACCAGTAGATCCACGGTGTGTAGGCCTTGGTGCGCAGTTGCCCGAACAGCGCGAGCCCCAGCAGCGCGGCCATGCCGAGGCTGGTGGGGCCGGCGCCGAAGCCGGCATCCACGGCGAGGTAATCCGCGCCGGTTTCGCCCACGGTGGTGGACAGTATCTTGATCACCCAGAATGACAGAGTCACCTCGGGTACTTTGTTCAGCCAACGGGCTGCTGTGGCATTCATCGGGATTACCTCTCCTTGACCGCGCGGTGGTTGGCGCAAGGGAGAAGGTACGGCACGAGACTTAGCTGAGACTGAGGGCCGGGTTTTTTATCCAAACAGCACGTGGGCGGTGCCCGTGGTCGACAGGTGCACCGTGCTGCCGGCCGGTGGCGCCAGCAGGCCGGCGCTGCGCACCAGGATCGTATGGCTCGGGTCAGCGTGCAACGCCACGGTCAGCGTGCAGGTGTTGCCGCCGAACTCGCGCTCGGTCACCACGCCAGGGCAACCTGTGGCACTGAGGTGCACCTGCTCGGGGCGCAGCATGATCCGCGCCGAGTCGTGGCTCAGCGGGCTGTTGGTCTGGATCCGCCCCAGGTCGCAGTCGGCCCAGCCGGCCTGGATACGCGCGGGCAGCACCACTGCATCCCCGAGAAACAGCGCGGTCTGCTCATCGGCCGGGTACTGGTACATCTCCATCGGGTGGCCCGACTGCACCAGGCGGCCCTGGCGCATCACCGCCAATTGGTCGGCAAATGACAGTGCTTCCGCCTGATCATGGGTCACCAGAATGGTGGTGATGCCGGCATCGCTCAGCAGCCGCGCGACCATCTTGCGCATGGCCGAGCGCAAGCCGGTGTCCAGCGCCGAAAACGGCTCGTCCAGCAGCATCAGGCGTGGCTGTTGCGCCAGGGCGCGGGCCAGCGCCACCCGTTGCTGTTGGCCGCCGGACAGTTCATGAGGCCAGCGCCGCGCCATATTGGCGTCGAGGGCCACGCTGTCCATCAGCTCGGCGATACGGCTGTGGTACGCCTCGCCCTTGGTCGCCAGGCCAAAGCCGATATTGTCGGCCACCGTCATGTGCGGGAACAGTGCGCCATCCTGCGGCACATAGCCGATCTGGCGCTGATGGGCCGGCACGGCGTGGGTGGCGTCCACCAGGACCTGGCCGTTGAGTGTGAGGCTGCCGCTGTCGGGGAATTCAAACCCGGCGATCATGCGCAACAAGGTGGTCTTGCCGGAGCCTGAGGGCCCGACGATCACCGTGCGCCCGCCGGTGGGCACCGACAGGCTGACGTCGGCCAACGCGCGCTGGCTGCCGAAGGATTTGCAGAGGGCGTGGAGTTCAAGGGCGTTCATCGGCCTGCCGTGCGTTTGGATTGGTGGTAGAGGAGGCCGGTCAACGGCAGTGACAACAGGATCATGATCAGCGCGTAAGGCGCGGCGGCGGCGTAGTCGATCTCGCTGGTCATCGCCCAGAAGCCGGTGGCCAGGGTGCGCGTGCCATTGGGCGCGAGTAGCAAGGTGGCAGTCAGCTCGTTGGCGATGGCCAGGAACACCAGCGCCGCCCCGGCAGCCGCGGCGGGTGCGGCCAGGCGCAGGGTGATCAGCCACAGGGCGCGGCCCGGCGAGCGGCCGAGGCTGCGGGCCATGTTTTCCAGCTCCACCGGCGCCTGGGCGATGCCTGCGCGCAGGCTCACCAGGGCCCTTGGCAGGAACATCAACAGGTAGGCGAGCAGCACGGTAATAGTGGTTTGGTAGATCGGCCGGGCGAAGTGGATGGTCACCGTGACCAAGGCCAGCGCCACCACGATGCCCGGCAACGAACTGGTGATGTAGTTGCAGCCCTCCAGAATGCGCTGCAAGCGCCCCGGCGCACGGATCGACAGCCACGCAATCGGCACCGCCGCGCATGTGGTCAGCACAGCGCCGGCCACGCCCAGCAATACGGTTTGCTCCAGCGCCGGCATCAATTCGTCGAAGCGCCAGACCTCGCGGCCGCCGGCGATCAACCATTGGCCCAAGGTCACCAGCGGAACGCCCAGGGCCAGCGCGCAGGTTAGGCTTTGCAGGCCCAGGGCGAGCAGGGTCGTGCGCGGGCTCAGGCGCACGATGCGCTGCTCGCGGGCGCTGCCGGAGCCGACCCGCGCATAGCGGGCGTGGCCGCGTGCGGCGGACTCGGCGGTGAGCATCGCCAGGCAACACAGGGCCAGCACCGCCGCGAGCATATTGGCCGCCGGGCCATTGAAGGTGGATTTGAACTGATCGAAGATCGCGGTGGTGAAGGTGTCAAAGCGGATCATCGAGTACAGGCCGTACTCGGCCAGCAGATGCAGGCCCACCAGCAGCGCACCGCCGCAGATCGCCAAGCGCAACTGCGGCAACACCACGCGCCAGAACACCGCCCACGGCTTGAGGCCCAAGGACTCGGCTACATCTTCAATCGCAGGGTCGAGCCGGCGCAGGGTCGCAGCCACGGGCAAGTACAAAAACGGGAAATAGGCAATCACCGACACCAGCACGCCGGCCAGCAAGCCGTGTATCGAAGGCACCAGGCTCACCCACGCGTAACTGTGTACAAACGCCGGCACCGCCAGCGGCGCGACTGCCAACAGCGACCACAGCCGCCGCCCCGGTAGGTCGGTGCGCTCGGTCAGCCACGCCAGCGCAATACCCAGCAGCATGCACAGGGGCAGGGTGATCACCACCAGCAGCACGGTGTTGACCAACAGTTCACCCACACGCGGGCGCCACACCAGCGCCTCGATCTGCGCCCAGCCGATTTGCCAGGACACGCCGATCACAAAGGCAATCGGCAGCAGTGCCAACAGCGACACCAGCACCGACAAACTCGTGACCCACCTTCCCCCACGGCCTTTGAACAGGCCGTGACCGCAGAGTTGCGCGGGCGCCGTCAGCGCCTGGGCCGCAGCATCAGGCAACAATCAGAGCAGCCCGGCCTGGGTCATCAACTCCACCGCTTTTTTGCTGTTGAGCTTGGAGGCGTCGACTTTCGGCGCGTCCAGCTGTGCCAGCGGGGTCAGCTTGGGGTTGGATTGCGTGCCCTGGCCCACGGCGTATTCGAACGAATTGCCGTCCTTGAGAATGGCCTGGCCGTCTTTGCCGGTGATCCATTTCAAGAACGCCTGGGCTGCTTCTTTATGTTTGCTGGAAGCCAGTACCCCGGCTCCGGAGATGCTCACAAACGCGCCAGGGTCCTGGTGCTTGAAGTAGTGCAGTTGGGTGTTCTTGCTGTTTTCTCCAGTCTTGGACTGGTCGACGAAGCTGTAGTAGTGGTAGATCACGCCGCTGTCGACCTGGCCAGCGTTGACGGCCTTTAGCACGGCGCTGTTGCCACGGTAGATGGTCGCATTGGCTTTCATCGCCTTGAGCCAGTCGAGGGTGGCGGCTTCGCCCTTGAGCTCCAGCACGGCGGCGACGATGGCCTGGAAGTCAGCACCGGCCGGCGAGGCAGCCCAGCGGCCGTTCCAGTTGGCCGAGGCCAGGTCCATCAGGGATTTGGGCAAGTCGGATTCTTTGAGCTTGCTGGGGTTGTACACAAACACCGTGGAGCGCGCGGCAATGCCCAGCCACTTGCCATGGGCCGGGCGGTACGCGGCATCAACTTGTTGCAGGGTGGCCGGCGCGACCGGCGCGAACAGCCCGGCATTGTCTACCAGCACCATGGCCGGGGAGTTTTCGGTGAGGAACACATCGGCCGGGGAGGCGGCGCCTTCCTGCACGATCTGGTTGCCCATCTCGGTGTCGTCGCCGTTACGGATGGTGACCGGAATCCCGGTTTCCTGGGTGAAGCCTTCAACCCAGGCCTTGGTCAGACTTTCGTGCTGGGCGTTGTACACCACGAGGCCGGTCGTTTCGGCGGCATACACCTGCCCGGCGCCGACCAATGCGGTGGCGATAAGGGCTTTAGTGAGGAAAGACGGTAGACGGGAAGCCATACGTTGAATGCTCCGTTTTTTTATAGATACACAGGAAGCCCGTGGGTTGTCGATTGATACTCGACCAATAGGAATCATTTGCATATTGAGGCGCGGCGAATGTAGAGCCGTGAATGAGAAAAAAACGTCAAATAAACGGTTAACAAATGTGATTCGGCTTATCAGGCGACGCTGTTAGAACTATGGGAGGGGGCTGTTCTGTCGGCGCTTATTCTCTTGGCTGTAGGCAACTTCACAAATGTAATTCAAACCATCCGAGCTGGTGTCCGAGGCGTATTCGCTTGCATATATTCCGAAGCCATCTTCATTGCATTCAGGCATGCGAGGCATGGCGCAGGGCTATATCAACGACCGCACGACCGACTACCACAGCTTGAAATCCCGCTTGATAGGTCCTGGCATCAGCCCGCAACGTTCTGAACATTTTGATGTGTTGAACCGCCACCTGCGCCGTGGGCTGGTGAGCTCCGAACAGTTGGTGATTGTGCCTGATGCCCACAGCCTGAGTTATTCGCTGGAAGAAGCCTGGTTGGTGCGCCATGCCGAAGCGATTCGCCGGGAGCTGGATAACGCCGCTGGCACCCAGGTGTCAACGACTATGACCTACTGCAATCCTGCTGGGGTACACCTCGCTAGGCATCCGCAGCGCGACGCCCGCTTCTCCTCCTGAGAGCTGGCGGGGTTGGGTAGGGTGTCTTGGCTACCTGCGTGACGCTTGTTCCTACAGAGATATCTCTTGGCTACCGTTGTGAATCGCCCCGGGTTTCGTAGACACCTCCATGCCTCAAACTGAGGCCAATCAGGAGGTGCCATGAGCAACCCACGTTATCCCGAAGAATTCTAAATCCAAGCGGTCAATCAAGTGACCGAAAAGAAGCTGCCTATCGCTGATGTGGCAGCACGTCTCGGCGTGTCGACGCATAGTCTTGTTGACGCTAACGTCAAATTGACCCACGTGCTGACGTAAGACTGACCTACCTCAAAATGTATACCATCTCAGAAAAATTTATGGTTCTCGACGAACCGACTGGGTGAGTGACATCTCGGCAACGGGTCAATTCGGCATCGGCGCTAAAATTCCAGATAGCTGAAGGTCCAGAAACGACGAATCCCGCTCTAGGCGGGATTCTCAGCCGTCAACTACATGCGTTCGACGGGGCAGGACTCTGTTACCTGGCACTGGGCCATCTGACTTTCATCAGAAGAGGGGTGCGATCCGAAGATCCCTGTAACCACCCTATGATTCACGCCTAGGCGCAGATAAACAATAGTCAGTCCATAGTCGCTATGTCAATCCTCCTGTCACCTCCTGGATCAACTTGATTCAACCCCGACCAGAAACCCAGGATTCAACGGTATCTGAGCCGTATTCAGCTTTCCAGTCCTTCAAAATCTTGTGGTTTCCGCCCTTGGTCTCAACGACTTCGCCGGAATGCGGGTTTTTATAGATTTTGACCTGACGTGGCTTTCGAGTGCCGACCTTGGATTCTGCAGCAGCCGGAGCACGACGAGTCGAGGCCTGAGGGTCAAGGATTGCAATCACGTTGCGCAAGCTGTAGCCGTACAGAGCGAGCAACTCACGAAGCTTGGTCTCGAACTCGACCTCCTTTTTCAGGCCTTCATCGCCTTTCATTGCTTCCAGGGCAGCCAGTTGCTCAGCTAGGTGTTTTTCGAGTTGACGGAATTCGGCAAGACGCGACATGTATCACCTCAGATATTTAGTGTTGCTAGTATAGGGAAAAGGCCCGGGGAATACAGGTTACAACGCTGCATCCGGCATGCTGGAATAGTGCTTATCATTCCAGCGGAGATAGTTATTGAAGATTGCGGCCAGCAGTTCGAAGTGAATCGCCCTGACTCTCTAGGCACCTTGCGAGCTCACTGGCCTATACCGCACCTCAGACGCCAAAGACCGCTGTGTAGCAATAGAATTGACTAAAACCGAACAGGGTAATAGGCTTGAGCAGCTAGCTCCGAGGTTCGTGGGTGAAAACCTCCTCTCGGAGACACGTGAAAGAAAAGCCCATCTTCTGATGGGCTTTTTATCGTTTGAAAACTTCAGTAAGCGTTAGCTCACCCCATCCATCAGGTGGCTGAGTCGCTGCTTTTTTCTAGACAGGCCGAACGCAAAGCCCAGACCACGCCCCGCCTTGACGGGCTTTCATACGCCGGTCGTCTGTGATTTATGAGAAGCTCGCATAGAACCTTGAAATGCTGCCCATAGGGATGCTAGACATAGCAAAATAGCCTGTGGAGACGCGACCATGGAATCCCCATTAACAGCAGAACTACTCTCAATTGTGAAGGGCGCCCCGAGACTGTACTTTGCTCCGTTGATCGGTGCCATAAAAGAGGTACGATCTGAGCTACGTAAACCATTTACGGTAAAGCCAAAGATCGAACCCAATTCCGAATCATCTAACCGCCAGGGTTAGTTACTGACTTGAGATAGGCAGTCAATTTTTTGCTCCTTCTCCACACATTCTGACGACACTGCGCCTTCAAGAGACTAGGGCCCGCTACGGGTTCAAACCCCTTTAAACGCAAATGGAAACAAACGCTTTTCGGGGACGTATTCAAAATTTTGCCAATTTCTGAGGAGAGAATATAGTTGCACTTGAAATGATCTAGATCTTTCAAACTGACGACCTGTGCTGATCGTCTAGAACATTGAACCGTCTGACTTCCAAGCCGACCTGCGCGGACAAGCGCGTATGCTACTTCCTCTTTCATTCCTAAGGCCTTAGCAGCCTCAGCTATCGACAATCCTTTACTTTGCTTTGAAGCATGCAGAGTTATTCCTTTTTGGTGTAGCACCCTAGGCGAAATCAACCATTCCCCTATACTTATAGCTTCGGCGTGCGCTCTACAGAAAACTGGAATCTCACCCTCTTGAATTGCTGTTAATAACTGGGGAAGTCCATCCGCTGTGGGTAAATAGTGTTTCGCAACCTGTGATACCGTAATGAAATCATCACCAGGTAATGGCAGAAATGAATTAGGCGCTAAGTCGGCTATCGAGTCATAGGAAATAAGCCACTGCTCACCTGCTTTTGGAGAACCACCAAATGTTTTTAATACACCTACTGATATCAGTTGCTCTATACGCTTTCTACTTAGGCAAAGTAACCGAGAAGCCTCCCGCAAATTAACAGGCTCGTTCAGTGCCGATGAGAGTCTGCGGGCTTGATTGATGTCTACAACCGCACCGATTTTCCCACAAGGGTAATGAAACTCTCTGGTTTCAAGATCACCCGACGAATGCATTCTTCGCAAAAAAGCTTCGGGTAGACCTGTTAACCGCTTAGCTTTGGAGAAGGGGAGCCAACGATGCTCAAGTAAAGTGCATTCGCTCAGCCGCCGGTTTCTCTTAGCTAGCGGCCCCTGCCATTGCTGGATGACGTGTCGTTCAAACTCTTGTCGAACAAAATCAAAACATGAGTCGTTTAAGGAAAGGTACACGTCGTTGTAAATCGGACCAAATGCCGACACCAACTGCCAGGAAAGCTGGGAATTTCTAACTTCCATTAGGTCAGCTAACAGGCTGTGAAACGCCTCAGGCCAGCCTCTGAAAACACTACCTGCTGCGTTTGCTAACTCAGGCGCTACCACTCCCGAAGCGACCTCCGGAACCTTCATAGTAATAGAGCGTTTTCGACTCACAGCCCTTACACCAATCCGCATAGCCAGATCGTGCAGTTGCTGGTACGTGAGAGCGCCGATGCCTTCAGCTTTCCAGCTGTCTGGGCGGCTTACGCGATGCTCGAGCTCAACGGAAATCCATGCTCTCGGATCATCCGAAGTTAAGCTTAGAAGATCAGAATCTAGAACAGAGTACCCACAAACATCGCAACATTTATTTATTAAAACTTTTGGACTACTGTGAGTTTTGCATTTTGGACAGTTGTAAAGAAGCTCAATCTGATGAAAAGCGCATGTGGTATACAGCGTAAGATCCCACAATTCACGCCAATACAGTCCCTCAGCTAAACAAACAGAGCAGTATTTTGAGCAGGCTAAAGACCACGTCTTCTGATTAGTAACCTTTGGAGTACGAATCTCTTCGGCTACTAAATTCCAACTTAAGGGCCTCTGCTTTGTGTCTAACCATTCATTAACACTGTCCTCGCTGATTTCTTTGAACAGCTCAAGCACTTCACCGCCTGACAGACAATTACTATGAGCTAAACGGTGCAAATACCCCAACAAACTTTCATCGTGCATAGGTGTAGGGTTTATCAACAAATAAAACATAGGAACTCCACCATATTCATAGACAATTCTAATCTACTTACAAGTATCAAACCTACCGATAAAGCTTTTTGGCGTATCTTAAAATTATAAATCTCATCTATATTTAAGTAGACACCATTGCGCGTAATTACGAGGGTCGACCGATAACGTCGTCCACGCTACAAAACCAGCATAAAAGTCGTTGTGCACATTAATTACTGCCGGGAGTTACTCCCGGCAGTCTCTCAGGCAGAAGGGTTATCAAAGTTCTCAAAAGGTTCTCGGCCGCAAACTAACGGCCGAAAATCAAAAGCATCATGGAACGGATTTCGCTCATTAGCCACCCGACTCCATACCTCGTCTTTGAAAGCTTGGGACAGTACACCCATATCGATGCCTTCAACATCCTTCAGCTGAGCCAGCCATACAGCACGGTCCAGAATCTTGATCAGATAATCAACGAGTCCGAAAGAAGCTAGTTGAAAGCGCTGAAGCATATCTTTGGAGAGAAAGCTGATACATGTGACAGGCAACAAGCTGTGGATGGCCTTTAGAAGAGATGCAAATTGCATCCACGTCTCCTCAGTTAGCTCATACCGTCCGTAATCAATGCTGGCCGAGAACCGGCGGCGAAGTTGTTCATTAGCCCAGAGCAAGCTATCTGTTCTCTTCAGCCCTACCAGCACAACTGTGATATCAGTCTCGTTCATCAGACTTTTGATCCAGTCTGCTGCCTCGTATGCCCCTACCTTTCTATAATCCACCAAATGCTGCGCCTCATCCAAGATGACCATCTCGGTTCCCTGGTTTTTTAGCAGCGTGACGATCCGAGTGAATTTATGTTCGGCAGAATGGCCACGTGCAGTGGCGAATGGGTCCTTCATAGCAATCAGCACGGCCGTCGCTAGATTTCTCTTGGACGGAGAGGAGGGCATCTCCACTACCAAAACTGGCCGTACACCTACTGAGTCGGGACTCACTTGATTTCTCATATACTCCCTAATCAAGGTGCTTTTACCGACGCCGCTCGGGCCTTGGATAACGAGCCCCTTACTGCTTTTGGTTCGAATAGTGTCCTGCCTCACCTCTTCAATACGTCCAATTGCATGATCGCTTTGCGGACTCTGTATGAAGTGGTGGCGTAGAGAAAACCCGCCTCGGTACTCCCGGTTAGCGTTCATGTGTCGTCCCTCACACGGGGGGCGCTTGAAACAACCGCGTAATCTGGGATCGAGTCCAAATCACTATCAGCATCGATAAATTCAACCACACCCACCGTTTGGGGCAGGTTTTCAGGTAAAAGAGCGCCGCTACGATCAAAACCCACTTTTGCTGCGTCACGGCGCACGCGTAGTTTTTTAGAGCGCTTCAAGTCCTCAACGTCAGCCATAATGGCTCGGTATGCTTGATTGATTGCCTCGAACCCAGGTGATGATTTTCCAGACTCACGCAACTTCGCGCGCGCCAGGTTATAGGTTTCTCGGCTCATACCAATGATACGTCTGTCCTTCGCTGCAACTTGGATAAATACGTTCCTGAATCGGTCATGAACCCATACATGACCCAATTCGTCTCGATAACGGACTTGGACTTTTTCCTTATTTGCTAGCTTCATTTTTAGCTCTGCTAGCTCTAGTGAATGGTAGAGATGAGTTCCGACTTCAACACCATAGTGGTGAACTTGGGTTTCCTTACGCCTGGCGAGGACCGCCTCAAGTGCATCCAAATCCGTAGGAAGACAAATTCGTCGTTTGGACTCGCCTTGGAGCCAGCACTCTGCCGGACTCATTTTTGATGGAAGACCTCGATGGGAGGTCTGTTGATAGACGTCAACGATCCATTTCACTAAAGCGGCTTCAAAATCCATAATGGTCAGGCAGGCACGTTTTTCTGACGGATAGTTACCTCGCTCTCGACTATTTGAGAAGGTTGTTCCTGGAAGGCAGTGCACAAGACCAGTATTCAATGTCCGAAAAAAACGCTCCACAGCCCCTTTCATTTGAGGTGCGCGGGAAGCTGGGTACATGATTTCAATTCCCATTTCGTTGAACGCGTTAACTAGGTCATCCGCGTGAAACTCAGCAGCGTTGTCAGGAACGATACGCGCAGGAAGTCCATGAGCTCTCCATTCACACTTCACTGAAGGAAAACGGGAGAGCAGGGCTGCTTTAGGGCGTATCGCCCGCTCGATTACACGCAGGACGCTCTCCGTATTTGGGGCAGAGAAATGGATGAGATACCCCATTACCATTCGAGAATGGCGATCTAACACTATGGTGAGAAATGGTCTACCAATGTGGCTACCGGTCTCCGGATCCACCACCAAGAGATCTAACGGTGTGTGGTCAATTTCCCAGCGATCTAGAATTCTCTTAACCACCAGTTTTCCAATGGCTTCACGATGAAGCTGATTCGCAGCGTGATCCCCTAAACGCCCCTTATCCACCTCATAACTGTCCAGGCCGGCTACATATCGCCTGAAACTCATCTCCGACGGCAGCACGAGCCTTTTCGAAGGAAGGCGACCCGCGTTTACATCGTTGATCTGTGTCCTTAACTCCTCGTATGCCGTAGATAGCAGGGGCCGCTCGAGCTTGAAAAACTTTTCGTCGAGAACATCAGTCACCAAATCCTCTAGCTCTCCGACTATGAGCTGACGGCGACCTTTTTTTGTATGGAGCGGAACTAGTTTTTCAACATTGCCCGTCTGAAATAGAACGAACCACCGCCTTACCGTAGAAACAGACGGCGGGGTAATTGAGTCATTTAGCTCCCTAGCAGTTTCTTGAATCAACCCTCTTAAATCCTTGTTGCAAGGTAGCTTTTGACTGATGCAATCAATGAGTCGAGTCAGATAGGACCGCCGACGTATGGCTTCAGCAGAGTGATCTTTTGGGTGGCAAGTGAGATCGGGGGGCGCGTTCCGAAACGTGGGGATCACACCCAGATATTGTTGCTCCTCGTCCACAAATAACTGACGAGCTTCATATTGTTTATAAAACTCTACCTCAGTCAGTTTGAAGGGCTCACCCAGCTCATCTAACCAAAGCAGTTGGCGATTTTTAAGTCGTTTTACTAGTGTCAACCTGGTTCCGTTGTACGTCACCACTAATCTTAACTTAAGCGAAAAAGTTTCCATGACGGTGACCTCCCTGCAAGTAAATTGGAGAGAAGGGCATTAGGTTTTCTTCGAGGTTCACTCCGACATACCCAAGCCCAAGCAGGCGCCATGCAGTGTCACGACCGACGAGTTCACACAGCTCTAAAACTGTCTTCGGCGGATATGCATTTAATAGTGATTTCGCAGTTATGAGGCTGCTGTTAATAAGTACCTCACCCCTACGGTAGTACATCAAATCACGGAGATTTTCAGATAACGGGTCGGCCAAAAGTACTGTGTCACTAATAACGGAGAACACACGATCGGTTTGCCTGAAATGGACGGCAGCAGCCTCCATTCGAAGCTTGACGCTTCGTATCAAAAGCCTGGCAGTGGGCTTAACCTCGAACCAGCGCTCACTGCCGTCACACAACACAGCGCACACGTCTGGGTAATAGGTAACGTTGCGTCCGTCCATAACGAGCGTTTCTTTGCTTGGCTGCACCGTGTACCGGAGTACTTGTGGAGAGAGCTCCAAGAGTCTTAGAAATGCTCCCTCCAGCTGGGATTCCCAAGGGATAGCTTTGCCATTCTTAAGTGAGGGCAGATAGCCTCGGAAGTGGCAGGATCTGCGGGTTACAACCTTTCTTACGGTCATGACATTTCTCCAAGTCGAACGAGTCCTTGACGCAGATTCAGGCAAGCGCCAGGAAGCTCATGGAGGCTATTCAAAAGGCAACACTGTGCCCTCGAGGAGCCTCGATAAGGTCGAAGGGTTGGGGGAGAGTTGACACGCGTCGAAAAAAAGCAGAGATTACTGCCACCACAGTAGTAATCTAAGCTGCATCCGGCGCGGTCATCCTCCCAAGGTTGATCGCGTTTTTACATTCTAATACTCCTCTTTTTTCTTTAAGCATCGTCTACGCCTGCAATAGCGCGCATTGCCATGAATTCGACAACTCAATCTCGCCCTATACGTCTTGTACGTACTGGCATGTTGATTGAGAGCGGAACGCAATAATCAGACCAACGATGTTAAGCCAAGCTAACGTTACTGACAATTCCTTTATAGCGTTAATATTGAAAATACCGTTATCTTATAGTTACGTGTTATATGTAAAAACGTTCTATAAATACTTATTAAAATAGACTTGTCGAATAACGACATAGACATCGTATCTTTTCTGATCTTTTAATAACAATTCGGCAACTTTATAAAGCTGAATCGCTTATCCAAAAACAGTTGAAGGTTCGGATACAAAAAAGCCAACGCTTGATGAGCGTTGGCTTTTTTGTGTAGCGTGATTCAACTATCTGAGATTTTTCTCATCTATTTTGAAAACCTACACCTGATGTAGGTTCACAAAATAGATGATTCCTGAGGCCCAGCAAACATTGGGAGAAAATCATTTTTTTTGTGTGTGAGACGTGGAAATCACAGAAAAAATGAGAAAAACCTACCGGTTTCACAAAATAGATGCGCTCTCGGGTCAGACAGGATTGTCGTGTTGCTGACCCCGGATTGACCCAATTGCCAACGCAAGACTGTCCCATCTCCAAAACGACAACAATCGAGCACAGACAATGATTTACGAGGAGTCAGACTGGATCAGTGAAATCTCGACAACTGGGTCAACTCAGCATCGGCGCCAACACCATTTTTCAGTGAGGGGAAAAAGCCCCGGAAGTGGCAGGATCTGCGGGTTACAACATTTCTTACGGCCATGACATTTCTCCAGGTCGAACGAGTCCTTGACGCAGAAAAATGCATGCGCCAGCGGACTCATGGAGGCTATTCAACAGGCAACACTGTGCCCTCAAGACGCCTCGATAAGGTCGAAAAATTGGGGAGAGTTGACATGCGCCGAAAAAAGGCAGAAATTACGAGCACCACACAAGTAATTCCTGCTTCATCTAGGCGCGGTCATCCTCCCAAGGTTGATCGCGTTTTTACATTCTGGCTTCCTCTTTCTGCATTTAGAATCCTTATACGCCAGCTCTGGCGCACATTACGTCAAACAATAAATTAGCCCCACCTCATGCATTCATAGCTAATTTTTGACTAACGATATTGAGCCAGGCGTTGACTACTGACAATTCCTTTATAGCTATATGAGCAAATAAAGCTGGATCTTATAGTTCCGTGTTATATGTAAAAACCTTCTATAAAATTTCATTTATATCGAGTTAGCGAATAACGTTTTCAATAAGGCTATTTCTCTAGTTTTATTATAAAAATATGCATCCTTTATAACACTGAATCGCTTATCCAAAATTCTTCAAACAAGAGACACAAAAAAGCCAACGCTACATAGCGTTGGCTTTTTTGTGTTGCACAGTTCAACTATTTGTAAGAATTCTCATTTATTTTGAGAACCTACACCTGATCAGAAGTCCAGGTTGGACACCGCCAAGGCATTGCTCTCGATGAAGTCACGGCGAGGTTCGACCGCATCACCCATCAGGGTGTTGAAGATCTGATCTGCGCCAATGGCGTCTTCGATGGTCACGCGCAGCATGCGACGCTGTGCTGGATCCATGGTGGTTTCCCACAACTGATCAGGGTTCATCTCGCCCAGACCTTTGTATCGCTGAATGGTATGACGCTTGGTGCTTTCCGCCATCAGCCAGTCCAAGGCTTCCTTGAACTCCTTGACCGCTTTCTTACGCTCGCCACGTTGAATGTAAGCACCATCATCCAGCAAGGTGCTCAACTGCGCGCCGAGGGTCACGACCGTCTTGTAGTCATTACTGCCGAAGAAGTCGCGGTTGAAGGTGACGTAATTCGACAGGCCGTGGGAGATCAACTCAACCTCCGGCAGCCACACGTTACGTTCACGGTCTTCACGCAGACTGGCTTTGTACACCAGGCCAGACTTCTCAACAGTGCGCAGGCGTACTTCGTACTGAGCCAGCCACTCTTGCATCGCTGCATGATCACCCAACTGCTCCAGACTGACGGCCGGCAGGTAGATGAAGTGCTCGGTCAGTTCCTGAGGGTACAGACGCGATAGACGCTTGAGGGTCTTCATCACCATACGGAAGTCGTTAACCAGACGCTCCAACGCCTCACCGGAGATACCCGGTGCTTCGTCGTTCAAGTGCAGGCTTGCATCTTCCAGGGCCGACTGCGTCATGTACTCTTCCATGGCGTCGTCGTCTTTGATGTACTGCTCTTGCTTGCCCTTTTTCACTTTGTACAACGGCGGCTGCGCGATATAGATGTAGCCACGCTCAATCAGCTCAGGCAACTGACGGAAGAAGAAGGTCAGCAGCAAGGTACGGATGTGCGAACCGTCGACGTCAGCATCGGTCATGATGATGATGTTGTGGTAGCGCAGCTTGTCGATGTTGTACTCATCGCGGCCAATGCCGCAGCCCAACGCCGTAATCAAGGTGCCGACTTCCTGGGAGGAAATCATCTTGTCGAAGCGGGCCTTCTCTACGTTGAGAATCTTGCCTTTCAACGGCAGGATCGCCTGGGTGCGACGGTTACGACCTTGCTTGGCGGAACCGCCAGCAGAGTCACCTTCCACCAGGTATAGCTCGGAGAGCGCTGGGTCCTTCTCCTGGCAGTCAGCCAACTTGCCAGGCAAGCCAGCAATATCCAGCGCGCCTTTACGACGGGTCATCTCACGGGCTTTACGCGCCGCTTCGCGAGCACGTGCAGCGTCGATCATCTTGCCGACGACCAGCTTGGCTTCGTTCGGGTTCTCCAGCAGGAAGTCGGAGAAGTACTTGCCCATCTCCTGTTCCACGGCGGTCTTCACCTCGGAAGAAACCAGCTTGTCTTTGGTCTGGGAGCTGAACTTGGGATCCGGCACTTTCACCGAGATAATCGCGGTCAGGCCTTCACGCGCATCGTCACCGGTGGTGGCGACTTTGTGCTTCTTGGCCAAGCCTTCGGCTTCGATGTAAGTGTTCAGGTTACGCGTCAGTGCGGAACGGAAACCCACCAAGTGAGTACCGCCATCGCGCTGTGGAATGTTGTTGGTGAAGCACAACAGGTTCTCGTTGAAGCTGTCGTTCCACTGCAGGGCGATTTCCACGCCGATGCCGTCTTCACGCTGAATGTTGAAGTGGAACACCTGGTTGACCGCGGTCTTATTGGTGTTCAGGTATTCAACGAACGCGCGCAGACCGCCTTCGTACTTGAACAGTTCTTCCTTGCCGCTGCGCTCGTCCTTGAGGACGATACCCACACCGGAGTTGAGGAAGGACAGTTCGCGAATCCGCTTGGCCAGGATGTCCCAGCTAAAGTGGATGTTCTTGAAGGTTTCAGCCGATGGCTTGAAGTGGATCTGCGTACCCGTGGATTCACTGTCGCCAACGATTTTCATCGGCTCTTGTGGCACACCATGGACGTACGTCTGCTCCCAAATCTTGCCGCTACGGCGAACGGTCAGGATCAGCTCTTCGGACAGTGCGTTTACTACCGACACACCTACGCCGTGCAGACCGCCGGAGACTTTATAAGAGTTGTCATCGAACTTACCGCCGGCGTGCAGCACGGTCATGATGACCTCAGCCGCCGAAACGCCTTCTTCTTTGTGCACATCGACCGGAATGCCGCGACCGTTGTCGCGCACCGTGATGGACTCATCCGGGTGGATGATAATGCTGATGTCGTCGCAGTGACCGGCCAAAGCTTCGTCGATGGAGTTGTCGACCACCTCGAACACCATGTGGTGCAGACCGCTACCATCATCGGTGTCGCCGATGTACATACCGGGACGTTTGCGTACGGCATCCAAACCTTTCAGCACTTTAATGCTGGTCGAGTCGTACGTGTTTTCTTCGCTCATGCCTTCACTCCCGATGGTCGTGGGTCTGGGTGATACGGCCCTGTTCCACGTGGAACAAAGCGACTGGCGTTTCCGTCTGCCAGCCTTCCCTCAATAATTCGTGGTCTACACAGGTGATAAACACCTGGCAGCGTAAGTCTTCCAACAAGCGGCATAACGCTCGGCGGTGTTGTTCGTCTAGTTCAGACGGCAAATCATCCACCAGATAAATACACTGACCGCGCCGGGCTTGGCTAACCAAGTGCCCTTGGGCAATCCGCAGCGCGCACACCACCAACTTCTGCTGACCACGGGACAAGATATCCGCGGCATTATGAGCGCCTAGTCTAAGACGCAAATCAGCTCGTTGGGGCCCCGCCTGGGTATGGCCGATCTGCTGATCCCGTTGCAAGGACGTGGCGAGCACCGCGCTCAGTTCACGCTCTTTATCCCAACCACGGTAGTAGCTCAGCGTCAGCCCTTCGAGATCCAACAACTCACTCAAGGTCTGCTCAAAGACTGGTTTCAAGGCTTTGATATAGGCACGGCGGTATTCATCTATTTCGTCGCTGGCCAGGCACAGTTCCCGGTCCCAGGCCGCTTGCGAAGCGGCGTCAAGTGTACCATGCCGCAGCCACGAGTTCCGCTGCCGCAGGGCCTTCTGCAGGCGCTGCCAAGTGGCCATGAACCGCGGCTCCACATGGAAGACGCCCCAATCGAGGAACTGTCTGCGGATTTTCGGCGCACCTTCCAGAAGGCGAAAACTGTCAGGGTTGATCAGTTGCAACGGCAGGATTTCGGCCAGTTGCGCGGCACTACGGGCGTTTTGCCCGTCGATGCGAATTTGAAACTCCCCCTGGCGATCACGAGATATCCCCAGGCTGCTACACCCACCCTCAGCCAATTCGACTTGGCCAAATACCGTGCAAGCCAACTGCTCGTACTGAATCACCGGCAATAGGCGAGCGCTGCGAAAGGAACGTGCGAGGCCCAACAGGTGAATGGCTTCCAGCACACTGGTTTTGCCACTGCCATTGGCGCCGTGGAGGATATTGATGCGAGGTGATGGGGAGAAGGTCACCGGGTGCAGATTGCGCACCGCGGTGACCGAGACGCGACTAAGGGACATCTAGCTTCTGCTGAGCATGATTACAGGCGCATCGGCATAACAACGTAAGCCGAGTCGTCGTTGTCGGATTCCTGCACCAGGGCGCTGCTATTGGAGTCCGACAGAATCAGGCGAACCTGTTCGGTGGTCATTACACCCAGCACGTCCAGCAGGTAGCTCACGTTAAAGCCGATTTCGAGCGAGCCGCCGTTGTAGTCGACACCCACTTCTTCTTCAGCCTCTTCCTGCTCCGGGTTATTGGCCTGAATTTTCAGCTGACCGTTGGCCAGTTGCAGGCGAATACCACGGTACTTTTCGTTCGACAGAATCGCAGTACGGCTGAACGCTTCACGCAGGGCCTGACGATCACCAATCACCAGCTTGTCGCCACCTTTAGGCAGCACGCGCTCGTAGTCCGGGAACTTGCCATCAACCAGCTTAGAGGTGAAGGTGAATTCGCCAGTGGTAGCGCGGATGTGGTGCTGACCCAGGACGATGCTGACATTGCCATCCGGCTCGGTGAGCAAACGCGCAAGCTCAAGAATACCTTTACGCGGCACAATCACCTGGTGACGGTCAGGCTGGCCGATATCGGCCTTCATCGAGCACATGGCCAGACGGTGACCGTCGGTGGCAACGGCGCGGATAATGCCTTCCGATACTTCCAGCAACATGCCGTTGAGGTAGTAACGTACGTCCTGCTGGGCCATGGCGAAGCTGGTGCGCTCGATCAAACGGCGCAGCTTGCTTTGCTCCAGGCTGCAGGTCAGCGAGCCCGGGCCCTCTTCCACCGTTGGGAAGTCGTTGGCAGGCAACGTCGACAGGGTGAAACGGCTTCGACCGGCCTTGACCACCAGCTTCTGCTCATCAACCTTGATGTCGATCAGCGCGTCGTTGGGCAGGCTCTTGCAGATGTCCATCAGCTTGCGTGCTGGCACAGTGATTTCGCCCGGCTCAGCAGGCTCTTCCAGTTGAACACGGCCAACCAGTTCGACTTCCAGGTCGGTACCGGTCAAGGACAATTGCTGGCCTTCGACCACCAGCAATACGTTGGAGAGCACCGGCAAGGTCTGTCGGCGCTCGACGACGCCTGCGACCAGTTGCAGGGGTTTCAACAGGGCTTCGCGTTGAATGGTGAAATGCATGGTCTAGTCCCTTGCCTTAATAAGCTGCACTGGTGTCATCAAGTAGTCAGTGTACGCAGCAGGTTCTTGTAGTCCTCGCGAATATCCGCGTCGGATTCCTTAAGTTCGTTGATCTTGCGGCACGCGTGCAAGACCGTGGTGTGGTCGCGACCGCCAAACACATCACCGATTTCCGGCAGGCTGTGGTTGGTCAGCTCTTTGGAGAGCGCCATGGCCACCTGACGAGGACGTGCCACCGAGCGCGAGCGGCGCTTGGAAAGCAGGTCAGAAATCTTGATCTTGTAGTACTCAGCCACGGTGCGCTGAATGTTATCCACACTCACCAACTTGTCTTGCAGTGCCAGCAGGTCTTTCAGGGATTCCCGAATCAACTCGATGGTGATGTCGCGACCCATGAAGTGCGAGTGAGCGATAACCCGCTTGAGCGCACCTTCCAACTCACGCACGTTGGAGCGAATGCGTTGAGCGATAAAGAAAGCAGCATCGTGGGGCAGATCGACTTTCGCCTGGTCGGCCTTTTTCATCAGGATCGCGACGCGGGTTTCCAGCTCCGGCGGCTCTACCGCAACGGTCAGCCCCCAGCCAAAGCGCGACTTCAAACGCTCTTCCAGGCCTTCGATTTCCTTCGGATAACGGTCACTGGTCAAGATGACCTGTTGGCCACCTTCGAGCAACGCGTTAAAGGTGTGGAAAAACTCTTCCTGGGAACGTTCCTTGCGAGCGAAGAATTGAATGTCATCGATCAGCAAGGCATCAACCGAGCGGTAGAAACGCTTGAACTCGTTGATGGCGTTGAGCTGCAACGCCTTGACCATGTCCGCTACGAAGCGCTCCGAGTGCAGGTACACGACCTTGGCATTCGGGTTCTTCTTTAATAGGTGGTTACCCACAGCATGCATCAAGTGCGTCTTACCCAAGCCAACACCACCATAAAGGAACAGCGGGTTGTAACCATGCTTGGGGTTATCGGCCACCTGCCAGGCTGCCGCGCGGGCCAGCTGGTTGGATTTACCTTCGACGAAGTTTTCGAAGGTGAACGTACGGTTCAAGTAACTGGTGTGCTTGAGCGCACCTTCTACCTGGACGGTGCGCTGTTCTGCGCGGACCGGCGCTTGCTGAGAGCTGGCACCGGCCATTGGATCGAAGCTGTCGCGCGACGGCTCTTCATTTATAGGTGCGTTTTTTTGCGACGCTGATTTCGAAGGCGTCTGGGCGACCGGTGCGGGTGAGTTATTAACAGGTGCCACTGCTGCCTGAGCCTGAGAGGCACTCGCGGCCAACGGCGCATTCGGCGCAGCACGCGGTGCAGAGCTGCGTTTGCTGCCTATTAATAAGGAAAGCACAGGCGCAAGGCCATTACCGTGCTCATCGAGCAATTCGAGAACGCGGCTCAGGTACTTCTCATTGACCCAGTCGAGAACAAAACGATTCGGCGCGTAGACACGCAACTCGTCGCCTTCGGCTTCGACCTGTAGCGGACGGATCCAGGTGTTGAATTGCTGGGCAGGCAGCTCTTCGCGCAAAAGCTCCACGCACTGCTGCCAAAGTTCCACTGACACGGATATCCCCTAAGTTGAAAGCCGGTGAGGCAAAAACAGCCGCCATTGTAGCGGTCAGTCGCCTACTTATCCACACGTAGGTTGCTCACAGGGCACCCAAAATCAATGCGTTAAGCGTAAAAAAGCCGACCAGTGGTCTGTGCATAAGCTCTGTGGATAAGCGCACCTAAGCTCGTTGTACAAGTGGGGTCGAAAGTCTGTGGGTAACTGGCCTGTGGATAAAACCCCATTCCACACACAGCTTATCCGACAGCGCAGCACAGGCAGAGCACCGTTTCTCCCCCGTGTTGTCATTCTCTGTACACCACGTGGAATATGGCCTTAAGGAAGTTATCCACAGATGATCGCCACCCTAGCTTTTATAAGCTTTACAGAAAAGCTTTAAATAACTTCCTTCTTTATTTTTATATCTATCGTCCTGCTCATGAAAGCCGAGCGAACAGAAACGCGCTGATAGGCCAGAAGAATCTAATTAAAGGAAAAGCTGGTTGGAAATTGACCTAGAGGCTTGCTTTCTCTAGAATCGCCGGTCTCTTAAAACGGGGGCCATTCCGGCCCGTTGTGGACGAACCAGGTAACAACGCCATGAAACGTACTTTCCAACCAAGCACCATCAAACGCGCCCGTACTCACGGCTTCCGTGCTCGCATGGCTACCAAGAACGGCCGTGCTGTCCTGTCGCGTCGCCGCGCCAAAGGTCGTGCGCGTCTGGCAGTTTGATAATCCGGTACTGGTGGTGAGTCAGGACTTCAGTCGGGAAAAGCGTCTGCTAACCCCCCGGCACTTCAAGGCAGTCTTTGACTCCCCCACCGGCAAGGTTCCGGGGAAAAATCTCCTGCTCCTTGCGCGTAACAACGATCTGGATCACCCCCGTCTCGGGTTGGTGATCGGCAAGAAGAGCGTAAAGCTCTCCGTTGAGCGCAATCGCCTCAAGCGTCTGATGCGCGAATCGTTTCGCCTCCACCAGGACACTCTGGTTGGTTGGGATATTGTTATCGTCGCGCGCAAAGGCTTGGGGGATGTAGAAAACCCCGAATTGATTCAGCATTTCGGCAAGCTCTGGAAACGTTTGGCGCGTACCAACAAGCCAGCACCAGCAGTCAGCACCGAAACTGTAGGGGTAGACAGCACCAATGCGTAAACTGGCCCTCGTTCCGATCCAGTTTTACCGTTATGCCATTAGTCCTCTGATGGCCGACCACTGTCGTTTCTACCCCAGTTGTTCCTGCTACGCGTTAGAGGCCATAGAAAATCATGGTCTTCTGCGCGGTGGCTGGCTGGCCTTTCGTCGTTTAGGCCGCTGTCATCCGTGGAATCCCGGTGGTTTTGACCCGGTTCCACCTATCCCTACCTCCCGTTCTTCTTCGATGGCCGAGTAATCATGGATATTAAACGCACGATCCTGATCGTCGCCCTGGCAATCGTGTCCTATGTCATGGTTCTTAAGTGGAACCAGGACTATGGCCAGGCTGCCCTGCCGACTCAGAATGTTGCTACCAATCAGGCTGCTCCGGCTATTCCGGACACCCCGTTGGGTAACAATGCGTCCGCCAGTGCCGATGTACCCAGCGCGAATGCCGATACCAGCACCCCTGTAGAAACGCCGGTTGTCACTAACAAAGACCTCATCCACGTAAAAACGGATGTGCTCGACCTGGCTATCGACCCTCAAGGTGGTGATATCGCGCAGTTGAAACTGCCGCTGTATCCACGTCGCCAAGACCATCCGGATGTTCCGTTCCAGCTGTTCGATAATGGCGGCGAACGTGTTTATCTGGCCCAAAGTGGCCTGACCGGCACTGACGGTCCGGATGCTCGTGCTACCGGTCGTCCGGTTTATTCGACCGAACAAAAGACTTATCAACTGGCTGATGGCCAGAACCAGTTGAACGTTGACCTGAAATTCAGTCACGACGGCGTCAATTACATCAAGCGTTTCAGCTTCACCCGTGGTTTGTACGACTTGAAGGTCACTTACCTGATCGACAACGAAAGCGCCAAACCGTGGACGGGCAACCTGTTTGCCCAGCTTAAGCGTGACAACAGCGCCGATCCTTCTTCCAGCACTGCCACCGGCACCGCGACTTACCTGGGCGCCGCCCTGTGGACAAGTAGCGAGCCGTACAAAAAAGTGTCGATGAAAGACATCGACAAGGGCGCGCTGAAAGAAACAGTCCAAGGTGGATGGGTCGCCTGGTTGCAGCACTACTTCGTGACCGCATGGATCCCGAACAAGGGTGAAGCCAACCTGGTTCAAACCCGCAAAGACAGCCAAGGCAACTACATCATTGGTTTTACTGGCCCGGCGTTGACCGTCGCTCCAGGTGCCAAGGCTGAAACCAGCGCCACGCTGTATGCCGGCCCGAAAAGCCAAGCGGTACTGAAAGAGTTGTCCCCAGGTCTGGAACTGACTGTGGACTACGGCATTCTGTGGTTCATTGCCCAGCCGATCTTCTGGTTGCTGCAACATATCCACAGCATCGTTGGTAACTGGGGCTTCTCGATCATCTTGCTGACCATGCTGATCAAAGGGATCTTCTTCCCTCTGTCGGCAGCCAGCTACAAGTCGATGGCACGTATGCGGGCCGTGGCTCCGAAACTGGCCGCGCTGAAAGAGCAACATGGTGATGACCGGCAGAAAATGTCGCAGGCCATGATGGAGCTGTACAAGAAAGAGAAGATCAACCCGCTGGGTGGATGCTTGCCGATTCTGGTACAGATGCCGGTGTTCCTGTCGCTTTACTGGGTACTCCTGGAAAGCGTCGAAATGCGCCAGGCTCCGTTCATGCTGTGGATAACTGACCTGTCGATCAAAGACCCGTTCTTTATCCTGCCGATCATCATGGGCGCGACCATGTTTATCCAGCAGCGCTTGAACCCGACTCCGCCGGACCCGATGCAAGCCAAGGTAATGAAAATGATGCCAATCATCTTCACCTTCTTCTTCCTGTGGTTCCCTGCAGGTCTGGTGCTGTACTGGGTGGTCAACAACTGCCTGTCGATCTCTCAACAGTGGTACATCACACGTAAAATTGAAGCGGCTACCAAAAAAGCTGCAGCATAATTTACTCTGTGGATAACCACTCAAGACGCCCCCTAGTGGGGCGTTTTGCTTTCCGTCACTTTTGTTCTGGAACCTGCTGATGAGCGCTCCTCGTGAAACCATCGCTGCTGTCGCGACCGCCCAAGGTCGTGGCGGTGTCGGTATCGTTCGAATTTCCGGGCCTCTCGCCAGCGTGGCAGCCCAGGCCATCAGCGGCCGCGAGTTGAAACCCCGATACGCCCACTACGGCCCATTTCTGGACGCCGATAGCACCGTGCTGGACGAAGGCCTGGCCCTGTATTTTCCTGGCCCAAACTCGTTCACGGGTGAAGATGTACTGGAACTACAAGGGCATGGCGGCCCGGTGGTATTGGATATGTTGCTACAGCGCTGCCTGCAGTTAGGTTGCCGCTTGGCTCGCCCGGGAGAGTTCAGCGAGCGGGCATTCCTCAACGATAAGCTTGACCTGTCCCAGGCCGAAGCGATTGCTGACCTTATCGAGGCCAGTTCTGCGCAAGCGGCGCGCAATGCGTTGCGGTCGCTGCAGGGGGCTTTTTCCCTGCGTGTGCACAACCTCACCGAGCAACTGATCAGCTTGCGCATCTACGTTGAGGCCGCCATTGATTTCCCAGAGGAAGAAATCGACTTCCTTGCCGATGGCCATGTCCTGGCAATGCTGGATAAAGTTCGTGATGAGTTATCCACAGTTTTGCGTGAAGCCGGACAGGGTGCATTGCTGCGCGACGGCATGACGGTAGTGATTGCCGGTCGTCCGAATGCAGGCAAGTCCAGCCTGCTGAATGCCCTGGCAGGTCGTGAAGCCGCCATCGTGACCGAGATTGCAGGCACCACCCGGGATATCTTGCGTGAACATATCCACATCGATGGCATGCCGCTGCACGTGGTTGATACCGCCGGCTTGCGCAATACCGATGACCAGGTCGAAAAGATCGGCGTGGAACGCGCGCTCAAGGCGATCGGCGAAGCGGATCGGGTGCTGCTGGTGGTGGATGCCACAGCACCTGAGGCCGTGGACCCGTTTGCCTTGTGGCCGGAGTTCCTTGAGCAGCGACCAGATCCCGCCAAAGTGACCTTGATCCGCAACAAGGCGGACCTGACCGGCGAAGCCATCGCCATGGAAACCAGCGAAGATGGCCACGTTACCATCAGCCTGAGTGCCAAGTCGGCCGGTGACGGCCTGGAGTTGTTACGCGACCATCTCAAGGCGTGCATGGGCTATGAGCAGACCTCGGAAAGCAGCTTCAGTGCACGCCGCAGGCACCTGGAGGCACTGCGTCATGCCAGCGCGGCGTTGGAGCACGGTCGGGCTCAGCTGACGTTGGCGGGCGCAGGGGAGCTGCTGGCTGAGGATTTACGTCAGGCACAACAGCTGCTGGGCGAAATAACCGGCGCATTCAGCTCCGATGACCTTCTGGGAAGGATCTTTTCCAGCTTCTGCATCGGTAAATAACCCTTCGTTGTCCACAGACAGGCCATTCGTGCCTGTCTGTTTCGCCCGCTTCAGGGCATCTCATTCCATCTTTTGATTCACCACTGTGCCTATGGCGGCTTTTGTGTGCGCGCTATTGGGTCACGTGGGCCAATTTCTGTGGATTAAGCCCTGTGAATAACCGCCCTTGTGCCCAGTTGATAACAGGGCTTGAAACCTGAGTAAAAACCCCTCTGTGGATAAAAACCTGTTTAATCCACAGGCTTAAAGCACTTATCCAAGGGCCTCATTGGCACATGACCACAGACTTTTGAATCGCTGTACACATTGTAAATAAAGGCCTGTAGAGATCTATCCACAGAAAGTAGGCTCAGTAGAAATAAACATAAAAACAAAGATCTTATAAATTTCTTCTCTTTTAATTTCTATTGTCTGTGATTCATCCACAGCTGGTTAAATTTTGTGCAAAGGGTTCTTTAGGAAGGGCTAAGTCCCTATACTTGCCGCCAAAGCTCTAAAACTCTTTCAACAATCAATTCCTGATTACCTACATAAGCAGGCACGAGGTGCGTGGTGGATTTCCCTTCCCGTTTTGAAGTGATCGTCATCGGCGGCGGTCATGCCGGTACCGAGGCAGCACTGGCCTCAGCACGCATGGGCGTCAAAACCCTGTTGCTGACGCACAACGTGGAAACCCTCGGAGCCATGAGTTGCAACCCCGCCATTGGTGGCATCGGCAAAAGCCATCTGGTCAAAGAAATTGACGCCCTGGGCGGTGTCATGGCCATGGCTACCGACAAGGGTGGTATTCAATTTCGCGTGCTCAACAGCCGCAAAGGCCCGGCCGTTCGTGCGACTCGGGCGCAGGCTGATCGCATCCTGTACAAGGCGGCGGTTCGCGAAACCCTGGAAAACCAACCGAACCTGTGGATATTTCAACAAGCCGCGGATGACCTGATCGTCGAACAGGACCAGGTACGCGGTGTTGTCACCCAAATGGGCCTGCGTTTCTTCGCTGAATCCGTGGTGTTGACCACCGGTACATTCCTCGGCGGACTTATCCACATCGGTATGCAGAACTATTCCGGTGGTCGCGCTGGCGATCCGCCGTCGATTGCCTTGGCAAAACGCCTGCGTGAATTGCCGCTGCGTGTCGGTCGCCTGAAAACCGGGACCCCGCCGCGTATCGATGGGCGCTCTGTGGATTTTTCGGTAATGACCGAACAAGCCGGCGATACGCCGATTCCGGTGATGTCGTTCATGGGCTCCAAGGAACAGCACCCGAAACAGGTCAGTTGCTGGATTACCCACACCAACGCCCGTACCCACGAAATCATTGCCGCGAACCTTGATCGTTCGCCGATGTATTCCGGGGTGATTGAAGGCATTGGCCCGCGTTATTGCCCGTCGATCGAAGACAAGATCCACCGCTTTGCCGACAAGGAAAGTCATCAGGTCTTCATCGAGCCCGAAGGCTTGACCACTCACGAGCTATACCCGAACGGGATTTCCACGTCCCTGCCCTTCGACGTGCAGATCCAGATCGTGCAGTCGATTCGCGGCATGGAAAACGCACACATCGTGCGCCCGGGCTACGCCATCGAATACGACTACTTCGACCCGCGTGACCTGAAGTACAGCCTGGAAACCAAAGTGATCGGCGGCTTGTTCTTCGCCGGGCAAATCAACGGCACGACAGGTTACGAAGAAGCCGGCGCCCAAGGTTTGCTGGCCGGGACCAACGCAGCGCTGCGTGCGCAAGGCAAAGACAGCTGGTGCCCGCGTCGCGATGAGGCGTACATCGGCGTATTGGTCGACGACCTGATTACCCTGGGGACTCAGGAACCGTATCGGATGTTTACGTCCCGGGCGGAATACCGCCTGATCCTGCGCGAAGACAACGCTGACCTGCGCTTGACCGAAAAAGGTCGCGAGCTGGGCTTGGTCGACGACGCCCGCTGGGCCGCCTTCTGCAAAAAACGCGAAAGCATCACGCTGGAAGAGCAACGCCTGAAAAGTACCTGGGTTCGCCCGGGCACCCAGCAAGGCGACGCGATCGCCGAAAAATTCGGCACGCCGCTGACCCACGAATACAATTTGCTCAACCTGCTGTCCCGTCCGGAAATCGACTACGCTGGTCTGGTCGAAGTGACAGGCGAAGGTGCCGAAGACCCACAAGTGGCCGAGCAGGTTGAAATCAAGACCAAATACGCCGGTTACATTGACCGCCAGCAGGACGAGATCGCTCGCTTGCGCGCCAGTGAAAACACCAAGCTGCCTGTGGATATCGACTACACCGGGATTTCCGGTTTGTCGAAAGAAATTCAAAGCAAGCTGGGGATAACTCGGCCGGAGACATTGGGTCAGGCGTCACGTATTCCCGGCGTCACCCCGGCAGCGATTTCGCTGTTGATGATTCATTTGAAAAAACGCGGCGCGGGCCGTCAGTTGGAGCAAAGCGCTTGAGTTCGTTGGTCACCTCGCAACACGCCGAAGAGTTATCCACAGGGGCACGCCAGTTGGGTGTTGACCTGACTGCTGCCCAGCACGAATTACTGCTGGGCTACCTGGCCCTGTTGATCAAATGGAACAAGGCTTACAACCTGACTGCGGTGCGCAATCCTGACGAAATGGTTTCCCGTCATTTGCTCGACAGCCTGAGCGTGATGCCGTTTATCGAAAACGGCCGCTGGCTCGATGTTGGCAGTGGCGGTGGCATGCCAGGTATTCCCCTGGCCATCCTGTTTCCGGACTCGCAAGTGACGTGCCTGGACAGCAACGGCAAGAAAACCCGCTTCCTGACCCAGGTCAAACTCGAGCTCAAGTTGGATAACCTACAAGTTATCCACAGTCGGGTCGAAGAATTCACGCCTGAACAGCCTTTCAACGGAATTGTTTCCCGGGCGTTCAGCAGCATGGAGAACTTCAGTAACTGGACTCGCCACTTGGGCGACCGCGACACTCGCTGGCTGGCAATGAAGGGCGTTCATCCAAGCGACGAGCTGTTAGCATTGCCGGCAGACTTCCACCTCGATAGCGAACACGCCTTGGCCGTACCCGGTTGCCAAGGCCAACGCCATCTGCTGATACTGCGCCGCACGGCATGATTGGGAACACAAGCAAGAATGGCTAAGGTATTCGCGATAGCGAACCAGAAAGGTGGCGTGGGCAAAACCACCACCTGCATCAACCTCGCAGCATCCCTGGTTGCTACCAAGCGCCGGGTGCTGTTGATCGATCTCGATCCACAGGGCAACGCCACCATGGGTAGCGGTGTGGATAAACACGGCCTGGAAAACTCGGTCTACGACTTGCTGATCGGCGAGTGCGACCTGGCCCAGGCCATGCACTACTCCGAACACGGCGGTTATCAACTGCTGCCGGCCAACCGCGATTTGACGGCGGCGGAAGTGGTGTTGCTGGAAATGCAGATGAAAGAAAGCCGTCTGCGCAGCGCCTTGGCGCCGATCCGCGAGAACTACGACTACATTTTGATCGACTGCCCGCCTTCACTGTCGATGCTGACGCTGAACGCATTGGTGGCGGCCGATGGGGTCATTATCCCCATGCAGTGCGAGTACTACGCACTCGAAGGGTTGAGCGACCTTGTGGATAACATTAAGCGAATCGCTGAACTGCTCAACCCGAACCTGCAGATCGAAGGCCTGTTGCGCACGATGTTCGATCCGCGCCTGAGCCTGATGAACGATGTGTCGGCGCAGCTCAAGGAACACTTTGGCGATCAGCTTTACGACACCGTGATCCCACGTAACATCCGCCTGGCCGAAGCGCCAAGCTATGGCATGCCCGCGCTGGCGTACGACAAATCATCGCGTGGTGCCATTGCCTACCTGGCACTGGCCGGCGAGATGGTTCGCCGTCAACGCCGCAACTCACGCACCGCTGCTGCCCAGCCAACTTAAGGAATTCCCATGGCCGTCAAGAAACGAGGTCTCGGACGTGGACTGGATGCACTGCTGAGTGGTCCTACCGTCACTTCGCTTGAAGAACAAGCGGTGCAGGCCGACGAGCGCGAGCTGCAACACCTGCCGCTGGACCTGATCCAGCGTGGTAAATACCAGCCACGCCGCGACATGGACCCGCAGGCGTTGGAAGAGCTGGCCAATTCGATCAAGGCCCAGGGCGTAATGCAGCCGATCGTGGTGCGCCCGATCGGTGGCGGCCGCTTCGAAATCATTGCCGGCGAACGCCGCTGGCGTGCCAGCCAGCAGGCCGGTAAGGACACCATCCCGGCGATGGTGCGCGATGTGCCGGACGAAACCGCCATCGCCATGGCATTGATCGAGAACATCCAGCGTGAAGACCTCAACCCGATCGAAGAAGCGATCGCGTTGCAGCGCCTGCAGCAGGAATTCCAGCTGACCCAGCAACAAGTGGCCGATGCGGTGGGTAAATCCCGCGTGACGGTGTCCAACTTGCTGCGTTTGATCGCGCTGCCCGAAGTGATCAAGACCATGTTGTCCCACGGCGACCTGGAAATGGGTCATGCACGTGCTTTGCTCGGTTTGCCGGAAAATCAACAGGTTGAAGGGGCGCGACACGTTGTCGCACGGGGGCTCACCGTTCGTCAGACCGAGGCCCTGGTTCGGCAGTGGCTGAGCGGCAAACCTGCACCGGTCGAAACCGCCAAACCTGATCCGGATATCGCGCGTCTCGAGCAGCGCCTGGCCGAGCGCCTAGGCTCTGCGGTGCAAATTCGCCATGGCAAGAAAGGCAAAGGGCAATTGGTGATCGGATATAACTCGCTTGATGAGCTTCAAGGCGTCCTTGCCCACATCCGCTGAAACATTTGCTTATGTAGCGCGCGATCGGAAAACACTACCCGACAGTTGAATAGGGGCAGAACCGCCCCTATACTCTGCGCGCATTTTGTCGGCACAAATTATGCCAAGTTATTGATTTCCGGCAGCCGACCATTGAGGAGCAAGAGTGATGGAAACCCGCACGCCAAACACGTTGCCGTTCCATCGCTTGGCCGTTTTCCCGGTTTTATTGGCTCAATTTGTCGTTTTGCTGATCGCCGCATTGGCGCTTTGGTATTGGCATGGAGTCGTAGCCGGGTATTCAGGACTCTGCGGAGGCCTGATAGCCTTGCTGCCCAATATGTATTTTGCTCACAGGGCCTTTCGGTTTTCCGGCGCCCGAGCAGCCCAGTCCATCGTCCGGTCTTTTTATGCTGGCGAGGCAGGGAAATTGATTTTGACGGCAGTGCTGTTTGCACTGACCTTTGCAGGTGTGAAGCCATTGGCGCCGCTGGCTGTATTCGGCGTCTTCGTGTTGACCCAACTGGTCAGCTGGTTCGCTCCCCTGCTAATGAAAACAAGACTTTCGAAACCTTAGGGCGTTTGAGGCAACCATGGCAGAAACAACCGCTTCGGGCTATATCCAGCACCACTTGCAGAACCTGACCTTCGGTCAGCTTCCCAACGGCGGCTGGGGCTTCGCCCACACCGCAGCAGAAGCCAAAGAAATGGGCTTCTGGGCATTCCACCTGGATACTCTGGGTTGGTCTGTCGCATTGGGTCTGATCTTCGTCCTGATTTTCCGCATGGCGGCAAAGAAGGCGACTTCCGGTCAGCCAGGTGCTTTGCAGAACTTCGTTGAAGTATTGGTCGAATTCGTCGATGGCAGCGTGAAAGACAGCTTCCATGGCCGTAGCCCGGTGATTGCACCGCTGGCACTGACCATCTTCGTCTGGGTGTTCCTGATGAACGCCGTCGACCTGATTCCGGTCGACTGGATTCCTCAGCTGGCCATCCTGATCACCGGCGATCACCACATTCCATTCCGTGCGGTTTCCACCACGGACCCTAACGCCACCCTGGGCATGGCCCTGTCGGTGTTTGCGTTGATCATTTTCTACAGCATCAAGGTCAAGGGCATCGGCGGCTTCATCGGCGAACTGACCCTGCACCCGTTCGGCAGCAAGAACATCTTCGTTCAAGCCCTGCTGATCCCGGTGAACTTCCTGCTGGAGTTCGTGACCCTGGTCGCCAAGCCGATTTCCCTGGCCCTGCGACTGTTCGGCAACATGTACGCCGGCGAGCTGGTATTCATTCTGATCGCTGTGATGTTCGGCAGTGGTCTGCTCTGGCTTAGCGGCCTGGGCATCGTTCTGCAGTGGGCGTGGGCTGTGTTCCACATCCTGATCATCACCCTGCAGGCGTTCATCTTCATGATGCTGACCATCGTCTACCTGTCGATGGCGCACGAAGAGAACCATTAAGACCAGTCTCGACTAGTCTGATGTCCTTCCCGGTAACACGGGAAGGTGGCCCACCAGGGCTATGAAACGATTTGTTTTACCGCTTTAAAATCTAAAAAACCTAAACCATACGACGTAAAAGTCGGGAGGAAAGATGGAAACTGTAGTTGGTCTAACCGCTATCGCTGTTGCACTGTTGATCGGCCTGGGCGCCCTGGGTACTGCCATTGGTTTCGGCCTGCTGGGCGGCAAATTCCTGGAAGGCGCAGCGCGTCAGCCAGAAATGGTCCCAATGCTGCAAGTTAAAATGTTCATCGTCGCCGGCCTGCTCGACGCCGTGACCATGATCGGCGTTGGTATCGCTCTGTTCTTCACCTTCGCGAACCCTTTCGTTGGTCAACTCGCTGGCTAATCACTCGAATTTTTCGAGTTGATTGGGGTGATGGACAACGAATGAGCGAGGTGTTGGCGTGAACATTAATGCAACCCTGATTGGCCAATCCGTTGCGTTCTTCATTTTTGTAGTGTTTTGCATGAAGTTCGTGTGGCCTCCGGTCATCGCGGCTTTGCACGAACGTCAGAAGAAGATCGCGGATGGTTTGGACGCTGCCACCCGTGCAGCTCGCGACCTGGAGTTGGCCCAAGAGAAAGCGGGTCATCAACTGCGCGAAGCTAAAGCACAGGCAGCTGAAATCATTGAGCAAGCCAAGAAACGCGGTAACCAGATCGTCGAAGAGGCTGTTGATAAAGCCCGCGTCGAAGCTGACCGTGTGAAGGCTTCGGCTCATGCCGAGATCGAACAGGAACTGAACGGCGTCAAAGACGCGCTGCGTGCCCAACTGGGTGCTCTGGCGGTCGGCGGTGCTGAGAAGATCCTCGGTGCCACAATCGATCAAAACGCGCACGCGGAGCTGGTTAACAAACTGGCTGCTGAAATTTAAGCGAGGGCGATCATGGCAGAACTGACCACGTTGGCCCGACCTTACGCTAAGGCAGCCTTCGAGCACGCCCAGGCCCACCAGCAGCTGGCCTCTTGGTCAGCCATGCTCGGCCTGGCTGCAGCAGTGTCGCAAGACGACACCATGCAGCGCGTGCTCAAGGCCCCGCGCCTGACGAGCGCAGACAAGGCCGCCACTTTTATTGAAGTGTGCGGCGACAAGTTTGATGTGAAGGTGCAGAACTTCATCCACGTCGTTGCCGAAAACGACCGTCTCCCGCTTCTGCCGGAGATTGCCGCTCTGTTCGACCTGTACAAGGCCGAAGCAGAGAAATCGGTAGACGTTGAAGTGACCAGTGCTTTCGCATTGAACCAAGAACAGCAAGACAAACTCGCCAAGGTTCTCAGTGCACGACTCAATCGGGAAGTGCGCCTGCAAGCTACGGAGGACGCATCCCTGATTGGTGGTGTCGTTATCCGCGCCGGCGACCTGGTTATCGATGGCTCGATTCGCGGCAAAATCGCGAAACTTGCCGAAGCATTGAAATCTTGAGTTTGAAGGGGCAGCAGAGCAATGCAGCAACTCAATCCTTCCGAAATAAGTGAAATTATCAAGGGCCGCATCGACAAGCTCGATGTGACCTCCCAAGCCCGTAACGAAGGCACTGTCGTCAGCGTATCTGACGGCATCGTGCGGATTCACGGTCTGGCCGACGTAATGTACGGCGAGATGATCGAGTTTCCGGGCGGCGTCTACGGTATGGCCCTCAACCTGGAGCAAGACTCCGTAGGTGCCGTTGTATTGGGCGCGTACACCAGTCTGGCTGAAGGCATGAGCGCCAAGTGCACTGGCCGCATCCTGGAGGTTCCGGTTGGTAAGGAACTGCTGGGTCGCGTAGTCGACGCACTGGGTAACCCTGTTGACGGTAAAGGTCCACTGGGCAACACCGAGACCGACGCGGTCGAGAAAGTTGCTCCAGGCGTGATCTGGCGTAAGTCGGTAGACCAGCCTGTACAGACTGGCTACAAGGCTGTCGATGCCATGATCCCAGTCGGCCGTGGCCAGCGTGAGCTGATCATCGGTGACCGTCAGATCGGTAAAACCGCTCTGGCGATCGACGCGATCATCAACCAGAAGAACAGCGGCATTTTCTGCGTCTACGTAGCTATTGGTCAGAAGCAATCGACCATCGCCAACGTGGTTCGCAAGCTGGAAGAAAACGGCGCCCTGGCCAACACGATCATCGTGGCTGCCAGTGCTTCGGAATCTCCTGCGCTGCAATTCCTGGCACCGTACTCCGGTTGCACCATGGGTGAATTCTTCCGCGACCGCGGTGAAGACGCGCTGATCGTTTATGACGATCTGTCCAAGCAAGCAGTGGCTTACCGCCAGATTTCCCTGCTGCTGCGCCGTCCACCAGGCCGTGAAGCTTACCCAGGCGACGTGTTCTATCTCCACTCCCGTCTGCTGGAGCGCGCATCCCGCGTTTCGGAAGAATACGTAGAGAAGTTCACCAACGGCGCAGTGACCGGCAAAACCGGTTCCCTGACCGCATTGCCGATCATCGAAACCCAGGCTGGCGACGTTTCCGCGTTCGTTCCGACCAACGTGATTTCCATCACCGACGGTCAGATCTTCCTGGAATCGGCCATGTTCAACTCCGGGATCCGTCCTGCTGTGAACGCCGGTGTTTCGGTATCCCGTGTGGGTGGTGCCGCTCAGACCAAGATCATCAAGAAGCTCTCCGGTGGTATCCGTACCGCTCTGGCTCAGTACCGTGAACTGGCGGCATTCGCCCAATTCGCGTCTGACCTGGATGAAGCGACCCGTAAGCAACTTGAGCATGGTCAGCGCGTTACCGAGCTGATGAAGCAGAAGCAATACGCCCCAATGTCGATCGCTGACATGGCGTTGTCGCTGTATGCCGCTGAGCGTGGGTTCCTGACCGACGTTGAAATCACCAAGATCGGCAGCTTCGAACAAGCGCTGATTGCTTACTTCAACCGCGATCACGCCGAATTGATGGCGAAGATCAACGTGAAGGGTGACTTCAATGACGATATCGACGCTGGCATGAAAGCCGGCATCGAGAAGTTCAAGGCCACCCAAACCTGGTAAGCCGCAGCGGGAGCCGCAAGGCTCCCGCTTGCTAACCTGATAGGTGTTACATGGCAGGCGCAAAAGAGATTCGCAGTAAGATTGCGAGCATCAAAAGCACGCAAAAAATTACCAGCGCCATGGAAAAAGTGGCGGTCAGCAAAATGCGCAAGGCACAAATGCGCATGGCTGCTAGCCGTCCTTATGCGGAGCGTATCCGCCAGGTAATTGGGCATCTGGCCAACGCCAACCCGGAATACCGCCACCCGTTCATGATCGACCGCGAAGTTAAGCGTGTGGGTTATGTGGTAGTGAGCAGTGACCGTGGTTTGTGCGGTGGTTTGAATACCAACCTGTTCAAGGCCCTGGTCAAGGACATGGCGGTAAACCGCGAAAAGGGCGTCGAGATCGATCTGTGTGTTGTTGGTAGCAAGGGTGCGGCCTTTTTCCGCAACTTCGGCGGTAACGTCGTTGCAGCTATCAGCCACCTGGGTGAAGAGCCGTCGATCAATGATTTGATCGGCAGTGTGAAGGTGATGCTGGATGCGTACCTGGAAGGCCGGATTGACCGCCTGTCCGTGGTATCCAACAAGTTCATCAACACCATGACCCAGCAGCCAACCGTGGAGCAATTGATTCCACTGGTGGCGACTCCGGATCAGGAACTCAAGCACCACTGGGACTACCTCTACGAACCAGACGCCAAAGAGCTGCTTGACGGCTTGATGGTGCGCTACGTGGAGTCGCAGGTGTACCAGGCGGTGGTCGAGAACAACGCAGCTGAACAAGCGGCGCGGATGATCGCGATGAAAAACGCTACCGATAACGCCGGTGATCTGATCAGCGATTTGCAGCTGATCTACAACAAGGCGCGTCAGGCTGCGATCACCCAAGAGATCTCGGAAATCGTCGGCGGCGCTGCCGCGGTTTAACGGTTCAAATATTCAGAGGATCCAGCTATGAGTAGCGGACGTATCGTTCAAATCATCGGCGCCGTTATCGACGTGGAATTTCCACGCGACAGCGTACCGAGCATCTACAACGCGCTGAAAGTACAAGGCGCGGAAACTACTCTGGAAGTTCAGCAGCAGCTGGGCGACGGCGTAGTTCGTACCATTGCGATGGGTTCCACCGAAGGCTTGAAGCGCGGTCTGGACGTTGTCGACACTGGCGCAGCCATCTCCGTACCGGTCGGTAAAGCGACCCTGGGCCGGATCATGGACGTACTGGGCAACCCGATTGACGAAGCTGGCCCGATCGACACCGAAGAGCGCTGGGGCATTCACCGTCCAGCACCTTCGTTCGCCGAGCAAGCTGGCGGCAACGATCTGCTGGAAACCGGCATCAAGGTTATCGACCTGGTTTGCCCGTTCGCCAAAGGCGGTAAAGTCGGTCTGTTCGGTGGTGCCGGTGTAGGCAAAACCGTAAACATGATGGAACTGATCCGTAACATCGCCATCGAGCACAGCGGTTATTCCGTGTTCGCCGGTGTGGGTGAGCGTACTCGTGAGGGTAACGACTTCTACCACGAGATGAAGGACTCCAACGTTCTGGACAAAGTGGCACTGGTTTACGGTCAGATGAACGAGCCGCCGGGAAACCGTCTGCGCGTAGCACTGACTGGCCTGACCATGGCCGAGAAGTTCCGTGACGAAGGTAACGACGTTCTGCTGTTCGTCGACAACATCTACCGTTACACCCTGGCCGGTACTGAAGTATCCGCACTGCTGGGCCGTATGCCTTCGGCAGTAGGTTACCAGCCGACTCTGGCTGAAGAGATGGGCGTTCTGCAAGAACGTATCACTTCGACCAAAGAAGGTTCGATCACCTCGATCCAAGCGGTATACGTACCTGCGGATGACTTGACCGACCCGTCGCCAGCGACCACCTTCGCCCACTTGGACGCCACCGTCGTTCTGTCCCGTGACATCGCTTCCCTGGGTATCTACCCAGCGGTCGATCCACTCGACTCGACTTCGCGCCAGCTGGACCCGAACGTGATCGGCCAGGAGCACTACGACACCGCTCGCGGCGTTCAGTACGTGCTGCAGCGTTACAAAGAACTGAAGGACATCATTGCGATCCTGGGTATGGACGAGCTGTCGGAAGCCGACAAGCAGTTGGTAAACCGTGCTCGTAAGATCCAGCGTTTCTTGTCGCAGCCGTTCTTCGTGGCTGAAGTCTTCACCGGTGCATCGGGTAAATACGTTTCCCTGAAAGACACCATTGCTGGCTTCAAAGGCATCCTCAACGGTGACTACGACCACCTGCCAGAACAAGCGTTCTACATGGTCGGCGGCATCGAAGAAGCGATCGAGAAAGCCAAGAAACTGTAATCCCGGCGCCCGGCAACGGGCGCTCATCAGGTTGAGGCAATCAGATGGCTATGACAGTCCATTGCGATATCGTCAGCGCGGAAGGGGAAATCTTCTCCGGTCTGGTAGAAATGGTGATTGCACACGGCGAACTCGGTGACCTGGGTATTGCCATGGGCCACGCGCCATTGATCACCAGCTTGAAGCCAGGTCCGATCACTCTGACCAAGCAAGGCGGGGAAAAGGAGGTGTTTTACATCTCCGGTGGTTTCCTCGAGGTTCAGCCGAACATGGTCAAGGTACTTGCCGACACCGTGCAACGTGCTGGCGACCTGGATGAAGCCTCCGCTCAGGAAGCCGTCAAGGCTGCCGAGAAGGCCCTGAACGAAAAGGGCGCGGACTTCGACTACAGCGCTGCTGCTGTACGTCTGGCCGAAGCTGCAGCTCAGCTGCGCACGCTCCAGCAGATCCGCAAGAAGTAAGCGGCCCAGCCGCCATGCTTCAAGCGCGATTGATTAAAAAGGGTAGCCTCGGCTACCCTTTTTCTTTTTTAGCAAAACACTTCTCTGGTCTGAAGCCGGACCGTCCAGGATTGGTAGCCATTCATGTCTCTTGAAATTGTCATCCTTGCCGCAGGCCAGGGCACCCGCATGCGTTCGGCCCTGCCCAAGGTGCTGCACCCCGTCGCGGGCAACTCCATGCTTGGCCATGTTATCCACAGCGCCCGGCAACTGGACCCGCAGCGGATTCACGTGGTGATTGGCCACGGTGCCGATGTGGTGCGTGAACGCCTGGCGGCGGATGACCTGAATTTTGTATTGCAGGACAAACAACTCGGTACCGGCCACGCCACCGCGCAAGCCGTGCCGTTCATCAGTGCCGATACGGTGCTGATTCTTTATGGCGACGTGCCGCTGATCGAAGTGGAAACCCTGCAACGCCTGCTCAAGCACGTCGTCCCTGGCCAGATGGGCCTGCTTACCGTCGAGCTGGATGACCCTACCGGCTATGGCCGCATCGTGCGCAATGCCGACGGCAAGGTAGCGGCCATCGTCGAACACAAAGATGCCAGCGAAGCCCAGCGTGCGATTACCGAAGGCAACACCGGCATTCTCGCCGTTCCTGCCAGCAAACTTGCTGACTGGATGAGCCGTTTGTCCAACAACAACGTCCAGGGCGAGTATTACCTCACCGACGTCATCGAAATGGCCGTGAGTGATGGCCTGCTGGTTGCCACCGAGCAGCCCCACGACCCAATGGAAGTGCAGGGCGCCAACGACCGCAAGCAGCTTGCAGAACTGGAGCGCCACTACCAATTGCGCGAAGGCCGCCGCTTGATGGCCCAAGGGGTGACCTTGCGTGACCCGGCGCGTTTTGATGTACGCGGCGAGGTCACCGTGGGCCGCGACGTGCTGATTGATATCAACGTGATCCTCGAAGGCCGGGTGATCATTGAAGACGACGTGGTGATTGGCCCGAACTGCGTGATCAAGGACAGCACCCTGCACAAAGGCGTGGTGGTCAAAGCCAACAGCCATATTGAAGGTGCGGTGATGGGCGAGGGCAGTGATGCTGGTCCGTTTGCACGCCTTCGTCCAGGCAGCGTGCTGGAAGCCAAGGCCCATGTGGGTAACTTTGTGGAACTGAAAAACGCTCACTTGGGCGAGGGCGCCAAGGCCGGCCACCTCACCTATCTGGGTGACGCAGTGATCGGCGCGCGCACTAACATCGGTGCTGGCACCATTACCTGCAACTACGATGGCGCAAACAAGCACCAGACGGTACTGGGCGAAGATGTGTTTATCGGCTCTAACAATTCACTGGTTGCGCCAGTAAAAGTGGGCGACGGCGCCACCACGGCCGCCGGCTCAACCATCAACCAAGATGTGGATAACTTGCAGCTCGGCGTAGCCCGCGCTCGCCAGCGCAACATCGACGGTTGGAAACGCCCGGTCAAAATCAAAAAGACCTGAGTTATCCACAGAGTCGAAATCAGCACCGTTCAAATGTGGGAGCGGGCTGCTCGCGAAAGCGTCGGTTCAGGCACTGAAAAGTTGACTGACACACCGCATTCGCGAGTAAGCCCGCTCCCACATTTTGCTCAGTGTTGTGTCAAAAAGACTTTTCGATCTGCTTGACGATTTCCTGCCAATAGGTTTTGATTGCCTTCGTTATCTTTCGAAACGAAACTTAAGACCATCATGTCGAAACGAAATACGCCCCAACGACGCCACAACATTCTGACGATGCTCAATGAACAGGGCGAAGTCAGCGTGGACGAGTTGGCCAAGCGTTTCGAAACTTCGGAAGTGACTATCCGCAAGGACCTGGCCGCTCTTGAGAGCAACGGCCTGTTGCTGCGCCGTTACGGTGGCGCGATCACCATGCCTCAGGAACTGGTGGGTGATGCCGCCCAGCCGATTTCGGCCTACAAGCGCGCCATCGCCCGTGCAGCCGTCATGCGTTTACGTGAACACGCGCGCATCATCATCGACAGCGGCAGCACCACCGCCGCCATGATCCCCGAGCTGGGCCACCAGCCAGGTCTGGTCGTCATGACCAACTCGCTCCACGTGGCCAGCGCCTTGAGCGAACTGGAACACGAGCCGGTGCTGTTGATGACGGGCGGCACCTGGGACCCGCATTCGGATTCGTTCCAGGGCCAGGTCGCCGAGCAAGTGCTGCGCTCCTACGACTTTGATCAATTGTTCATCGGCGCTGACGGCATCGATCTGGCGCGCGGTACTACCACCTTCAACGAATTGCTGGGCCTGAGCCGTGTGATGGCCGAGGTCGCCCGTGAAGTGGTGGTGATGGTCGAGTCCGACAAGATCGGCCGCAAGATTCCCAACCTGGAACTGCCCTGGAGCAGCGTCCATACCCTTATTACCGATGATCGCCTGCCGCTTGAGGCCCGCGACCAGATCCAAGCCCGCGGCATTACGTTGATATGCGCGGCAATCATCTAGGAGACATACCATGTGTGGAATTGTAGGCGCAGTCGCTGAACGCAACGTCACCGCTATCTTGCTCGAGGGCCTCAAGCGCCTGGAATACCGCGGCTACGACAGCGCCGGTGTGGCGGTTTTCACCAACGCCGGCAAGCTCGAGCGAATGCGTCGCCCGGGCAAGGTCGCTGAGCTGGAGCAAGCGCTGCTCGGCGAGCCGCTGGTCGGCCGTCTCGGCATTGCTCACACCCGCTGGGCCACCCATGGGGCGCCGTGCGAACGCAATGCCCACCCGCACTTCTCCGGTGACCTGGCGGTGGTGCACAACGGCATCATCGAAAACCACGAAGTGCTGCGCGAACAGCTCAAGGGCCTGGGCTATGTGTTCACCTCGGACACCGACACCGAAGTCATCGCCCACCTGCTGAACCACAAGCTCAAGGACCTCGGCGACCTGACGGTTGCTCTCAAGGCCACCGTCAAGGAACTGCACGGCGCCTATGGCCTGGCCGTGGTCAGCGCCAGCCAACCCGACCGCGTGGTTGCTGCGCGCAGTGGCAGCCCGTTGGTGATCGGCCTCGGCCTGGGGGAAAACTTCCTCGCCTCCGACCAACTGGCCCTGCGCCAGGTCACCGACCGCTTCATGTACCTGGAAGAAGGCGATATCGCCGACATCCGCCGTGAAAGCGTGGCGATCTGGGACGTCAACGGCAATTCCGTCGAACGCGAAGCCGTGCAATACCGCGACGGCGCCGAAGCTGCCGACAAAGGCGCATTCCGCCACTTCATGCTCAAGGAAATCCACGAGCAACCGGCCGTGGTGCAGCGCACCTTGGAAGGTCGCCTGGGTGACAGGCAAGTACTGGTCAACGCTTTCGGCCCGCAAGCGGCCGAGCTGTTCGCCAAAGTGCGCAATGTACAGATTGTCGCCTGTGGCACCAGCTATCACGCCGGTATGGTTGCCCGTTACTGGCTGGAAGAACTGGCCGGCATTCCGTGCCAGGTCGAAGTCGCCAGCGAATTCCGCTACCGCAAGGTGGTGGTGCAGCCAGACACCCTGTTTGTGACCATCTCCCAGTCCGGCGAAACCGCCGACACCCTGGCCGCACTGCGCAACGCCAAAGAGCTGGGCTTCCTCGGTAGCCTGGCCATCTGCAACGTCAGCATCAGCTCCCTGGTGCGCGAGTCCGACTTGACCCTGTTGACCCAGGCCGGTCGCGAAATCGGCGTGGCGTCCACCAAAGCCTTCACCACCCAGCTTGTGGGCCTGTTGTTGCTGACCCTGTCCCTGGGCCAGGTTCGCGGCACCCTCGCCGAAGGCGTCGAAGCCACTCTGGTCGAAGAACTGCGCCGCCTGCCAACCCGCCTGGGCGAAGCCCTGGCCATGGACAGCACCGTAGAAAAAATCGCCGAACTGTTTGCCGACAAAAACCACACCTTGTTCCTCGGCCGTGGCGCGCAGTACCCGGTGGCGATGGAAGGCTCGCTGAAACTCAAGGAAATCTCGTACATCCACGCCGAAGCCTACCCGGCCGGTGAGCTGAAACACGGCCCGCTGGCCCTGGTGGATGACGACATGCCGGTGGTGACCGTTGCGCCGAACAACGAACTGCTGGAAAAACTCAAATCCAACCTGCAGGAAGTGCGTGCCCGTGGCGGCCAACTGATCGTGTTCGCCGACGAGAAAGCCGGCATGACCAACGGTGAAGGCACCCACGTCATCAACATGCCGCACATCCACGACACCCTGTCGCCGATCCTCTACACCATCCCGCTGCAGTTGCTGTCGTACTACGTGGCGGTGCTCAAGGGCACCGACGTCGACCAACCGCGCAACCTGGCGAAGTCGGTGACGGTGGAGTAATCCCCCAAGCGCCTGGAGGCCGTCGTGGTTTTGAACAATAAAGATTGACACAAAACAATAAAGTTTGACACTGATGAACATAGATTGACACAAGGCTCAACCCCCCGTATCTACAGGGGTTTTCCTTTCCAGGCTTTCCCTTTGGTCTGGATTCATCGCTTCAACTTTCAGCGGGTGTAGTCTGGAAAATGTTTTGAATACGGCCGCTTTGGCAGTCGTGTCCTTCTACGACTTTTTCTCGACGCGAGGTGAAGCGGTCCGCATCGACTGAGGAGGCGTGGGTTGCGAGGTCGTAAGTTTGCATCACAGCAGGACATTGAACGGCACATTGCAAATGGATTTGGCGAAGGCGCCGGGGCAAGCTACGTGCCTTGGCTGCGGGTACAAGATGTCCCGTCGATAGGTCGTTCGCACAAGATTCAAGGTGTGAAGATCGAGAGAATTCATCACCTACTGTCAGATCTCGAGCGTTCGTACTTCCTTGTGTGTGAATTTTCTGAAGACGTCGTGGATATCCGAGAGCAATACCCTTTACTACCCACAGAGCGTGCGCAAGCGATAGCGTCGGCGATAGCTGTACGCTATCCAAGATACCCTAGAACAACACTGCCTTATGTGATGACAACAGACTTCCTGTTAACTGTTAAAGATCCGAGCGGAAACTTCAAATCGGTAGCTAGGACGGTGAAGTATCGTTCCGATTTAATTGGCAACAGAAGTAAAAGAACGCTTGAGAAACTTGAGATTGAAAAGCGCTTTTGGGAAAGCCAAGGTGTTGATTGGAAAATCGTAACAGACGAGTTTTTTACACGAGATTTGATAAAAAATATTGGACTAATCAGGAGATACTCGAAGCTCTCTCGTGATTTAATGAAACTGCCGTTGCATTCGAATTTTATTGAGTGCCTAGTGAACAGCCGGGAATATTCGTGGACCTTGGCCACCTGTCTAAGAAAAATAGCATCCCTTCTGTCAATTTCCTATATAGACGCTCAAGCAATTTTCTTTCATCTGGTTTGGACCAAGATACTGAAAATAGATTTGGTTAACACTCCTCTCCATCTTACTGGTCTAGTTCCTGACTTCGAAGTTTCCGCGAGCCCTGTCCAAGTATCGTTGAAGGAGAAAATGTCATGACTGTTCTCGTTAATGACGTTTTCGAGCCTGTAACCGATCTGTCGGTCATCTCTACGATAGCCAGGCTCCTTTACCAGGATGAAACGCGTGACTTAGCAGTTGTGATAGATCTAGCTGACCCACCCCGGCAGCCGTACGCGGTTGGTCTGGAGGAGCTGCGTCGCTCGATAGCATCTGGTCACACCAAACCAGCAGCCATCACCACGCCCGAGTTTATGCTTGTGCTTGAGGAACAGTTGGATGAGAGAGCCAAGCAAGGCCGGGACGAAAAGTGGGCCGTTATCGCCCCTCTATTAGATCCTGAATACCCGGGACAAATATTTGTACGAGGTGAGTTAGGCCGGCTTGTTAGCAGACGGGCGTCAGAGCTCGGAATCCAGCGGAAAACGATCTATCGGCTTCTTTACCGATATTGGTTTTATGGTCAAGTTCGCAACTCATTGCTTAGTAATTATACGGCGGTAGGTGTTGCGGATAGAAAATATGATCCAAGTAGGCCACCAGGGCGAAAGCCTAAATTTCAAGGCGTTCTTACTTCGCCTTCCAAGATGCTTAGTGCGGTTGATAAACGATGCATCCGTGTTGGGTATGCTCTATATGTAAGAGATAAGAAATCTTCTATTTCGAGCGCATATGACGAAATGTTGAGACGATTCTACTCAGTTCGAGACATCTCTAAAAACAGTGAAGAAGAGCTTCGTTTGTTGCCTGGTTCAGAACTCCCCAGCTTGAGGCAGTTCCAATATTGGGGACAGATTTTTTTCGACGAGATTGAAACCGAGCGTGGCCGTAAAGGATTGAGGAGATGGTTAAAAGACTGCCGTCCGCTTTCAGGTACCGTTCGCGATTGGCTGCGTGGACCCTGTCATCAGTTCGAGATCGACGCGACTATTGCCGATATTTATTTGGTCAACAGCTACTCCAGGCGGATGCTCATTGGCCGGCCCGTAGTTTATATCGTTGTGGATAGCTTCTCCGGAATGATTGCTGGTCTCTATGTAGGATTGGAGGGCCCTAGTTGGAATGGGGCCAGGCAAGCGCTGTTCAACGCATTTACCTCCAAAGTCGAGTTCTGCGCTCAGAACGGCGTCGAAATCAATGCAGATGATTGGAATTGTCACCACCTGCCCCACCAGATTTACGCCGACCGAGGAGAGATGCTGTCACTCGCAGCAGAGGGGCTATCGTCAGGATTGGGAATTGAGATGGGCACTGCTCCGCCTTATCGGCCGGATTGGAAGCCTATGGTGGAAAGTCGGTTTGGCATTTTGAATGATTTGACGGGTATCAGATGGCTACCTGGCGGGGTAGCAGCGCGAGACAAAGAGCGAGGCGAGCGAGACTACCGGCTCGATGCCACGCTGAATCTCAAAGAGTTCACCCAAATCCTCATCAAGTGCGTACTCCACTATAACGGGCACCATCGACAGCCTGAACGACTGACTCAGGCGATGATGAATGACGGCGTTGAACCTACACCCAACGGGATATGGAATTGGGCCTGCGACAACGACCTGATCGAATCCAACAAACGTCCTGACGAGCTGGTTTACCTCCATCTCTTGCCTCGCGAGCGCGCGACCGTTCAAAAGGGCGGGGTGATGTTTCGCGGCATGCACTACGTGTGTGATATGGCCATAGAGAAAGATTGGTTTGCCAAGGCTCGCAAAGGGGGCGTTTGGTCAATAGAGTGTTGGTTCGATCCGAACTCTGCGGCACACATTTGGATTCAGGGAGAGGCCAAGCAGTTTATCCGTTGTGATCTTCGACGATCGGATGCCGGTTACGCGAATTACCGCTCGGACGAGATTTTTGATCTGCTCGAAGCCTATCGCCAAAAACCGCCTACTCGCCGGCGAGCCGAGCTGGAAAGCCGTGTGCAGCTTAGCGATCAGGTCCACCAGATCATCAGTCATGCACTCGCAGAACGAAAACTGGAACCTGCTCCGCCCACCAAGGCAGAGGCCACTGGAAACATCCGCGAGAACCGCGCAGAAGAACGTCTCCGTGAGCGTGAAAATGCTGTTGTTCCTGAAGGCGTTAGGGCGGAGCCAGCTTCACTTCAATCTGAATTGACACCGAAAGCGCATGATTCATATGCCGGCGAGCGCACTGCGCAGGTTATCGATTTGCTCAAAAGAATTCGGCCAGGACAGGCAAAATGAAAGGTGCACAGACGTTTGCCAATTACGTCAGACAGGACATTAGTGAGTATGCGGGTAACCCGCTTATCGAAGCTTTGCCTCCGATATTGTCTGAGGCGGCGGCTGTTGAGCTGATCTCGAATTTTCCTCAGCCGGTGGATCCGAAAGAGCTGACGCTCGAAGGAGCCACTCGAATTCACTGTATCGACCGGCTAAGAACCGTGGTACAGCCGTTTTTGCTACATCTGGAACTGGAGGCCCTGTTCTCACTGCTCATTCGTCGAGGGTATGTTGGGCGTAACCCGATGTCGCCCGCTACCGTCCGGCATTTGCATTCTTTATCTGGGGCTCAGCGTTACCACGATGCGTTCAAGTCCACTGCAGAAACGTTTACCGTCGTTGGCCTGAGCGGCATTGGCAAGTCAACGGCACTCCACGCCATTTTGAGCCTTTATCCACAGACAATCCGTCATGAGCGCTATGAAGGAAAGCAGTTTGTTCATACCCAAATCACATGGCTGAAGCTTGACTGCCCTCGGGATGGATCGCTGGCTGGATTTTGTCAGCAGTTTTTTTATGCGGTGGGTGACGCTCTGGGAGACAAGGACTACCACAAGCGCTACAGGCATCGAAACATCAATGATGCGCTGCAACAAATGGAGCAGGTGGCCAGCACGTTTTTCATCGGCGCCTTATTGATCGACGAGCTGCAAAACCTCCACCTGGCGAAAACCGGTGGTAAGGAGAGCATGCTGAATTTTTTTCTGCATTTGGTAAATAACATTGGGATCCCGGTCGTTTTCAGTGGCACGAATTCGACGATTAGCCTGTTCTCAGAAGCCATGCGGACTGCCCGCCGAGTCTGTGGTGCCGGCACGCTCGAATTCAAACGATTCGAAAAGGATGATGAGGAGTGGCGGTTGTTGGTCGAAAATCTCTGGAGCTATCAGTGGTGCAAGCAGATTGCTGAGCTGACCGACGAGATTTTTGACACGCTGTATGAGCACACTCAAGGCGTCACAGATTTCTTGGTCAAGCTGCTGGTATTGAGTCAGCGTTATGCGGTCCAGAGTGGCTCGGAGTGTTTGACTGCTGAGATCCTGGTGAAGGTAAGCAACTCAAAAATGCAGATTCTAAAGCCAGCCCTTTCAGCTCTGCGTAGCCGAGATCCGAAGCGGATGCGACAGTTCGACGATTTGCTGCCGATCGAGGATCAGCTGAGCGAAATGATGGTCTTCGATGGTTTGGCACGAGAGGATCGCCTTGCCTTGCTTCGAAGCGTTGTATCCCGTGAGAAGCCGGCAGACCCATCTCCAAGCATTCTTGCGAAAGACCACCCATCGCCGATTGCTACTGCTGTGGAAAACTCAGAGGCTAAAGCGCTCAGCGAACATGACGCTCCTCTCGAAGCTCTGCGCGCTTCGGGCTGGCTCAACGAGGACCTTTTTGAGTTCTCACCGATGTATCACAAAGCGTGAGTCGGAGGGTGGTGAAGTGCACCTTAAACTCCATTTCTTCCCTGCCGCGTTTCCCGACGAGACGCTGCACAGCGTGATTTCTCGCTATGCCCGTCTTTGTGGTGTTCGTAATTGCCAAGCAGCATTTGCCGGACTGAAATCGGCGGCAGCATTTTCGCAAAATGTGGCATTCCCGAGTCACTTAGGGGATTTTGTCGATGCACTACCCAGCGGTACCGAGCTATCGGTAGCCGAGGTCCTCATGCGCCACACATTATTACCCTACTATGCGCCGTTTTTGAGGATGAGCCAGGTTGAACACGCTCGGACGCTGATGACCGCTGATGGGAAAGGTTTGATGTTAAAGCTGGGCGTCAACGCGAGCCGTATTGGATTCGCCTCCCGAGTGCGGTTATGCCCAGAATGTATCGCCCAAGATCAGGCTCAACGGGGAGTTGCTTACTGGCACAGGGTACACATGCTTCCAGGCGTGCTGGTATGTCCGCATCACGGCACGTCACTCAGGATTCTTGATCCTCGCTGGTCCAGCCGCAGCTCTCGACAACTTAATCTGCCGAGTGATGAGAATGTGCAAGCACACACGGTACTTCTCGACACCCCGTTGCGGTGTATGCCGCCGCTTCACGAAATAGCGTTGCGTTCGCTTCAGGTCATAGAGTCTGAAGTCAATGCTTTGTCGGCGGAGGCGGTGCGCTACACGCTTTTACAAAGGGCGACGCAGCTCAACCTTGCCTCTGATAACCATCGCTTGCACCTGCACATGCTGGCGCAGCACATGGCCGATTTTTTTGCCGCACTCCCGCGTGAATGGGAATTTTCTATACTCGGAGATGTTCGTGCAGGTACACCCGCCTCATGGGTCACGAAGCTGCTTCGTACGCCTATAACCTCCCACCATCCGCTCAAATACATTTTATTGGCCGGTGCTCTGGGCATTGAAATGGTGAGCTTGCTGCATGGTCAATGCCCAGTGAAACAGGCGGTGGCATGTGATCCGAAAGCTCACATTCGGCTTCTCGCGCGCCTTTCTCCGGTGATGCCTAGTAAAGGCCTGGACTGTTCGTCAGCCGCTGTGTGGAAACATGCTCTTGAAGGAGCTGATGCCAAAAAGATCGCTGCCGTTCTAGGCGTTTCATCAGCGTATGTCTATCGTCACATCCGAAATGTACCCGGTGGGCAAGATGCTTGGAGGGAGGCACGATTTCACATTGAGCTATGCGCAAGACGCGCGGCTTTCGAGGCTGATTATCGATGTTACAAAGCACATGCATGCAGGGGGTATGCATGGCTGTATCGTCACGATAGACAGTGGCTTTCGGAGTCAACTGCAAACCCAAGCCCACATCGTACGCCTCGTCTAAATAGCACCGAAATGTTCGCTGCCCTCGATGCGAGACTGGCCGGCGAAGTCCGTCAGTGTGCCGACACGCTTTATGCTCTCGCGGGTAAGCCTGTCCGCATTTCGCGTACCAGGATTGGTCGGGAGCTTCATGTTCTTTCTCGCTTCGAAAAGCAGCTCTGCAAGCTTCCTCTCTGTGCAGCAATGCTCGAAAAAGTATGTGAACCAATCGAAGGCTTTCACGATAGGCGTCTGCGATGGGCTAGACGCCAATTGTTCTCGGAGGGCAAGCCTATATCACGTTCTTCGCTCTACAGGGTCGCGAGCATTCGGCCCCCGCTGTAATCCAGCCGGGCATTCCCTCCATCTAAAAAAAGTTCTAAATCAATTCACCGTGAACACATTGTTTTTCTGTTAATGAAAATTTACACCCACCAGAATAGCGCCGGCATACGCTGGATGATTACAATCATCATCTAAAACGTATTAACCCGCGATCACCCGAAATAGTTTTGCAATCGCCATTGGCTGACCTACACGGGTTATCGATACGTGTTCTGTATTTCAAGCAGTACGGGCGCGGCGGGGTTTAGATGAATTTACTACGATTCAAAGTTGAGCGGCTGTGTAATTTCCAAATCCAGACCGGATACAGAATTTTACGGGTTGCATATATACTGCCCCCGGATGCACGTTCTCTTCGACCCCTACCTTTAATTGGTAAATGATGTCTGATCTATTATTTTTTCCCGTGTCGATGCCGGATGAAATGCTGCACTCTCGTGTCACCCGCTATCACTATCTGTCAGGCAATAGAACCGCGGCAGAAACCTACCGCGATTTGTTCGCATCGAAACCCTTTTGCATTGGTGGCATCGTACCCAAGCAGATCGAGAGGCTCGCGCACAGGCTGCCGGGGCAATCGGAGAGCAATCTCGCAGAGCTGATCAGTAGCAATACTACTTTTCCTGCTTACCGGCCGTTTCTTGGGGTTAAGCAGGGGCCGGAGAACAACGAAGGACCGCTGGGTTATGACGGGGTGGTACGGGTGCCCCGCAGAGAAGAGTCCACCCATGGCAAGGCTAAGCTTTGTCCTACCTGCGTTCAGGAAGATTTGATTGAGCGGGGTTCTGCCTACTGGCATCGATCTCACCAGATACCCGGTGTTGCCGTCTGTTGGCGTCATGGCGACGCATTGATCCATGCCTGCCCCGAATGCTCTCGCCCGTTCTACCGTAAATTGAAACTGCTTCCCAATCTGACTGAGCCATGCGCATGCGGCTGGAGCCCGTTAAACAGCGCAGCAATACACAAGGGTTCAAAGATGGAACAGAAAGTCGCTCTGTTCGCACACGATATCTTGCAACGCAATATTCCTCCGATAGGCAGCACGGTATTGAGTTCGTGCTACGTCCGCCAGTGCAAGAAGCGCGGATTCATTTTCGGAAAAAATGCGGGCATTGCGAAACTATTCGACAGCATCCAAAGCGCTTACGGCGATGAACTTTTGGCGCAGATTGATCCAGCCTACAACAACGGAAAGCATGAGCAATGGATCCGGCTCAAATCAGATAAAGGTCAGCTAAATATGCCGCTCGCGCGGCATTTGATCATTGCTCTTCATTTGTTTTCCAGTGCAGATAACTTTGAAGAGGCTCTGAAGAATGAGTCTATCCTGCTGAGTGCCTCTGTTTCTACGCGAGTTCCCAAAGGCGAACAATCGCTTCCTAACCAAAAAACTAGATATCGCCAAAAAATTGAGTTGCTTTTAGCGCTGCGTACCGACGCCGATGTCGAGTACCTCTGGAAGAAGGCGTACAAACCTACGCAATGGATTCTAGAAAATGATAACGCATGGTTAATGGCAAAACTCCATGCACCTAAAAAACCTACAGTTACGGTCGAAAAGTCCGTCGACTCAAGAGACGGCGCCTATGCAGCCCTTATCGAAGCGGGCGTAGATGAGCTGTATAAAGTTACGAAAGATCCGAAGAGAGTGAACATTCGGAATTTGCAATCGCTACTCCCAGGTTCGTTACCTCATGAGCTGGATCTACGCAAGCAGAGGTTCCCCCTTACTTATCAACAGATCAAGATTCATCAGGAGTCAGTATGGCATTTCCGTCTAAGAACTTTGGTGTGGACTGTCTCTGAACTCATCAGGATGAAGCTCCCCGTGAATTACTCGACGGTAAGATTGACCTCAGCGGTATCAAGCAAGGTTTTCCTGGTTTTTTCCAGTTTCTTCGAGTGGGATCTGGAAAGCCTGGCCAGAACAGGGGTCGACGCAGAGGCCTTGCTCAGATCTACCGGCGTATCAAGGAATTGGGAGGGACCACCGGTTTCAATAAGCTTTTGAGGGCATCTGTGTTCCGTTAGCTTCTGCCAACCTTTGGTGATAACAAAAATGCCATCTGGCTTGAAAGCGTAAACGCGGAGTAGGGTCCACCTTTCACATTAGTAACCTTCGCGGCAGCTTTCTGAAAGCTTTCACTTGTTACTCTTTAACTCAGAAAATTGAGCTTTAGGAGAAAATCATGAAAGCAATGACAGCAATGAAAGCGTTTTGCGCCGCTTCGATTTTGACCTTATCTTCATTAGCCATGGCTGAAGGAGGCGGTGACCGTGTGTATGGTCGGATGATGCAAGAGAACCAACAGGCAATGGAGCAGTACGCCTTAGAAAACGGAAAGGCGATACCTGAAGTTGTTCATTATGAATATGGAATGAACCTTGATGTCCAGAAGGTAATCAGTACCACTCAGGCCAATAAAACCTGCGGCGTAGCCCCTTCGCGCATGACTTATGAAGATTCGGCGGGCAAGATCAACACCTTGGAGTACATGGTCATGGGCACAAACTGCCCGCACGGAAGCTAGTAGAGATAAGCGATGTCTGCACCAGACTACTCGATATATTTTTAGGCATGCTTACTGTTCGCTGACATAGAAGTAATTTTCAGGTCACGCTGGAGTTATCTATTGTATGAAATTATGTCTGCCGGCGCGTAGAGGAAACCCTCACGTGCCGGTGGCTTTTATAATGATAAAAATATTTCACAAAGAAACTCTGCCAAGCTAAAGCCTGGAGTGTTAAATGAACAATAAAAGCTTTTACAGTCTTTCTCTCATTGCCCTTGGCATGAGCATGGGGCAAGTTGCAGTGGGCGTTGAACAAAAGCCTGAAGGGTTCATTGAGGGGAGCACCTTTAGTATTCTCAATCGAAATCTTTATTTCAATCGAGATTATCGAAAAGGCCAGTCAAGTCCTACGGGCAATGGCTACTCAGCAGAGTGGGCTCATGGCATTATCGGTCGTTTTGAGTCTGGTTTTACACAAGGCGCCGTCGGGTTCGGCATCGATGCGTTTGCAATGGAAGGCCTCAAGCTTGACTCAGGCGATGGTCGCTCGGGAGCTCGAAGTTCAGTCGATGTCTTGCCGCACAACAGTAAAGGCCAACCTGAAGACTCCTATTCAAAAGTAGGCGGCGCCGCAAAGGTCCGTTTCCTGGATACAGTCGTCAAGGTAGGGGATGTCTTTCCGTCGACTCCTGTCGTGGCGTATGGGGATTCCCGACTCCTCCCGGAAAGTTTCCGTGGTGCAACGTTTACCAACACCAGCATCAAAGACCTGACCCTTCAGGGTGGTCGGCTGCATGCGATGAGCCAACCCAACTCCAGTGGCATGCGTGATGGCTTTTCGACTTTCTACGCCGGGGCGGTTGATGCTCCGTGGATTGCTTATCTAGGGGGCGATTACACCGTCAATGAGCACGTAGGTGTAAGTCTTTACACCAGCCAATTCAAGGATGTTTGGAACCAGTATTACGCGGGCACCACATTGAGCTATCCACTCTCAGACAGCGTATCGCTGATCGGTGGCTTTAATTATTACCGAGCCGTTGATGAGGGAAAAAAACTTCTGGGGAGCTTCGATAACAACATCTGGAGCGGCAAGACCGGGGTCAAATTCGGAGCTCATACGGTGACCGTCGGGTATCAGCGTAACAATGGCAACGACGACTTTGACTACCTACGTCAATCAGATTCGATTTTCTTGGATAACTCTATTCAGTACAGCGACTTCAACTCCCCGAAAGAGCAATCTTTGCAGCTACGCTATGATCTAGATATGCAGGCTTTCGGCATCCCCGGTCTTAGCTTCATGACTCGTTACGCGAAGGGTTGGGACGCGGACTATTCCAACGCGAACAGCGTGTACATGCGTCGCGGAGCGGATGGTGCCCCATTACAGGACCAAAAGCGTTGGGAGCGAGACATTGAGGCTAAGTACGTCATCCAGTCAGGTTCTCTGAAGGATATGTCTTTGCGTGTTCGCCAGGCAACGACACGAGCCACCGATTTCGAATCTGATTTGGACGAGGTCCGACTGATTGTCGAATATCCACTGCAACTCCTTTAACGGGCGCTAGCCCTCGGCATCAGGTGTCCGATTAACAGATACACCCCGTCTCTTTGTTTCTCCTTTGGTTTTGGAGACGGCTTAGGCGCCCTAGTGGCGCCTTTTTTTGTGGACTGTCGTTACAGTTTATTTGTCTTAGCCGTCGTTCCAGTGTTCGCACTATGGGGCCAACTACTGTACTGAGTCGCTTTTGCGGAAGATGACGTCTTGCTTGAGAGGCCTCATAGCCTATCCCTGAGTTGTACGGGGTTCTGCGCGATCCAAGGCTAGGGCATTCAGATAATCCTACAGAGACCCGCCATCTAAGCGTGACTGAGGGGCGTATCTGCTCCTCGACTTTATTGGTTTTGCCCAGCAAAACGATATTGTTTCGATTGCAGATTTTATTGCAGCAACGCTGCCGGTCGGAAGGCTTCCACGGCACGCTTGTATGGTTCGTTGGAGCATGTGATGATGCACTCAATATAGGCAGGGGGGGTATGGTATGGGTCATTTGAGATCAAGCAAAGACAATCTTCTTAAACGCGTGAAGCGCATCGCTGGGCAGATCCAGGCGATTGAGCGAGCACTCGACTCTGATGATGACTGCTCCAAAACCTTGCTTTTGGTCGCTTCGACCCGTGGCGCTATTAATGGGCTGATGGATGAAATCATCGAAGATCACGCTCGTGAACACGTCGCGAATCCCACACTCAGCAACGAAGAAAGAGCGAAAGGCGTCGATGAGCTTCTCGAAGCCATTCGCCGCTATTCCAAATAGGATTTACCCAAATGAGTAATGCGTACATCGACTTTTCCCACGACCATATGTTCCTTGGGAAATCACATGAAGAAAACGCAAAGCGAACCTTGTGGGTAGTGGCTCTGACCGTCGTAATGATGGTTGCTGAAATCACTGCCGGTTATCTCACTGGCTCAATGGCATTGCTGGCAGATGGTTTTCACATGGCAACGCACGCCGGAGCACTTGGCATAGCCGCAGCTGCTTACGGTTACGCAAAAAGACATGCCTCAAGTGCGCGCTACAGTTTTGGAACTGGCAAGGTGGGAGACCTGGGTGGCTTCGCCTCTGCTCTGATTTTGGGACTGGTCTCCTTGGGAATTGCCGGAGAGTCGCTATTTCGTCTCTTTCAACCGACTCAAGTGCAATTCGGAACAGCGACTTTTATCGCAATTGTAGGATTAGCAGTGAATGTGGTGAGCGCGCTTTTGCTGTCTGGTGGTCATGATCATCACCATGGGCATGACCACGGCCACGATGAATCTCACCATGCGCATGGTCACGACAATAATTTGCGCTCTGCTTACGTTCACGTCATTGCAGATGCACTGACTTCGGTTCTGGCCATCGCAGCACTGCTTGCTGGTCGATACCTTGGCTGGGTATGGCTCGATCCTGCAATGGGGATTGTGGGTGCAGTTGTCATTGCGCGCTGGGCTTGGTCGTTGATGCGGGTGACTGCGGGTGTATTGCTCGATCAGACAGATGATCATGTCGCTGAAGAGATTCGTGAACTGGTTGAGCAACCGGGAGATGCTTCGATCATTGATCTTCATGTCTGGCAGGTGGGGCCGCAAGCCCGCGCTGCGATTGTGAGTGTTCTGGGCAGCCCAGCAGTGAATGCGGAAAACATACGAGAACGGCTTGCAACGGTTCATGAGATCACTCATTTGACAGTTGAGTACCGCACGAAGTTGGTCGCTGATTCACCCGATCAGCTCGCCGTGCTTGCTTCGCAATGAACCCGTAGCACGTAGAGTTCGACGAGGAATTGAACAATGGCCAAGGACATCGAAAATCCCTGTATCTCTGTTTGCCAGCTGAACAGCGAACTGTGCGTCAGCTGCGGTCGCACCAAGGAAGACATCAAAAAATGGAAACGAATGAAGCGTCCAGAAAAAATGGCCTCTGTACAACGGGCGACCCTGCGCCTGAAAAGCGTGCAAAAAAAGAACTCTTAAACCACCGTCATTTACATTTTCAACTTTTTCAGCCGAGACAGATGTCCTGGTTTAGGAGGGCAAGCTGAGGGGCAACGCCATTTCCAAACCGATCACTATCGCGGTCAGCAATCTGCTGCGCATTGCGTGTCACGGCGTCATCACCAATTACTTGAACTCATCTAAAATTGTTATTGAGGACAGCGGTGCGGGGTTATCCGATGTGGTTTAAGTGCGCCTGTACAACTGTTGCTGATCGTCCTTGGCGAATTGTTTGAGAATAATGTCGACAGAGCAAGTCCCACTGCATGGCCATGAACGGTGACCATGCTGTAACGGGATGGATCGGGGGGGTTAGTTTTCGGGGTATTCAGCAATGACCTGATCTGTGCCAGCTTTGTTCCGGCCGATGATCTGGTAAGCCTCATGCACTCCGTCGACTTCCATTCCTGGAGAACCTGCTGGCATACCAGGGGCGGCGATTCCGAGAAGGTCGTCACGTTTGCTCATCGCAATTATTTGCTCGGCAGGCACGTGACCTTCAACAAACTTTCCGTTGATCATCGCAGTGTGGCAAGACGAGAGTCGTGGAGCGACCCCCAGATCTTGTTTGACAGCACTCATGTTGGTCTCTACATGATCTATGACGGTGAAGCCATTGGCCTCAAGATGCTGAATCCACTTCTTACAGCATCCGCAGTTAGCATCTCGGTGAACATCGATGGCCAACGCCTGTGCTGCTTGAGCGGTTGAACCGATGAACAGTGCGGCGAACGTTGCGATACGCAGAAATCGACTTGAGAGTCGGAAGCTACCTGTCATGGATATTTCCTTTTCCCTTGGCGGCGGCGAGATGAATGCCGCTGCAAAGGTTTGGTTGAAGGTATTATATTTGAGTCGGGGAGCCGCCCCCCTGTTATTCAAAAATCGTAGGGCTTTTGCTCAAACCACTCAGAACCACATCCGAATACCGGCTACAAATCGAGCCTCGTTGGTCTTTTCCCCTTCATCGCTGGCCAGGTCGGCGGTCTTGCCGTAGGAGCGATTCCAGGTAACCCCGACATAAGGGGCAAATTGGCGAACAATCTCGTAACGCAACCGGAACCCTACTTCGGTGTTGGCCAATCCAGATCCTATGCCGCGCTGGGGATCATTTTTTCCATACATGTTTACTTCGACTGTCGGCTGTAAGATCAGGCGATTTGTCAGCAGGATGTCGTAATCGCCTTCAAATCGAGCAGCGGTTTGACCGTTTTCACCGATATAGGCAGTCGCTTCAGCTTCAAAGTTATAGAGGGCCATGCCCTGAATACCGAGCGCTCCCCATGTTTGAGGCGACCCGGGTTTGAAGTCTTGCCGAACGCCCGTGACGACATCCCACCATGGACCGATGGCGTGCCCCCAGAGTGCTTGGAGTTCGGCGTTTTCCGTCACGCCATTGGTACGTTCACCTTCCGAACGCAGCCACAGGCGATCAACGTCACCGCCGATCCACCCTTTGGCATCCCAGGCCAACGCACTCCCGTTGTCAGCGTCTTGGTACTCAAACTTATCCAGAAGGATGAACGAGTTGATTTTTTTGTCGTGTACACCATGACCTGCCACATCTGGAAAGGCGGCTGCACGGTCAGCGTCGGTAAGTACGGGGACAGGGGTTCGGCTTGTGGTCGTAGCCCCTCCAGCCATGCTTTCCATACCGTCCATTTGCCCGTCGTCCATGCTCATCTTGCTGTGATCCATGGCCCCCATCTTGTTATGGTCCATAGTTCCCATTGAGCCGTGGTCCATCTTGGAGTGATCCATTGCGCCATCTTTTGCTTTGGCTGGTTTGGATTTCTGCGCAGTTGAAGGCTTCGCGTTCGCACTTGATGGCATCGCCATCGACGGATCCATCTCCTCAGCAGCTTGGGCCATGAAGAAAAATGCAGGACTGGTAGAGACTGCAAGTGCCATCAACGTTGGGCGTAAAAATTTACTGGTCATGATCTCAATCTGCCTTTTTGGTTTTTTGGTCATGATCCATCGACTCATGGCTCATCTTGCTATTGTCCATTGCCCCGTGATCTAGCTTCGAATCGTTCGCCGTCATTGCTGGCTTGTCCGTTGCTGTAGCAGGAACATTGGTTGAATGATCGCTGCCATTTTCTTGTGCCAGCACCATGGGCGGGAGTCCACCCAGCAGGCCAACGGCAAAGAGGCAACCCACCAGGGAATTACGATTAAGGTATGTGCTCACAGATCGTCTCCTTTACTCATCAACCCGTACTTCACGGAACATGCCCATTTCCATATGGAAAAGCAGGTGGCAGTGATAGGCCCAACGGCCTAAGGCATCAGCGGTAACTCGATAGCTGCGTTTGGTACCTGGCGGCATATCGATCGTGTGCTTGCGCACCATGAACTTGCCGTTCTCATCCTCGAGGTCACTCCACATGCCGTGAAGGTGGATGGGGTGGGTCATCATGGTGTCGTTCACCAAGGTGATGCGCAGACGCTCACCGTACTTCAGGCGAAGCGGCTCGGCGTCAGAGAATTTTATGCCGTTAAACGACCACGAAAACTTCTCCATGTGACCGGTCAAATGAAGCTCGATGGTACGATTTGGCTCGCGGCCGTCAGGGTCTTGGAAAGTGCTTTTCAAGTCGGAGTAAGTGAGCACTCGACGACCATTATTCCGCAAGCCTATTCCAGGATCGTTTAGTTTTGGCGTTGGATTCATGGCTTGCATGTCAACCAGGGGGTTGTTGGTTTCGGAGGCAGGGTGTGTCTGCATTTCTCCACCCATACCGCCCATGCCAGCCATCCCTGACATATCACCACTACCCATTCCAGCCATCTTGCTGTGGTCCATCCCGGCCATGCTGGACATGTCGCCTTTGTCCATGCCCGCCATCTTGCTGTGATCCATACCCGCCATGTTAGTCATGTCACCGCTGTCCATGCCGGTCATCCCGGTCATCCCGGTCATGTCGCTTTGGTCCATACCGGTCATCTTGCTGTGGTCCATGCCAGCCATGCCCGACATTTCACCTGACTTCTTCTCGGCGCCGCCCATACCGGCCATGCTGCCATGGTCCATACCAGCCATACCGCCCATCCCCATGTCATCCATAGTGACGATTGGACGTGGATCTATAGCAGGTACCTGAGCAACTAGCCCTTCACGAAGTGCGAGGGTTCCGCGTGCATAACCCGTCCGATCCATAGACTGGGCGAAGATGGTGTAAGCCTCTTCACTGGCAGGCTCTACGATCACGTCATACGTTTCAGCTACGGCGATGCGGAATTCGTCAACGCTCACTGGGTTCACGTGTTGGCCGTCGGCGGCCACAACGGTCATTTTCAAACCAGGAATGCGGACGTCGAAATAGCTCATCGCCGAGCCGTTGATAAAGCGTAGGCGTAGCTTCTCACCCGGCTTGAAAATACCGGTCCAGTTACCGTTGGGCGCCTGGCCATTCATGAGATAGGTGTAAGTATCTGCGCTGACGTCTCCAAGGTCGGTTGGGCTCATGTTCATTTCAGCCCACATCTTCCTGTCAGCTACTGTTGCTAACCAACCTTGCTTACTGACATCGTCGATGAAATCACCAACA
>NZ_LXJP01000030.1:0-85211 GCF_001728855.1 Pseudomonas sp. AP19 | reverse complement strand
TGGTCATCTGCTTGAGGAACAGCTGCCGAATGGCGCTATCAAGCGCTATCGCTATGACGATCTTGGGCGGAAAGTTGCGCACGAGGATGAACAGGGTGCGCTGACGCAGTATCAGTGGGACGCCGCCGGGCGTCTGCTGAAACTGACCCGGCACGATGGAGCTACGCGGGAATACAGCTACAACCCCTACAGAAAAATCACGGCCGAACGCGATGAACGGGGCCACGTCACCCGCTACGAGTACGCCGACGGTCTGCACCTGATCAGCCGCCGCATCAATGCCGACGGCAGCCAAGTCAACTACCGCTACGACAACGTACGGTTGCTGCTGACCGCCATCGAAAACGAAGTCGGCGAAACCTACCAGCTCGCTTACCACCCTAACGGCTTGATCCAGCAGGAAATCGGTTTTGACGGCCAGCGCACCGCCTACGTTTACGACCTCAACGGTAACCTGGCGGAAAAGACCGAATATGGCGATGACGGCAGTCAGCTAGTCACCCGCTACGAGCGAGACCACGCCGGCCGCCTTGTACGAAAAACCCTGCCCGACGGCAACCTTGTTGATTATGCCTACGACCGCCAGGGCAACCTCCTCAGCGTTGACGACGGCCACTGGGCGCTGGCCTACGAATACGACCCACAAAACCGCCTCACCGCCGAACACCAGGGCTGGGGCACCTTGCGCTATGGCTACGACGCCTGCGGCCAGTTGCAAAACCTCCGTCTGCCCGACAACAACCGCCTGACCTTCAACCACGACAAAGGCGGCCACCTTGCCAGCGTCGAACTGAATGGTGAAACACTCACTTCTCACCTGTTCAAAGCCGGTCGCGAACACCAGCGCCAACAAGGCCAGCTCCTCAGCCACTACCACTACGACGAACAAAACCGCCTGCACGCCCACGCCGTCAGCCAACAGCAACACACCCTCTACCAGCGCCACTACGACTACGACAACACCGGCAACCTCACCCGCCTGCTCGACACCCGTAAAGGCCAACACGACTACCACTACGATCCCCTCGCCCGCCTGACTCGGGCCGATCACTCACAAGACGTGCAAGAACGCTTCGGCCACGACCCGGCGGGCAACCTGCTGATGCAGGATCGACCCGGCCCGGACATCGTTGCCGGCAACCGCCTGATGATCCAGGGCGATCATCATTACGACTATGACGCCTTTGGCAACCTGATCCGCCAAAGGCGCGGTAAGGGTAACCAACTTGTCACCGAATACCGCTACGACTGCCAGCACCGGTTGATAGGCATCACCCAGCCCAATGGGCAAACAGCCAGCTATCGCTATGACCCGTTTGGTCGACGGATCAGCAAAACTGTCGACGACATCACCACCGAGTTTTTCTGGCAAGGCGACAAGCTGATTGCCGAGCATCACGCGGATCGCCATCGCAGTTACCTCTACGAACCGGACAGTTTTAGGCCTTTGGCACTGCTGGAAGGCTTTGGCCCTAAAGACACCCAGCCCTTCCACTACCAACTCGACCACCTCGGCACCCCACAGGAACTCACCGCCCCCGACGGCGAAATCGTCTGGTCGGCGCACTACCGCGCCTACGGCGAGATTGCCCGCCTCGACGTCAGCAAAATCGACAACCCGCTGCGCTTCCAAGGCCAATACTTCGACCCGGAAAGCGGGCTGCACTACAACCGTCACCGCTACTACAATCCGGACAGTGGTCGTTACCTGACGCCTGACCCGGTGAAGCTGGCGGGTGGGATTAACGCGTACCAGTACGTGCCCAACCCTACGGGGTGGGTTGATCCGCTAGGCTTAAACACATGCCCTGGTGGAGACGGGTGTAAGCCCGCAGACACAGTTGATGAGCCTTCGGCAAAAGCAAAAGCTTACAAAAGCGAACCCGAACCACCGAAAACGAGCGATGAAGAGGAGTATTTATTTCGAGGGGATAGAAAACATCCAGAAGAAGCCTTTAAAACTGGCTTTAAGAGTAAGGGAGAAAGCAATGACCTTTATCTGCACGCCCTAAACAGCAACGATCCACCAAGTAACTTTATAAGCACCTCTCCCTCGAGGCTCACCGCTATAGATTTTGCAACCGGATACGGCACAAGAAAAGGTTATTTATACGTTATAAAAAGCATACCTGGTCATGACGTAAACTTAGAACTCGGTAAAATGACGCCATTCTCTAACGAGAAAGAATTCGCAGTCCATCACAAAATACACCCAGAGGATATTTTGGGCATGACACCTGTAAAGCGCGACGGAAGCTATGTAGGATACTCAATCCCAAATCCGAATAGGAAATAGTATGAATACGCAAATAATAAAGGTAATTATCAACAACAAAAGTTCGGAAGTCACCGTAAGATATGATCTCGAAAAACTTTCGATGACATTTTCCGAAGCTGACAACTTCAAGAAAACCTACAGGGGAAAGGACATCTATACTTGTTTAGCAAAAGTTAGAGCGGATTTCCCGCATATAGTATTCCTTTGTAAGGGCGCAAAAATAAACGTCATGCCCTCAAGGATGGCATCTCAAATGAGCGCCGGTCTTATTGCATATGAAATGACACTAGGTAAACAAGCATCACGAGACGATATCGTCCATCTATTTGATTATGAAGAAAATAACCTAACAAACAACCCACAAGAACAGGTGGACTTCTTCAAGAACTGGCTAAAATCATTAGGTGCGGAGGACTATGAAAAATTCAGCTAAGTCAATTTCCAGAAAAAACATCTTCATCATCAAAAACGGTATAAGTGAAAATGCAGTAATCGAATATGAAGGATGCAAGCCGACACTTCACCTACTGCTAAACGATGAAACACGAAAAAGCTACACAGCACTGGACCTGTATGATTGCTTCGGTTTATTGAGGGCAGACTTAAAAGATATAAAGTTTTTATGCAAAGGCGCAAAGATTAACGTGCACACATCAGGCATGTCTTCACACATGTCAAATGGACTTATCGCTTATGAGTTGACAATGGGACAGGCAAACACTGAACTTGTGCATATCTTTGCGTTAGAGGAAAACAATCTCACCAACGATATACAGGAACAACACGACTTTTGCCAACGCTGGTCTGAATCGGTACCGGTGTAGCACGGAGCACCTGTGACGAGTCCTCCCCGCCACAGGACCACAGACCGGACTCAGATCCCAGCCAACGCCAAATCCATCGCAAAATACGTAAAGATCAAATCCGCCCCCGCACGCTTGATCGACCCCAACGTCTCCCGCACCACCCGCGCCTCATCAATCGCGCCGGCCTGGGCGCCAAACTTGATCATCGCGTACTCACCACTCACCTGATAGGCCGCGACCGGTAAGCGTGAGGCTTCGCGGATGTCGCGGATGATGTCGAGGTAGGCACCAGCGGGCTTGACCATCAGCGCGTCTGCGCCCTCTTGCTCGTCCAGCAGCGATTCGCGCACGGCTTCGCGGCGGTTCATCGGGTTCATCTGGTAGCTTTTGCGGTCGCCCTTGAGGGCGCTGCCACCCGCTTCACGGAACGGGCCGTAGAGGGCCGAGGCGAATTTGGTGGAGTAGGCCATGATCGGAATATGGGTGAAACCCGCGTCGTCCAGGGCGCGGCGAATCGCCTGGACCTGGCCGTCCATCGCTGCCGAAGGGGCGATCACATCGGCGCCGGCACGGGCGGCGGCCACGGCTTGCTTGCCGAGGTTGACCAGTGTTGCGTCGTTGTCGACATGAGCACCGTGCATCACGCCGCAGTGGCCGTGGTCGGTGTATTCGCAGAAGCACGTGTCGGACATGACGATCATTTCCGGCACGGCGTCCTTGATAATCGAGGACATGCGCGAAACCAGGCCGCGTTCTTTCCAGGTGTCGCTGCCGTTCGCGTCCAAGTGGTGGGACACGCCGAATGTCATCACCGACTTGATCCCGGCACGGGCAAAACGCTCGATCTCACCGGCCAGTTTCTTCTCGGGGATTCGCACCACGCCCGGCATACTGGTGATCGGTACGAAGTCGTCGATTTCTTCTTCGACGAAAATCGGCAACACCAGATCGTTGAGGGTAAATTCGGTTTCCTGAAACAAGCCACGCAGCTCCGGGGAGCGGCGCAGGCGACGTGGGCGGGCTTGGGGGAACTGGCTGGTCATGGTTTTCCTGACTGGATGCTAAAACAGTAGAGGCAAAAATCTTTGGGGCCAAAGCTTATGCCTCCAGGCCCCGGCAGCACAAATGCCGAGGGGCCAACAGTGTATTGCGTGGCCCGTAACAATTCATTGATCTAGAGCTGTACACGCCCTTCGATGCATACCGCTACCTCGCCGCCGATCCAGATTTCATCGCCATGATGCTCGACGCGAATACGCCCGGCGCGTCCCATGGCCGTACCTTGGCTGACCACGTAACGGCTTGGCGCCAGGCCTTCACTCAGCAACCATTGGGCAAGGCCGGCGTTCAGGCTGCCGGTGGCCGGGTCTTCCGGGGCGCCGTCGCCGGCGATAAAACCGCGGACTTCGAAGTGCGTGTCCACATCGTCGCGCGCCGGGTCACAGGGCGCGATGACGCCAACGGCCAAACCGTGGAGTTGCGAGTAATCCGGCTGCAAACCCAGCACCTGTTCGCGATCGGCCAGCATCAGCGCCAGCCAGCCCCCACCATTGTCCACCCACTGGCTGCGCACAATGGCCTCGGGCGCCAGCCCCAGCGCCAGGCGCACGCGTTCGAGCACGGGAGTTTCCACCGCGCCGGAACGCAATAACGGCGGAGCAATGAACGCCAGTTGATCGCCTTCGCGACGGACACGCACCAGGCCGATTTCGCACTCCTGGATGATCTCCTCGCCTTTGGGCACGCCGCCCGCGTGCAACCAGGCATGGCAACTGCCCAAGGTCGGGTGCCCGGCGAACGGCAGCTCGTTGAGCGTGGTAAAGATTCTCACCCGATAATCCGCCCGCGGATCACGCGGCGTCAGCAAAAACGTGGTTTCGCTGAGGTTGGTCCAGTTAGCGAAGTCGGCCATTTGCTGGTCGGTGAGGCTATCAGCGCCCAGCACCACGGCCAACGGGTTACCTTTGAGTGAAACGCTGCTGAATACATCCAGCTGTTTGAAATCGAACGTCTGCATGCTTCAGCTCGGTATGTTCAGGCCGCGGATCACCGCAGGGCGGGCAACAAAGCCGTCCAGCGCGCGCAGCACATTAGGGAAATCAGCAATGCCCACCAGGTCGCCGGCTTCGTAGAAGCCAATCAGGTTGCGAACCCATGGGAACGTGGCGATGTCGGCGATGCTGTATTCGTCGCCCATGATCCAGGTGCGACCCAGCAGGTGTTGTTCCAGCACGCCCAGCAAACGCCGAGACTCGGCGGCGTAGCGATCACGCGGGCGCTTATCTTCGTATGCCTTGCCGGCGAATTTGTTGAAGAACCCGACCTGGCCGAACATCGGGCCGATACCCGCCATTTGAAACATCAGCCATTGAAGGGTTTCATAGCGGGTGGCCGGGTCTTCGGAGAGTAACTGGCTGGTTTTTTCGGCCAGGTAAATCAGAATCGCGCCGGACTCGAACAGCGCCAGCGGCTGACCGCTCGGGCCATTGGGGTCGATGATCGCGGGGATTTTGTTGTTGGGGTTCAGGGACAGAAACTCGGGAGACAGCTGGTCCTGGGTTTCGAAACTGACCTTGTGCGCTTCATAAGGCAGGCCCAGCTCTTCGAGCATGATCGACACTTTGACCCCATTGGGCGTGGGCAACGAATACAGCTGCAAGCGTTCCGGGTATTGGGCGGGCCATTTGCTGTTGATCGGGAAAGCGGCAAGTGCGTTCATCGGAAAGTCCCCAGGCGGAAAGTCCCCATAATAGCCAGCGGCTCGCCGTCCTGCATGGGTCATCATTGCGCAACATTACTGCGCTAATCTCGCGCGCTGACGAACCAAAGAGCCGATACACACTCTTAAGTGCGCCATCAGGGTGAATGGAGACACTCGTTACAACGACACGGAAAACCGCAGGACGCCGCATGCGTCACTGGCGCCGGGCCTGTACGACTTCAACCCAAGCACGAAGACTCGACACGACAATGACAATCAAGCCTCTGTGCCTTACTAAACGCCTTAAACGCTATTCATACATCATGTTGCCGCTGCTGCTGGTTGGCGGCGCAATCGGCCTGACGCTGGAGTCGCGGATCAGTCGCGCCGAGCCGGTGGATGGCGTACAAACCCTGGTCTTCCTGCGCCACGGTGAAAAACCGGCCGGCGGCCTCGGCCAGCTCAACTGCCAGGGCCTGAATCGCGCGATGAACCTGGCGAGCGTCTTGCCGGAAAAATTCGGCAAGGCCAACTACGTATTCGCCGCCAACCCGACGCGCAATGTCGAGGAAGGTGAACACGACAATTCCTACAGCTACATCCGGCCACTGATGACCATCAGCCCCAGCGCCATCAAGCTCGGCCTGCCGGTGAACATCAAGTTTTCAGCCAACGACACCAGCGCCCTCGCCGACGAGTTGGTCGAAGACAAGTACCACAACGCGATCATCTACACCGCCTGGTCCCATGGCTACCTGCCAGAGCTGATCAACAAGGTGGCCAGTGAAGCCTCGGGGGAAAAACACACGATCACTGAGGATTGGTCGGGCGACGACTACGACACGCTCTATGTCCTGACCCTGACCTGGCACAACGGCAAAGCCTCACTGCTGAGCCGCAATTACAAGCAAGGCCTGAATAACGGCGAGCGGACATGCCCGGACGCCACTCAAGTCAGCGCAGATATCTGAAGCTTGCGCGCCACAGGCGTATGATGCCCCGCTATTGAACCATCTGCGGATCTGCACCATGCCCAACCTCATCTCCCAGCAGCCCAACCGGGGCTGGTCCTTCTGGTGGAAACCAGCGCTGTTCGTGCTGGTGGCCTGCATAGGCCTCTACTATGTGAAGTGGTCGCCCTACTACCTCAAGGCGTTCGTGGCGGCGGATAACCACAGCATCGGCGCCTCGATTCTGAATGACCAGCAAAGCTCGCCACTGGCAGCGGCGCTGGCCTATGCCCAGGTGTATTTCCTGGCGATCTGGAAGGCCGCCGTGCTAGCGGTCATTCTGGGCTCGCTGCTGCAAGTGTTGATTCCCCGCGACTGGCTGTTGCGCCTGTTCGGCCGCGCCGGGCTGGGTTCGACCGTACGTGGCGGGCTGTTCGCCTTGCCGGGGATGATGTGCAGTTGCTGCGCGGCCCCGGTGGCAGCCGGCATGCGCCGTCAGCAGGTGTCGGTGGGTGCGGCCCTGGCGTTCTGGATCGCCAACCCGGTATTGAACCCGGCGACCCTGGTGTTCATGGGCTTTGTGCTGGGCTGGGGCTTTACCGCATTGCGGCTGGTCGCAGGGATTGTGCTGGTGGTCGGCGTGTCCCTGGTGGCGCAGCGGATTGCCCGGCCCGACCAAGTGCCGGAAGCCGCACTGGAAGCAGTGGCCGACGTCAGCCAGGTCGAGTCGCAGCCGTTCCTGAGCCGTTGGTTACGTACCCTGTGGCAGTTGTTCTGGAGCACGATCCCGATCTATATCGTCGCCGTGCTGGTGCTGGGAGCTGCGCGGGTCTGGCTGTTCCCTCATATTGACGGGGCCATGGCCAACAGCCTGATGTGGCTGGTGCCGCTGGCGATCGTTGGTACGCTGTTCGTGATTCCTACCGCCGCCGAGATCCCAATCGTACAAACCATGATGACCCTGGGCATGGGCACCGGGCCGGCCGTGGCCTTGCTGATGACCCTGCCCAGCGTGAGCCTGCCGTCACTGCTGATGCTGCGCAAGGATTTCGACGCGCGCGTACTGGTGACGGTGGCCGGGTTGACCATGCTGATGGGCGTGGTGTGTGGGTTGATCGGGGCGGTCCTTCTTTAGATTTCTGGCGACGTTGAGGGCCCTTTCGCGAGCAAGCCCGCTCCCACATCCAACCGTGCTCATCCTGTAGGATCGCGGTCGTAATGTAGGAGCGGGCTTGCTCGTGAAGAGGCCCTCAAAACCAGCGACTATGCTCGCCTGGCACTCCGCTCGCGCAAATACTCCACCACCGCGCCCTGCTCCCCCGCGAACTCGATCCGTGCGCCCTTGCTTTCACGCTGGAAGGCGTACATCGGGTCGTAATACTCGCGCAGCAACCCTTCGATCCATACGCGGTGCAAGTCCACGGCAGCGCTGCGGGCCTGTTCAGCCAAAGCGTCCTGCAAAACAGCCTGCAAGCGCTGGAAGCGCTCGCCGCCCAGGCGTTTATGGATATTGGCCAGGCTCTGGGTCAGGCGCTCGGCAAACAGCGCCTGACCATTTTCGCCAAACACCTGGATAAACTCGGCGCACAGGTCGACCACGTAATCGCGCAAGATCCTTTCGACCCGGCCTTCAACGCTGTCCTCCAGCCACACCATCGGGAATGTCTGCATGCCTTTGTGTAACGGCAAGGGCAGCGCACAACTGCCGATCATGCGGCTCTCATCCTCAACGACAAATTGTTCGATCCCCGCCGCGCGTTTTTTCAGCAGGTCCACCGCCAAGCGGTTTTCGAAGTCGATGTTGGACGGTTGTGTCGTGGCGCGTTTGCCGAAGCTGGAACCGCGATGGTTGGCGTGGCCCTCAAGGTCCAGGGCGTTATGCAACTGGCCAAGCACCTCGGTTTTACCGGTGCCGGTCATGCCGCCCAGCAATACGAAATCACACTCGGCGGTCGCCTGCTCCACGGTCTCCAACAAAAAGGTCCGCATGGCCTTGTAGCCACCGCCGACGCGGGGGTACTCGATACCGGCTTCGGTTTTCAACCATTGCAGCACGATCTGCGAGCGCAGCCCGCCGCGAAAGCAGTACAAGTAACCGTCAGGATTGGCCTTGGCGAACTGCGCCCACTGTTCGATACGCTCAGCCTTGATCGCCCCCGAGACCAGCTCATGCCCCAGCACAATCGCGGCTTGCTGGCCCTGCTGCTTGTAACAGGTGCCGACCCGTTGGCGCTCGTCATCGGTCATCAACGGCAAGTTGATCACCCCGGGAAACGCGCCCTTGATGAATTCGATCGGTGCGCGGGTATCCATCATCGGCCGGTCGTTGAGGAAGATGTCGCGGTAGTCGGTGATGTCGGTTGCCATCAAAACACCTCTACCGCGTGTGTCTGTCGCTCAACCAGTGCACCGATCGGCTCCAGGCTCAGGCGCAGCTCGGCAGCCACCGCGTGGAACTCAGCGTCACCTTCCACGGTAACGGCGATCAACAGGCCGCCACTGGTCTGCGGGTCGCACAGCACGCGTTTGTGCAGCTCCTGCAAGCGCCCGACTTTGCTCGAGTAGCTGTCGAAGTTGCGCAAGGTGCCACCGGGCATGCAGCCCTGATCCAGGTAATCCTCAATCCCGGCCAAGAGTGGGACTTTTTTGTACTCAATGCGGGCTGTGAGACCACTGCCGTCAGCCATTTCCACCAGGTGGCCCAACAGGCCGAAACCGGTGACATCGGTCATGGCCGTGACGCCAGCCAACTTACCGAAACGGCTGCCCGGTTTGTTGAGCGTGCACATCCAGTCACGGGCCACGCCGACATCCGCCTCGCGCAATTTGCCCTTCTTCTCGGCGGTAGTGAGGATGCCGATGCCCAGCGGTTTGGTCAGGTACAGTTTGCAGCCGGCGGTAGCGGTGTCGTTGCGTTTCATATGGCGCTTTTGCACGATGCCGGTCACGGCCAGGCCGAAAATCGGCTCCGGTGCATCAATGGAGTGGCCACCTGCCAAGGGGATACCGGCGGCATCGCACACCGAACGGCCGCCACGGATCACTTCGCGGGCAACCTCTGGCGCCAGCACATTCACCGGCCAGCCCAGAATGGCAATGGCCATCAACGGGTCGCCCCCCATGGCGTAGATGTCGCTGATCGCGTTGGTGGCGGCAATGCGCCCAAAGTCAAAGGGGTCATCGACGATCGGCATGAAAAAGTCGGTGGTGGAAACCACACCGCGTTCGTCGTCGATGGCGTACACCGCCGCATCGTCGCGTGAGGCGTTGCCGACCCACAGATTGGGGTCGAGGTTCTGCGCGCCACTGCCGGCGAGGATCACTTCCAGCACCTGGGGCGAAATCTTGCAGCCGCAACCCGCGCCGTGGCTGTACTGGGTGAGGCGAATCGGCTCGTTCATGGTGGACCTCAAGGTAACAAGTGGGCGGATTCTATCAGACAGCAAAAAGCCGGCTGGACTCTTGAGCGTTCAGCCGGCTTTCGGGTTCAGCGGTTACTGCCTGGCGGCGAGCAAACGCTTGTGGCGATTACGCCGCGCGATGTTCAGGCACTCGATCACCGCCGAGAACGCCATGGCCGCATACACGTAGCCTTTGGGCACGTGAGCGCCGAAGCCTTCAGCGATCAACGTCATGCCGATCATGATCAGGAAGCCCAGGGCCAGCATCACGACCGTCGGGTTGTCGTTGATGAACTTGGCCAACGGTTCAGCCGCCACCAGCATCACGATGACCGAGGTCACCACAGCAATGATCATGATCGGCAAATGCTCGGTCATGCCCACGGCGGTGATGATGCTGTCGATGGAGAACACCAGGTCGAGCATCAGGATCTGACCAATCGCCGCAGCAAAACCGATGGTCACCACGTTGCCGGTGGTTGCCTTTTCTTCCGGCTCGGGGTCCATGCTGTGATGGATCTCGGTCGTTGCCTTCCACACCAGGAACAGGCCACCAGCGATCAGGATCATGTCTTTCCACGAAAACGCCTGGCCGAAGATCTCAAATACCGGGGTCGTCAACTGCACGATAAACGCGATAGTGCTCAACAGGCCCAGGCGCAACACCAGCGCCATGCTGATGCCGATACGGCGCGCCTTGGCTCGGTGCTTCTCGGGCAACTTGTTGGTGAGGATCGAAATAAAGATCAGGTTATCGATGCCCAGCACGATTTCCATGACGATCAAGGTGGCCAGTGCCACCCAGGCGGTGGGGCTGGCGGCCAGTTGTAAAAGGTAATCCATAGGTCAGTCCTGACGTTGTGCTGGGGAATTAGGCTTCTTTATTGCCGGTTTCAGGTTCTTTGTCTTCCTGATCCGCCTTTTTTTGCGGACTGATCAGGCCTTGCGTCGCCTCACTCAATGCCTGCTCGGCGGCTTTGTGGGTGTCATCAATGGCTTGCTTGGCCGACTCGGTGGCCTTGCCCATGACTTGCTGGGCGCTTTTTTCGACTTGATCACAGCCGCTGATCACCACCAATGAAAGCGCAAGTAAGGCCGCCGCGCCCAGAGAATTGAGTTGCATGCTGTATTCCTCGTTAGAACCAGTGGGTCCAAATAGTGGCCCCTCGATAGCGAGGCATTCTATGCAGTCGAACAGTTCAGTAAAATTCGTATTTTTCTCGTATATACTTCGATTTTTACGAAGTGTAGTCCACGATGCTTAATTATCGACAACTGCATTATTTTTGGGTGGTGGCCAAGACCGGCAGCATCGTGCGCGCCTGTGAGCAATTGAACCTCACGCCCCAGACCATCAGCGGGCAGATCAGCCTGCTGGAGCAGACCTTTGGTATCGCGCTGTTTCAGCGCGTCGGCCGCCAGCTTGAACTCACCGAAGCCGGGCGCCAGGCCTTGCCCTACGCCGAGCAAATGTTCCAAACCGGCAACGAACTGGAGGCGATGTTGCGCGCGCAGCCCAATGAGCAGCAGATCCTGTTCAGGGTCGGCGTGGCGGATGTGGTGCCCAAATCCATCGTTTACCGGCTGATCGCCCCCACGATGGAGCTGAGCGAACAAATCCGTATCACCTGCCGCGAGGACAAACTCGAACGTTTATTGGCCGACCTGGCGATTCAGCGCCTCGACCTGGTGATCTCCGACAGCCCCATGCCCACTCACTTGGACATCAAAGGCTACAGCCAGAAACTGGGGGAGTGTGGCATCAGTTTTTTCGCCACCCAGGCGTTGGCCGACCAGTACGGTGGTGATTTCCCACAATGTCTGCAGGGCGCGCCGCTCTTGATTCCGGGGGCCGAGACGGTGGTGCGCAGCCGCTTGCAGCGCTGGTTCGCCGAGCAGCAGATTCAACCGAAGATCATCGGCGAGTTCGATGACAGTGCGTTAATGCAGGCGTTTGGCCAATCCGGCAGCGGGATCTTTATCGCCCCCAGCGTGATTGCCGACGAGGTGGTGCGCCAGTACGGGGTGGCGCTGATTGGCCAGACCGATGCGGTGACCGAGTCGTTCTACGCGATCTCGGTGGAGCGCAAGGTCAAGCACCCCGGCATTGTGGCGATTACCGAAGGCGCTCGACGCGAGTTGTTTACCGCCCTGCCCTGACGATTCAGGCGTTGGATGCGACCGGCTGCCTGGCGGTCATCAGCCACAACGCCAGCAGGATCGACACCAGGATAAACCCGGACGCCGCAAAGCCCAGGCTGCCAAGGCCTAGGGTGTCGATCACATGCCCACCGACCATTGCCCCCAGGCCAATCCCCAGGTTGGCCCCGGCAATATTCAACGACGCCGCAAACGCCGGTGCATGGGGCGCGGCCTTCATCAGCCGCACGTGGCTGACCAGGAACAGCGCCGCCTGGGTCACGCCCCACACCGCCATCGCCGCCGCGAGGCCGACGGTGGAATGAATCGCCGGGACCAACGCCACCATGCCCGCGATCATGAACCCACAGAACACCATGGACGCGATCAACGGGTGGCGGTCCACTGCGCGCCCGCCGAGTGAGTTGCCGATCAGGCCTACCGCGCCAAACCCCATCAGGCACCAGCCGACCAATGTGCCGTCAAAGCCGGCCAGACGCTCAAGAATGTCCGCCAGGTAGGTGTAAGCGGTGAACATGCCGCTGAACACCAGCACTGACAGCAGGATATGCCCCTGCATCAACGGGTTGCGCAGGATCTTGAATTGCGAGCGCAGTGTCACTTGGTCGTTCTTCGGCTGGGTCACCGGCAGGTAGATAAACAGCAGCAATGCCTTGGCCAACGCCACCACCGCCAGAATCGCAAACGCGATACGCCAGCCGAACATGTCGGAAATCAGCGTGCCGACCGGAATGCCGAACACCGTGGCACAGACGATGCCGAAGCCGATTTTTTCAATGGCTCGTCCGGCGTATTCGGGGCCAACAATGTCCACCGCCGTCTCGCTGGCCAAGGCCCAGAATACCGGCAACCCCAATGCCGGAATCAACCGCGCGAATGCCATCACCCAAATATTCGGCGCCAGCGCCGCCAGGGTATTGGCCACGCCGAACATGATCAGGATGCTGATAAACAAGCGCTTGCGTGGGAAACGCGCGCAGTACGCCGTCAGGAACGGACCGAACGCCGCCACGGTAAAGGCGAACAAGGTCACCAACAACCCCGCCTGGGACACGCTGACATTCAGGTCCCGGGCAATCGACGGCAGCAGGCCCACGATGACGAATTCTGTGGTCAACACAGTAAAGCCGGCGGCCGACAGCAGCAGGATGGGAAACAACATAAAAACTCCAGAAACGACGACATCAACGACAGCCCGAAGGGCTCGCTGACGGAGAGGAAAGATGAGAGGCAAGAATGTTAACAGAGTATGTCTGGATTTTGCCAAAGCCTGCGGGTGCGGGTGACGCAATGCCGCACCGAACGGGACGCTTCCTACAGCATGTTAGACTCCGCACCTACTGCCTACAGCACTTTCCGCCTGCAATGCTGCGTTCTATTAAAAAAACTAGAGACAACTGTTTATGACTGCTGCCCCTTCCCTGTTACAACGACTTATGCGCGTCAGCCTGGTTACCCAAATTGTCTTGGGCTTGCTTGCCGGGATTCTATTGGCCCTGTGGATGCCCGAGGCTGCCCGCGCTACCGGGTTTATCGGCAAGGTGTTCGTCACGGCCCTGAAAGCCGTTGCGCCGATCCTGGTGTTCGTACTGGTCATGGCGTCGATCGCCAACCATAAACACGGCCAGGAAACCCATATCAAGCCGATCCTCTTCTTGTACCTGCTCGGTACCTTTGCGGCTGCCGTCGTGGCGGTGGTCGCCAGCACGCTGTTCCCGTCGTCCCTGGTGCTTGCCACCCATGACGTCGCGGTAAGTGCTCCCGGCGGCATCGGCGAGGTGTTGCAAAGCCTGCTGTTGAGCGTGGTGGATAACCCGGTGAGCGCGCTGATGAATGCCAACTTTATCGGCATTCTGGCGTGGGCCATCGGCATGGGCATCGCGATTCGCCATGCCGGCGAAACCACCCGCACCGTGCTCGACGACCTGTCCAACGGCGTAACGCTGATCGTGCGCGTGGTGATTCGTTTCGCGCCGCTGGGGATCTTAGGTCTCGTGGCCTCAACCCTGGCCACCTCCGGTTTTGGTGCCCTGCTCGGCTACGCTCACCTGCTGGTGGTGTTGATCGGCTGCATGCTGTTCGTGGCATTGGTGGTCAACCCGGCCATCGTGTTCTGGAAGCTGCGCCGCAACCCCTACCCGCTGGTGCTGATGTGCCTGCGTGAGAGCGGCATCACCGCTTTCTTCACCCGCAGCTCCGCGGCGAATATCCCGGTGAACCTGGCGTTGAGCAAACGCCTGGGCCTGCATGAAGACACCTATTCGGTATCGATCCCACTGGGCGCCACCATCAATATGGCCGGTGCCGCAATCACCATCACCGTACTGACCCTGGCGGCCGTGCATACCTTGGGTATCACCGTCGACCTGCCGACCGCCGTATTGCTCAGCGTGGTGGCAGCGGTGTGTGCCTGCGGGGCGTCGGGCGTGGCCGGTGGCTCGTTGCTGTTGATTCCCCTGGCGTGCAGCCTGTTCGGTATTCCCAGCGAGATCGCCATGCAGGTCGTCGCCGTAGGTTTCATCATTGGTGTGTTGCAGGATTCGGCGGAAACCGCGCTCAATTCGTCCACCGATGTGCTGTTTACCGCCGCCGCATGCCTGGGCCAGGAAGAACAGCCGGCTTAACCATCAGGCGTAAAAAAGCCCGGGGCGGTTCGTTGAAGAACCGCCCCGGGCTTTTTTGTACCTGGGTGCTTAGAACGCGCCCATGTAATCGCGCTTGCCCACTTCGACACCGTTGTGACGCAGCAAGGCGTAAGCGGTGGTGACGTGGAAGAAGAACTGCGGCAGGCCGTAGGTCAGCAGGTAGGACTGGCCGCTGAAGCGCTTCTCTTTCGGGGTGCCTGGGCGGGTGATGATCTCGATGCCTTCCTTGCCGTCGATTTGCTCGGGCTTGATCGTGTCGACAAACGCCAGCACCTTGGCGATCAGGGCTTGCAGGTCGGCAAAGGTCACTTCGCTGTCTTCGTACTTCGGCACTTCAATCTCGGCCAGGCGTGCGGAAACGCCCTTGGCGAAGTCGACGGCGATCTGCACCTGGCGCACCAGTTGGAACATGTCCGGGAACAGACGCGCCTGCAACAGAGCATTGGGCTCGATGTTCTTGGCGGTGGCATGGGCTTCGGCTTTGTTCAGCACATCGCTCAGGGCGTTGAGCATTTGCTTGAAGACCGGGATGGAGGCGGCGTACAGGGAAATAGTCATGACAGTCTCGCGGTGATGGCAGGGTGTGTAACCAGCGCCGATTATAGACATGCCAGCTGCGTGTGCAGCTTGTCTTTTATTTTTTCAGGATTAGGCTAGGTGCGGGCGCTCTCAATGAGTTTCCCCGTCGCGCCGGGTTGTGCCTTAACGCGGGCCCTGCGTTGCCGGCCTTGGAAAGGGAACAACCATTCCCAGCGGCCTGCGTCTTGCCAGGCCCGCTTTGAGGCGACAACACGACGGGAACACTCATTGAGAGCGCCCCCTCTTACTGCATAGGGAAAGCGCGATGACCGCCGAGCACGCTACCGACACCCCGGAACCACGCCTGAACAGCACGGAAATCCGCATCCTGGGCTGCCTGATCGAAAAACAGGCGACCAACCCGGAAACCTACCCCCTGACCCTGAATGCATTGGTGCTGGCCTGCAACCAGAAAACCAGCCGCGAGCCGGTGACGAACCTCAGCCAGGGCCAAGTCGGGCAAAGCCTGCGCGCGCTGGAAGGCCAAGGTTTCACGCGCCTGGTCATGGGCAGCCGGGCCGACCGCTGGGAGCATCGCGTCGACAAGGCACTGGAGTTGGTGCCGGCCCAGGTGATACTGATCGGGCTGCTGTTTCTGCGCGGGCCGCAGACGGTCAATGAACTGCTGACCCGCAGCGGGCGCATGCATGATTTTGAAGATGCCGAGCAGGTGGTGCACCAGCTGGAGCGCCTGATTGCGCGCGGGCTGGCGCTATTGGTGCCGCGTCAGGCAGGGCAACGGGAAGATCGTTACACCCATGCGCTGGGCGATCCGGCGGATATTGAGGTGATTCTGTCGGCGCGGGGTCATGCGGTGGAGCGCTCGGCCGGTGCCGTCTCTTCGGATCGTATCGAAGAACTTGAAGCCCGAATTGCCGCATTGGAAGAGCGCCTCACGCAGCTGGAACAGGCTTAACACGGTCAACCTGTGGGCGCTGGCTTGCCAGCCCCCACATGGGTTTTGCCGGGTTCGCTAGGCTCGGGCAAACGCCACGGCTTGTTCAAACTGCGCCTGCGTCGGCCGCACGCCGGTGTACAGCACAAACTGCTCCAACGCCTGAATCGCGATCACTTCCAGCCCGGTAATCACCCGCTTACCCTGGGCGCGGCCACGCACAATCAGCGGTGTTTCGGCCGGGATCGCCACCACATCAAAGACGGTGTCAGCAGCATCCACAGCGTCAGCCTCAAAGGCTAACTGGTCGGCTTCCGCCCCGCCGGTCATGCCAATCGGCGTCACGTTGACCAACATCTGCGGGCGCAAATCACCCAATTGCGCTTGCCACTCATACCCCAGACCTTGTGCCAACGCCCGGCCTGCCGCCTCATTGCGCGCGACAATCACGCCGTTGGCATAACCACCGTCGCGCAAGGCACTGGCCACGGCCTTGGCCATGCCGCCGCTGCCACGCAGGGCAAAGCTCGAGTCTTTTGGCACCGCGTGCTTTTTCAGCAGTTGTTCGATAGCAATATAGTCAGTGTTGTAGGCCTTGAGATGGCCGTTGGTGTTGACGATGGTGTTAAGGGAGGTGATGGCCTTGACCGACTCGTCCAGCTCGTCGACCAAGGCGATACTGGCCTCCTTGAAGGGCATGGACACACCGCAACCACGAATGCCCAGCGCCCGAATACCACCGATCGCACCGGGCAAATCCTGGCTACTGAACGCTTTATAATAAAAATTCAAACCCAGCTGTTCGTACAGATGGTTATGGAAACGCAAGCCAAAATTCCCAGGCCGCGCCGACAATGACATGCACAGTTGGGTGTCCTTGTTGGGGTGCATCTGCATGGGTAACTCCTTAAGTAAGCAATTCGGTACAGATCCTTACACAACCTTTACCTATCGGCCGTGCTGTTTTTCAGAAATACGTTGTCTTAAAAGTATCCCCGCGACAATCCTTGAGTCTATTGATTGCAGACCACAAGCGCAGGGGCTAACCGAGGAATGACCATGATCCGTAAAATCCCCAAAATCGCCTTGCTTATCGGCGCACTCGCTATGGCAGGCCAAGCCTCCGCCCACGGTGGTGGTTGGGGTGGCCCGGCCGTGTTGGGTGCTTTGGTCGGCGCCGCCGTAGTGGGCTCCGTGGTTGCCAGCCAATCCCAGCCGGTCTACGTGCAGCAACCGGTGTATGTCCAGCCGCAACCGGTGTACGCCGCGCCGCCGCCGGTCTACTACGCACCGCCACCGCCGGTGTATGTGCAACAACAGGTTTATTACCGCCCGGCGCCGGTCTATTACGGCCCACCGCGCGGCTATTACGGCCCTCCCCACGGCTACTATGGTCGCGGCTGGTAACACGCAATTGAGCTGACAGACACAGGCCTCGCCGACACGCGGGGCCTTTTTTTGCCTGAAAAGTCCGGATTCGTCCTGCCAAGGTCGCTATGAGGACAATGTTCCGCGAGTAATCGCACATGATTATGGCCAATGACCCCTTGCTCGAAGGCGCCTCGCGCTGTCATGTTTGTGTCACCCAACACTCTCACTATCGACACTGTCCACCCAATAACAACAAGGACGACTGACCATGCCCACGCAAAACCCCCATCGAACCGCTGGCCTGTGCACATCCAGCAAGGTCTACAGCGCACTGACCGAACTCAAGCACCTTGAGGGCCACCGCAGCGCAAAATTCCTCTCGCTGCTGGCGGAAAACCTGGTGCGTAAGGGGCTGCTCAGTGAACAGGAAGTGGTTTCCATGCTCGATCAAGTGGTGGATTGACGCCTGGCGTTAATGTCGACTATCGAGACTGGTGATTTTTCCTACGGGCAAACAGCCAGTATGGTGAACTCCATCGCCATTGGAGGTATTTATGCCTACTGTTCAGATCATGTCCGTCATCGGCAGCGCAGTCCCCGCCCCTCTTCGTGAGCACGGCTTGCTGGCCTGTTGGTATCTGGTGCGCGATGGCGAGCCCATCAGCGGCCCGCTCACCTCGTTGTCCGCCGCCGAAAAACAGCTGCAGCAAGCGTCGAACTTCAGGCTCCACGCTTGAGCGTCACTCGCTGTAACGTCTAGGGCAACGGCAGTTTGACCCGTGGTTTGCTTTCCACGAACAACGCCCAACTGGACATAAACAGCGCCGCTACCAGCGGGCCGATCACAAACCCGTTCAGGCCGAACACCGACAGGCCGCCCAAGGTCGAGATCAAAATCAGATAATCCGGCATCTTGGTGTCCTTACCTACCAGGATCGGGCGCAGCACATTGTCCACCAAGCCAATCACGAACACGCCGAACAGTCCCAGCACCACGCCCTGCCAGATCGACCCGCTCAAGAGGAAGTAGGCAGCCACCGGCGCCCATACTATTCCTGCGCCGACCGCCGGCAACAGCGAAAGAAACGCCATCAGCACCGCCCAGAGCAACGCACTGGGAATGTCCAGAAACCAGAAGATCAACCCTCCCAGCGCACCTTGGGTCACCGCCACCAGCACGTTGCCCTTGACCGTCGCGCGTACCACCCGGTTGAACTTGAGCTGCAACCGACGCTTTTGCGGCTCGGCCAGCGGCACCGCCGTACGGACCTTGCGCACCAGTTCCGGGCCGTCGCGCAGCAGGAAAAACAGCAGATACAGCATGATGAAAAAGCTCACCAGGAAATCAAACGTACCCTGGCCGAAGCTGAATGCCTGGGTTGCAAAGAACTGGCTGCCTTGCATTGCACTCTTGACGATTTTTTCCCGCAGGCCTTCCAGGTTGCCCATGCCGAAGCGGTCAAGCAGGTGCTGGAAGTACGGCGGCAGCACGTTTTTGAACTGCTCGATATACCCCGCCACATCCAGCTTTCCGCTCTCGATATTGTTATAGAGGGTCGCGCCTTCTTGCACCAGCAGCACGCTGGTAATGATCACCGGCAAAATGGCAATCAGCAGGCACACCGTCAGGGTGGCCAGGGATGTCAGGTTGCGGTTCCAGCCAAACCGCAGCTGCAGGCGCCGCTGCATCGGGGCAAAGATAATGCCGAGGATCACCGCCCAGAACACCGCGCCGTAGAACGGCAGCAATATCCAGATAAAGGCGATGGTCACCAGGGCCAGCAACAACAGCAGGGTTTTGAATTGCAGGTTCGTTTGGTTCATGTCCGGTCCATGTCAGAAAAGCAAAGGGCCTTCGTAAGCCCTGATGCTTAGTCCGCTGCGAAACCTGGGAGTGCCCTTGTTTATAGAACGAGCATAGACCGCATCGCTCAATGGCTTGAGGCATCCGACCGCGCCTCACTCAATAGAGCACTTATTCCGCAGGGCGCACGCCGGTGCCCATCAGGCGATCCGTTTCGGAGCGCTGCGTCCAGGGCTTTACGTACGGCTCGGAGGCGCTTGAGGTATCGCGCGCGCGTCACGAACCCGCTGGCGATACAAAATCAGCAAAAGGACGATCTGGATCAATAAAAGCGGCTGCCGGCTCCTTTACCCTCGCGACCTTTTACGACTTGAGCCCATGCCCCCTGTGATCGCCCCCGAGTTGCTCGCCCCCGCCGGCACCCTGAAAAACATGCGCTATGCCTTCGCCTACGGCGCCGATGCGGTCTACGCCGGCCAGCCGCGTTACAGCCTGCGGGTGCGTAACAATGAGTTCGACCATGCCAACCTGGCGCTCGGCATCCACGAATCCCACGCGCTGGGCAAACGTTTCTACGTGGTGGTGAATATCGCGCCGCACAACGCCAAACTGAAAACCTTCCTCAAAGACCTGGCCCCCGTCATCGCGATGGGCCCGGATGCGCTGATCATGTCCGACCCGGGGCTGATCATGCTGGTGCGGCGCCACTTCCCCTCGATGCCGATTCACTTGTCGGTGCAGGCCAACACGGTGAATTGGGCCAGTGTGGAGTTCTGGCAGCAGCAAGGCATCTGCCGGGTGATTCTGTCGCGGGAGCTGTCACTGGAAGAGATCGGTGAAATTCGCCAGCACGTGCCGGCGATGGAGCTGGAAGTGTTCGTGCACGGTGCTTTATGCATGGCCTATTCCGGGCGCTGCCTGCTGTCCGGGTACATGAACAAACGCGACGCCAACCAGGGCACCTGCACCAATGCCTGCCGTTGGAAATACCAGGCCATGCCGGCGGTGGAGAACGCCACCGGCGATATCGTCCAGGAATTTCAGCCTACGCTGGGAATCGGCGCGCCGACCGATCAGGTGTTTCTGCTCCAAGAAACCCAGCGCCCCGATGAACAGATGCCCGCGTTCGAGGACGAGCACGGCACCTACATCATGAACGCCAAGGACCTGCGCGCGGTGCAGCATGTGGAACGCCTGACCCACATGGGCGTGCATTCGCTGAAGATCGAAGGCCGTACCAAATCCCACTTCTACTGCGCGCGCACCACCCAGGTGTATCGCAAAGCCATTGATGATGCGGTGGCCGGCCGAGCCTTTGACCGTAACCTGATGACCGACCTGGAGTCCCTGGCGCAACGCGGCTACACCGAAGGTTTTTTGCGCCGTCATGTGCATGACGAATACCAGAACTACCAGAACGGCAGCTCGGTATCGGAACGTCAGCAGTTTGTCGGCGAATTGACCGGCGAGCGCCGGGGCGAGCTGGCCGAGGTCAAGGTGAAAAACCGCTTTGCCGTGGGTCATCACCTGGAACTGATGACCCCCGCCGGAAACTTTCACTTCGACCTGGCCACGCTGCACAACGCCCAGGGCGAAGCCATCGAGGTGGCGCCTGGGGATGGGCACACCGTTTATGTGCCGCTGCCGGCGCAGATGGACCTGCAGTTTGGCTTGCTGATGCGGGATATCTGACAGGGCGCCGGCCTGGTTTTAACGCCAGACAACCCTGCCGCCAAGCCAGATGTGGTCAGATCCGGAACTGACCGACAAGCTGCCCCAACCGCTGGCCGAGGTCCGCCAGGCTACGTGAGGTCTGGGCACCCAGTTGGGTTTCATCAGCCACGCTGTCCACCGCCACGGCGATCTGATGCACGCTGCGGTTGATCTCTTCGGCCACGGCGGTCTGTTCTTCCGCCGCGCTGGCAATCTGCGCGTTCATGGAATTAATCGTGCCGATCAATTGGGCCATGGTGTCCAGCGAGGCCCCGGCTTCGTTGGCGCGGGCTGAGGTGCCGTCGCCCGCATCGCTGGAGCGGCGCATCGAATCTACAGCGGCTTCGGTGCCTTTTTGCAGGCGGTCGATCATGCCCTGGATTTCCTGGGTGCTGGTCTGGGTGCGACTGGCCAGGGCGCGGACCTCGTCGGCGACCACGGCAAAACCACGCCCGGCCTCGCCGGCCCGCGCGGCTTCGATGGCAGCGTTGAGCGCCAGCAGGTTGGTCTGCTCGGCAATCGAGCGGATTACGCCAAGCACACTGACAATCGACGACACGTCCTGTTGCAGGCTGTCGAGGGACACGCCGCTGCTGCGAATATCGTTCACCAGGGCATGGATCTGCGCGATGCTGCCGTCCACCACACGCTTGGCGGCCTGGCCTTCCACATCGGTTTGCTGTGCCGCCACCGACGCACCCTGCGCACTGCGCGCAACTTCTTGCGCAGCGGAAGACATCTGGTTGATCGCGGTAGCGACCTGATCGGTTTCATGGCGCTGGCGCTCCATGGCCTGCTCGGAACGCTGGGCCTGGTCCGACACCTGGCTCACCAGGCCGGTGAGCTGCGCAGTCATCTCGGTGATCTGGCGCACCAGGCTGTGGATCTTGTCGACAAAACGGTTGAATGCGCCGGCCAGATCGCCCAGTTCGTCCTGACTGGTAATGGCCAGGCGGCGGGTCAAGTCGCCCTCGCCCGCCGCGATATCGTCGAGGTTGGCTTTCATCAGGTTCAGCGGACGCAGGATGGTATTGGCCGTCACCATGCCCACGGCAGCAATCACCAACAGCACCACCACGGCCACGCCGAGAATACTCAGCAGCACGCCTTCCATGCGTTTCTCGACCTTGGCCTCGACCACCGCCACCTGGGCTTCAATGCCGTCGAGGTTGACCGACGTACCGATCACCATGTCCCACTTCGGCAGGTACTCGGTGTAACCCAGCTTGGGCACCAGTTCGGTCTGCCCCGGCTGGGTCGAGCTGTATTGCAGATAGTGAGTGCCGTCTTTACCGACCTTGACCAGGTCGCGGTTGACGTAGACCCCATTGGGGTCGCGGTTGTCCTTGAAGCTCTTGCCAACGCCGTCCGGGCTGTTGCCCTTGAACAGGCGAATGGTCTCGGAGTCGTAGCCGAAGAAGTAGCCGTCCTTGCCGTAGGTGGTGTTGGAGAGCAGTTTGACCACCTCCGCCCGCGCGACGGTGTCGCCCGGCGCGGCAGCATCGTAGAGCGGCTTGACGGTGGTCATGGCCACTTCCACATAACTTTTCAGCGTGGTTTTGGCGTCGTTGAGCAGGCGCTGGCGGGTTTCATCCACCTCGTTGCGCGCCTGGCCCTGGAGCATCCACACGGTGGTCAGGCTGATGACCACCGCAAACAGCAACACCGGCACTACGGCGAGGGACAGGACTTTGGCCTTCAAACTCAGACGCATGGCTTTTCTCTCTTATTCGTGGCGACTTGAGAGGTTAACGGCCAGTTACAAATTATCTGTAGGTTAGAGCGTCATCGCAGCAATCCAGCCAAACGCCAGCAATGGAATGTTGTAGTGCAGGAAAGTCGGCACCACCGTGTCCCAGATATGGTGGTGCTGGCCGTCGATGTTCAAGCCGGAGGTCGGGCCGAGCGTTGAGTCTGACGCAGGCGAGCCGGCGTCGCCCAGCGCACCGGCCGTGCCGACAATGCACACGATGGCCAACGGGCTGAAGCCCAGTTGCACACAAAGCGGTACGAAAATCGCGGCAAGAATCGGCACCGTGGAAAACGACGAACCAATGCCCATGGTCACCAGCAGGCCTACCAGCAGCATCAGCAACGCGCCCACCCCACGGCTATGGCCGATGAATGCCGCCGACGTTTCCACCAGCGAACGCACATCACCGGTGGCTTTGAGCACTTCGGCAAACCCCGAAGAGGCGATCATGATGAAGCCGATCATCGCCATCATTTTCATGCCTTCGGTAAACAGGTCGTCGGTCTCACGCCAGCGCACGATGCCCGACACCGAGAAGATCAGGAAGCCGGCCAGGGCACCGATAATCATCGAGTCCAGCCACAGTTGAATAATGAACGCCGAAGCAATCGCCAGCCCGGCCACCAGCAAGGTCAGCGGGTTGTACTGCACCGCGACTTGCTCGACCCGCTCGATTTTTTCCAGGTCGTACACGCGCTTTTTGCGATAGCTGACAAACACCGCCACCAGCAGGCCGACCACCATGCCTAACGCGGGCAGGCCCATGGCGTGGGTGACATTGACCTGGCTGATGTCCACGCCGCTCTTGGCCACATTGGCCAGCAGGATCTGGTTAAGGAAGATATTCCCGAAGCCTACCGGCAGGAACATGTAAGGCGTGATCAGGCCGAAGGTCATCACGCAGGCGATCAGGCGGCGGTCCAGTTGCAGCTTGGTCAACACGTATAACAGCGGCGGCACCAGCAACGGGATAAACGCGATATGGATCGGCAGGATGTTCTGCGACGCAATCGCTACCACCCACAACAGGCCGATCAGCAGCCATTTGACGTGGCTGCCGCCGCTGGCTTCCTGACGATCGACTAATAGCAGCGCCTTGTCCGCCAAGGCATGAGCCAAGCCGGATTTGGCAATCGCCACCGCGAAAGCGCCGAGCAAGGCGTAGGACAGCGCCACGGTCGCACCGCCGCCCAAACCACCGTTGAACGCCTTGAGCGTGGCCTCGATGCCAAGGCCACCGGTCAAGCCACCCACCAGGGCGCCGACAATAATGGCGATGACCACATGCACGCGGGACAGGCTGAGCACCAGCATGGTGCCGACCGCGGCGATGACTGCGTTAATCATGGTTACCTCAAGACAGAAACACAAAAACCAGGCATACCCGCGCCCGGGCGGCCATTGAGGTGGCGCCAGCGTGCAGGCTTTAAGAGGTCTTATTAGAGGGCGCGCACTTTGCAGCAGCCGGGCGCGCATGTCAAAAAACGGCGTCGCTTTTCAGCTTTCAATTGAACGTTTAAAAAATAAAGAAAGCCGAAAAGCGGCCGATAGCCTGACTCTCTGTGTTTTCAGGCTAAGGATGCTCCTCGATGTCCCTCAGACAGCTCTCCATACAATGGAAAATCACCCTGCTCGCCGGCCTCTGCCTGCTGGGAATCGTGACCCTGCTGGTGGGTCTGTCGCTGTACCGCATGGAGCAGAGCTCGCAACAGGTCAAGGCCTCCAGCATGCAGATGCTCGACGAGTCCGCCCAGGCCCGCATCGAGGCGCAAGGTGAAGGACAGGCGCTGGGTATTCGCCAGCAATTCATGGATGCCTTCCAGTACGGCCATGGCTTTGCACGCCAGGTGCTGTTTTTGCGCGAACAGGCTGAAAAACGCTTTCTCGACGCCTTCGACACGCGCGAAGACCTGACCCGCCAGGTCAAGGCTGCGCTGCAGGCCAACCCGGACTTGCTCGGTTTGTCGCTGGTGTTCGAAGCCAATGCGCTGGACGGCAAGGATGAGTTGTTCGCCAACCAGGCCGAACTGGGCAGCAACGACAAGGGCCGATTCGCTCTCTACTGGTCGCAGCCGACACCCGGCAAACTGACCTCCATGGCATTGCCCGAAAGCGACATGTCCGACACCAGCACAGGCCCCAGCGGCGAGAAAGCCAACGCCTGGTTCACCTGCCCGCGCACCACCCTGAAACCCTGCGTCATCGAACCGTACTTTTATATGATCGACGGGCAAAACGTGCTGATGACCAGCATAGTCTTCCCGCTGATGGTCAATGGCAAAGTCATCGCCTCGTTGTCGGCGGACATCAACCTCAACAGCCTGCAAGCCGTTAGCCAACAGGCCAGCCAGAAGCTGTATGACGGCCAGACCCAGGTCAGTATCCTCAGCCCCACCGGCTTGCTCGCCGGCTACAGCGCGGACGCCAGCAAACTCAGCCAGCGCCTGGACAAGGTCGACCCCGCCAGCGGTGCGCAATTGATCAATGCCCTGGCCAGCAGCACGCAGACCCGCAGCCTGCGCGCCGACCACCAACTCAAGGTGCTGGCGCCCTTCACACCGATTCCCGGCGGCAAACCGTGGGGTGTGTTGCTGGATGTGCCGGAAAAAGTCCTGGTCGGCCCGGCCGAAGCGCTCAAGACACAGTTGGACGCCGATAACGCCCGTGGCACCTGGCTGGAACTGAGCCTGGGCCTGCTGGCCGCGGTGATTGGCTTGATCCTGGTGTGGCTGATGGCGCGCAGCGTAACCCGACCGATCCTCGGCGTGGCCCGCATGCTGGAAGACATCGCCAGCGGCGAAGGCGACCTGACCCGCCGCCTGGCCTATGACAAAAAGGATGAGCTGGGGCAACTGGCCGGCTGGTTCAACCGCTTCCTGGACAAGCTGCAACCGATTATTGCCCAGGTGAAACGCTCGGTGCAGGACGCCCGTGGCACCGCCGACCAGTCCGCCGCGATTGCCAGCGAAACCAGCGCCGGCATGGAGCAGCAATACCGCCAGGTCGATCAGGTGGCGACCGCCTCCCACGAAATGAGCGCCACCGCCCAGGATGTGGCCCGCAGCGCCGCCCAAGCGGCACAGGCTGCGCGCGACGCCGACCAGGCCACCCGTGAAGGCTTGACCGTGATCGACCGCACCACCACCAACATCGGCCACCTGGCGGCCGATATGAGTACGGCCATGGCCCAGGTCGAAGGCCTGGCCGCCAATAGCGAGAAAATCGGTTCGGTGTTGGAAGTGATTCGCGGCATTGCCGAGCAGACCAATCTGCTGGCGCTCAACGCTGCCATCGAAGCCGCGCGCGCCGGTGAGGCCGGCCGTGGCTTTGCGGTGGTCGCCGACGAGGTCCGCAACCTGGCGCGACGCACCCAGGAGTCGGTAGAAGAAACCCGCCTGGTGATCGAGCATCTGCAAAGCGGCACCACCGAGGTGGTCAGTTCCATGGGCAACAGCTATCGCCAGGCTCAGGGCAGTGTCGAGCAGGTCGGCCAGGCGGTCACCGCCCTGCGCCAGATCGGCGAGGCCGTCACGGTCATCAGCGACATGAACCTGCAAATCGCCAGCGCCGCCGAAGAACAAAGCGCGGTGGCCGAAGAGATCAACAGCAATGTCGCGACGATTCGAGATGTGACCGAGTCGTTGTCGGAGCAAGCGAACGAATCGGCGCGGGTCAGCCAGGCGTTGAACAGCCTGGCGAATCAGCAGCAGGGGCTGATGGATCAGTTCCGCGTTTAAGCGAATGGCACACACCCTGGGCCCGATGAAGGGCCCAGGTGAGTGAAAGCCCCCGCCCACGGGTTGACCTGCGCGGTGTCAACCGTGGCGCTTGGGCAGCTCGATCAGCACTTTGAGCCCACCCTGCTCACTCTCCTGCAACTGCAGCACCCCGCCCCACACCTCGACGATATCCCGCACAATCCCTAGACCGAGGCCATGGCCGTCGACCTGTTCATCCAGGCGCGTGCCACGGCTGAACACCTGGTCGCGCTGGGCCTGCGGGATGCCCGGGCCGTCGTCCTCGATCGCCAGCAGATAGCTGTGCGCGGTTTCGCTGACATTCAAGCGCACTTCGGCGTCCGCCCATTTGCAGGCGTTGTCCAGCAGGTTGCCCAACAACTCCAGCAGATCTTCGCGGTCCCAGGGCAGTTGCAGGCCGGGCGCAACGTGGTAGCTCAAGTCCAAGTGTTCGCCGTGAATCATGTTCAACGTGGCCAGCAGGCCGGGCAGTTCCTTTTCACAATCAAACAAGGTCCCCGGCAGCGTTTCACCGGCAAGACGGGCACGGTTAAGTTCGCGGTTGAGGCGTTGTTGCACCTGCTCAAGCTGGTCACGCAGCAACTTGCTCAGCTGCGGATGGTCCTTGAGCACCTCGCTTGACGCCGCACTCAATAACACCGCCAACGGCGTTTTCAGCGCGTGGCCGAGGTTGCCCAAGGCATTGCGCGAACGCTTGAGGCTGTCTTCGGTGTGGGCCAACAGGTGGTTGATCTGCGCCACCAGCGGCTCGAGTTCCAGCGGCACTTGAGTATCAAGTTGCGAGCGCTGGCCCTGTTGCAGCTGAGCAATCTGCTCACGGGCGGTTTCCAGCGGCCGCAAGGCGCGGCGCACCGTGACCCGTTGCAGGATCAGCACCAGTAACAGCGCCGCCAGCCCCAGCACCAGACCAATCTGGCGCATCAGGCGAAAGCTTTCCCGCACAGGCGTGTAGTCCTGAGCCACGCTGATTGAAATCGACTGGCCGAAGCGCTTGTAGTCCGAACGCAACACCAGCAGTTGCTGACCTTCCGGCCCCAATTGCAGGTTACCCTTGAGCCCGGCCTCGGGCAGGCGCGGCAACTCCTGGTCCCAGAGCGAGCGTGAACGCCAGTGCTCGTCGGCAAAATCAATGCGGAAATAGTGCCCGGAAAACGGTCGCTGATACGCCGGTGACAGGCGTTGCTCATCCAGTTGCACACCGTTCGGCCCGCGCACCAGTGCCACCAGCAGGTTCTCGCTGTCGTTGCGCAACCCAGCATCCAGGTAGCGCTGCAAGCCGGCCTCGAACAGCCACAAACTGGTCTGCGCGAGCACCACGCCCACCACCACCATCACGCTGATCAGCCCCAGGCTCAGGCGCCGCTGGATCGACCTCATGCCGGGGCGGCGCCAAATCGGTAACCCTGGCCGCGCCGGGTTTCAATCACGCTGCGCCCCAGCTTGCGGCGCAGGTGGTTGACGTGCACCTCCAATACATTGGAGTCACGCTCGGTCTCACCATCATACAAATGTTCAGCCAAGTGGCTTTTCGACAGAATCTGTTCCGGGTGCAGCATGAAGTAGCGCAGCAGGCGGAATTCGGCGGCCGTCAGTTGGATCTCGTCACCGTCACGCAGCACACACTGGCGCCCTTCATCCAAATGCAAGCCGGCCGCTTGCAAAGTCGGCTGGTTGGCCTGGCCATGGGAGCGGCGCAACAGGGCCTGGATGCGCAAGTGCAGTTCTTCAGGGTGAAAAGGTTTGCTCAGGTAGTCGTCGGCGCCGGCCTTGAGCCCTTCGATACGCTCGGCCCATGAATCGCGTGCGGTCAGCACCAGCACCGGGGTGGCCAGGGCGGCTGCGCGCCACTGCGCGAGCACCTCCAGCCCGGGCAGCCCTGGCAAGCCGAGGTCGAGGATGATCAAGTCATAGGGTTCGCTGCGGCCTTGATACGCGGCGTCGCGCCCATCGGCCAGCCAGTCGACGGCGTACCCCTGGCGCTGCAGGCCCGCCAACAGTTCATCGGCCAGCGGTACGTTGTCTTCCACCAGAAGCAGGCGCATCAGTCGTCTTCCTTATCTTTGAGTAACTCACCGGTGCTGGCGTCGAGCTCGATTTCACGTACCACACCTTCGACGGTCAACAGCTCGATTTCGTAGATATAGCGCACCGGGCGCTCCTTGTGCTCTTCAAGTTCGGCATCCAGCAGCTTGGCGCCTGGGTAGCGTTCGAACGCCGGGCCCAACAAGTGCTCCAGCGGGGCGATAACGCCCGTTTGGCGCAGGCGCAAGGCTTCGTCCTGACCAAGGTCGTGGGCCGACAGGCTTGAGCTGGTGAGTATCAATACCAACACCACCTGCCGGCCTGCGCTTAGATTTACCTTCATTGCGTGTCCTGATGTTCCTTGAGGGCGGCCCGGTGATGGGCTGGGGCCAAATAGGCGATGGGACAATGATACGGGGGGCGAACCAACCCGTGAGGGTTTTCACGTAAGCGTGCGTTTCCGGGGGCATGTCCTACGCGACCCCACGTTAACCCTGGCAACTTAACTGAAACTGAATTGCCACCATGGCAATTTTAGCCAAGCGCTTTTCCCTCATCGCGCCAGATTTTCTATACTGCCCTCCTCGCGTCAAAAGAGACCGGTATGACAGCCATCCACATCAAGTTTCCCGCCCTGACCCTCAAGGCCGGCAAACGCGCCTTTACGCGCATTCGCGAACACGGCCTTGCGCCGGCAGATGTCGGCATTCTCCCCGGCGCGGCCGGTGGCCCCAAAGCCCTGGGTATTCAGGGCCTGGACCTGGCGCTGTTCGGCGAGTGGCTGCCCCGCGCGCCGCGCGAACGCGCACTGATCGGCGCGTCCATCGGCTCCTGGCGGTTTGCCAGCGCGTGCCTGCCCGACCCGGTGCAAGGCCTGCTCGACCTCGGCCGCCTGTATAACGAACAGCGCTTTGCCAAAGGCGTGACCATGGCCGACGTCAGCCATAGCTGCCAGCGCATGCTCGATGACCTGCTGGCCGGCCGCGACGCTCGGGTGCTGGACAACCCCAACTATCGCCTGAACATCATGGTGGTCAAGAGCCACGGGCTGCTTGCCGATGACCACCGTGGGCGGCTGGGCCTGGGCCTGTCGTCGGTGATTGCCGACAACCTGCGGGGCCGCGCGCGGCTGTCGCGGCATTTCGAGCGGCTGATCATCCATGACCCACGCCAGGCGCCGCCGGTACATCCGCTGAAGGATTTCCCATCGCGCTTCCTTGACCTGGAACTGGGCAACCTGCGCCAGGCACTGCTGGCCTCCGGCTCGATCCCCATGGTGATGCAAGGCGTGCGCGACCTGCCCGGCGCGGGCGCCGGCACTTACCGTGACGGCGGCCTGCTGGACTACCACCTCGACCTGCCCTACCACGGCGATGACATCGTGCTGTACCCGCACTTTACCGACCGGGTTATCCCCGGCTGGTTCGACAAGGGCCTGCCATGGCGACGCAGCAATCAACAGGGTTTGCAGGATGTATTACTGCTGGCACCGTCCAAGGACTACCTGGCCCGCCTGCCCCACGGCAAATTGCCGGACCGCAGCGATTTCAAGCGTTTCATGGGCGACGACCCGAGCCGCAACAAATACTGGCAAACCGCGATGAGCGAGAGCCAACGGTTGGGGGATGAGTTTCTGGAGTGGGCGGACAACGGCAAATTGGGCGAGCACTTGCAGGCCCTTTAACGCAACAGCGATCTTCTCAGCGTGAGCGGTGTCCTCGCCGCACGCTCAGGCCGTTACTGCAGCGCCCCGCCGTTGACATTTCGATGCAAAAACTAAGATTGCCAGCGTTCTAGCTTCACGCACTATGCGGGCGTCAGGCAGACGCGTATCACGCGCCCAAAACGGATGAGGCAGCGTACTGAATGCACGCCGCCCCACATTGCCAAGCGTCGAGCGTCAGTGACTGGCTTGAGTCGAGGCTGGCATGCCGCCCCTTGGCTGCGACCGGATATGCTGCAGCAAAGGACTCAACGCACCGCCCCAAATAACAGCGTTGGCGAGTTTGGTGGGGTGGTTGATGGTGTTTCCGCCCACACTGCCGGGGTTGGTGCCGAAATCCCCTAATCCATAGATTTCAATGTCGTTTAAATCGGGCGCACCGTGAGCCTCAGGAACACCCAAATTCGCCACCCAATTGGAGATGGTGCCCTCTGCGCCTGACACTACCAAGCCGACTTTACCGAACCGCAGGTTGTTGAAGTCATACACGGAAATAACGTTAACGCCATTCAGATACACCTCGTGCCTGGCCCCGCGAACCGTCACGTTCATGCTGACCGACGTTCCATCCGGGATGGCTGCGTAAACGGCTGACCGACCAATCACAGTGCCGCCCCAGTAAAGCAGGACCTGGTTGGCTGTGACTTGCGCAGTGTACTGACTCAGGCCTGAGCCCATGGACCGATAGCGAATAGCGCCAATTTGTCCAGACCAACTGGGCATCGTGAAAATAGCCGACAAACTGACATCCTGGCACGCCCTGTTGAACATCGCAGCGCCACGCCCCTTGAGGGCGTATTGCTCAGGCGAACCGGACACCGCGAATGTCGTGCCTGTTTCCGGACTCCAGCCGGAGGGGTAACTCGCAAGGTTATCGTCGCGAATAAAACTGAGCTTATCGACATCGACACCGGCGCGGTGAATATTGAACAGTCGGTTAATATCCAGGACCGTTAGATGTCGCAGGGTTCTGCTCGCGCAAAGCCCGCATCAGCGTGGGCACAACCGAGTGCTCGTAAAGGCCGTCGCGATCGCCTTCGACAATTGAATCGCCCGCAAAAGCAATGCGTACGGTGCCCTCGGAAATAGCCGCATTGAGCCGGTCCAAATTGCCCAGGTTGGAAAATATCGCCACATCGGCAGCGGTCTGTTGCGGTTCTCGATCAACCGGCACCAGTGCGAGACCAGCGGTTTCAGGCGGGTGCTCAAGGGCCGACGGTTTCTGCGCCGAGGTGCCGGCGTGCGCCGCTTTCATGCCGGCCCAACGCTTCAGGGTTTTACCCAGCCTTCCACACCAGGTAAGGTCTGAACGATCGCTCGAACCATTCGGCTCGGTAGCATTTGTGTTGGTAAAGGCCATGGTTGCCCCCGAGGCAAAAAACGCTCAGTGGCGAGCCTTGAAACGGTGGGTATTGTGCGGGTTTATCGGCGAGCAGGAAGAGCGCGTTGCCAAAACAGGTTAGAATACGCCCCAACTCGGTCGCCTGGCGCCAGTCGGCAAGCGCCGAATGGATGGCCTCAATCACGCCCAGCAACGACCTATCAGTACATTGATCAGTGCATCAAACACTGACAATCACTTCAAACCCACGCAACACAAGCCCTACAGGTCACACCGTGGAAATCTTCAAAGAGTTTACCTTCGAGTCCGCCCACCGCCTGCCCCACGTACCGGAGGGCCACAAATGCGGGCGCCTGCACGGGCATTCGTTCAAAGTGGCGATCCACCTGAGCGGCGACCTGGATCCCCATACCGGCTGGATTCGCGACTTCTCGGAGATCAAGGCGATTTTCAAGCCGCTCTATGAACGCCTCGACCACAACTACCTCAATGACATCCCAGGCCTGGAAAACCCGACCAGCGAAGTGCTGGCCAAGTGGATCTGGACTGAGCTCAAACCCTTGCTGCCGGAACTCAGTGCAATTCGTATCCATGAGACCTGCACCAGTGGCTGTATCTATCGCGGCGAATAAGCGATGACGTGCTGAAGAACCACCTGCGGGTGGTTTTTTTATGCCTGGCAAGCGTCCTCGATAAAGCATGTACCCGCCTCCACTGGGTGTGGGCAGTCATGGGCGGCACCTGGGTGTATCGCGCGCCACCTTGCATGCGATCAACACCGGCCGGCATGATCCGAGCTTGCCTCTGGCGTTCAAGATCTCCAAGGTGTTCGAACGCCGTATCGAGGTGATCTTCGAGGCGCCGAACAACTGATCGATTTTGACAGGAGCCCGCTGCAATGATGCGCCCCGCCACTGCTGCTGATGTTGCGACCATCGAGGCCATCGTCCAGGCCGCCTATTCGCCTTACATCGAACGGATCGGTCGCAAGCCTGGGCCGATGCTTGAGGACTATCGCCAGTGGGTCGCGGCAGGACACGTGCACGTGCTGGACTACGCCGGGCGGGTCCAGGGTTTTATCATCTTGCTCAATACCGATGACGACTTGCTGTTGGCAAACCTGGCCGTCACCCCCGATGCCCAGGGCCAGGGGTTCGGACGGCAGTTGATGGACTTTGCCGAACAAGAGGCACTCGCTGCGGGTTACGCGACCATCCGCCTGTATACCCACGTAGCGATGACTGAAAACATCACGCTGTACACGCGCCGCGGCTATGTGGAAACCCATCGCGTCGAGGAACACGGCCTGCACCGTGTGTACATGACCAAGCGTCTTTAGGAGAACCCCATGGAAAACATCTGGCTGGCCCAGGCCAAGCGCTTACAGGCACTGGCGTCCACAGGGCTGCACTTTTGCACCGACGATTTCGAGCGTGAGCGCCTTGAAGAAATCGCCGAAATCGCCCACAGCATGCTGGCACAGTTGGCAGATGTGCCGTTGGAGCGCATCACCGGGCTGGTGTCGGATTTTGCCAAGCGCTATTCAACGCCGATGATTGAAGTGCGCGGCGCTGTGATCGATGGCGATCGGATTCTGCTGGTGCGCGAATCGACGGATGGTTGCTGGGCGCTGCCAGGTGGTTACGCCGATATCGGTTTATCGGCGGCGGAAAACATCGTCAAGGAGATCCGCGAGGAAGCCGGGCTAAGCGTGACGGCACGCACGCTGTATAGCGTCATGCACAAGGCCAAGGGCCTCTATCGCCCCGACGTGCGGGACTTCTACAAGCTGTATTTCCTCTGCGAACGGGTGGACCAACTGGCACCGATGGCGGGTTTGGAAACCACTGAAGTGGGCTTTTTTGCCCTGCACGACCTGCCGCCGCTGTCCCGTGGGCGCACCATCGAAAGCGATCTTGAAGCAGCCTTTGCGTTTCATCGCGGCGAGCTCACCCAAACGCTGTTCGACTGATCCAATGTGTATCACCGCTGCACTGCTTTCGTGCCCGACCGGGCACAACGGACAGGCCTTGCGACGATACGTACCTGTTTGACGCCCTCTACACTGCACTGTTGGTTTGGCACGCGCAGTGCAACAGCCTTGCGTCAGTCATCCAGGGAGCAAGGCCATGACGCAGCAAGAACCGGGCAACGATTACCCCCTCAGCGAAGTGCCGATGCATGCGCGCAAAGGCCTGGCGTCCACTGCCATGGTCCTGTTGGGGTTTACGTTTTTTACCGCGACTATGTTTGCCGGCGGCAAGCTGGGCGTAGCCTTCAGTTTCACCGACCTGCTCGGTGTCGTGGCGTTGGGTAACCTGTTGCTGGGTATTTACGCGGCAGGCCTGGGCTACATCGCCTTTAAAAGCGGCTTGAACTCGGTGTTGATGGGGCGTTTCTGCTTCGGCGAGGTGGGCAGCAAGCTCAGTGACTTGATCTTAGGCTTCACTCAGATTGGCTGGTACGCCTGGGGCACCGCCACTGCCGCCGTGGTGCTGGGTAAATATTTCGAACTGAGCCAAGGCACGGTGCTGGCATTGATGGTGGTGTTCGGCCTGATGTTCTGCGCCACGGCCTATGTGGGCTATCGCGGGCTGGAGATACTCTCGTACATTGCGGTGCCGGCCATGGGCATCTTGCTGTTTCTGTCGATGGCGGTTGCCACCCACAAAATCGGCGGCCTGGACGGCCTGTTGGCGGTGGTGCCGACCGGCGAGCTGGACTTGTCCACCGCGATCACGCTGGTGTTCGGCACCTTTGTCAGCGGCGCGACACAGGCCACCAACTGGACGCGGTTTTCTCGCTCGGCCAAAGTCGCGGTGCTGGCGAGCCTGATCGGCTTCTTTATCGGCAACGGTTTGATGGTATTGATCGGGGCCTACGGCGCCATCGTCTATCAGCAGCCGGACGTGGTCGAAGTCTTGCTGCTGCAAGGTTTCGCGATGGCCGCGATGGCCATGTTGCTGCTCAACATCTGGAGCACCCAGGACAACACCATCTACAATTTCGCCGTGGCAGGCTGCAATTTGCTGCGCACCCGCAGGCGCAAGACGGTGACCCTGGCCGGCGCGGTAATCGGCACCCTGCTGGCGTTGCTCGGCATGTACGACCTGCTGGTGCCTTACCTGATTCTGCTGGGCACCGTGATCCCGCCGATTGGCGGGGTGATCATGGCGGACTTCTTCTACCGGTATCGCGGCCAATATCCGCGCCTGGCCGACACCCGCTTGCCGGCCTTCAACTGGCCTGGGCTGGTGGCATATGCCGTGGGCACCGTGCTGGCGTTCCACTCACCCTGGGTGGCACCGTTGGTGGGGATTGTTGCCGCGTCCCTCACCTACATTGGCCTGAGCGCCGTGCTGCGCGTACGGGCACCGCTGGCCGACGCACAGGTATGAGTCTGGCTGGCGTCACGGGGATGGTAACCTGATGGCCGACGCGCCAGGCAGAACATCGCAACAGCCCGGATAATCTGGCGCTGTCTGCCTGATTGTCATTAGCCAAGAGGAACTTGCCCATGCATATCATCAACGCTCGCCTGCGCAACCGTGAAGGCCTGCATGATCTGCACCTGGAACACGGCCGGATCGCCAGTATCACGCCACACACCGCGGCGCCGATGTTAAGGCCTGGCGATCTGGACGCCGCCGGTAACCTGGTGATACCGCCCTTCGTCGAACCGCATATCCACCTTGATGCCACCCTTACTGCCGGCGAACCGCGCTGGAATATGAGTGGAACATTGTTCGAGGGCATTGAGTGCTGGGGCGAGCGCAAGGCCACCATCACCCAGGAAGACACCAAGACCCGCGCCAAGCAAACTATTCAGGCCCTGGCCGCTCACGGCATCCAGCATGTCCGCACCCATGTCGACGTCACCGACCCAGACCTGACCGCGCTGAAAGCCATGCTGGAAGTCCGCGAAGAAAGCACGCACCTGATCGACCTTCAAATCGTGGCGTTTCCGCAGGAGGGTATCGAGTCCTACCGCAATGGCCGCGAGCTGATGCAGGAAGCCATTCGCCTGGGCGCCGACGTGGTCGGTGGTATCCCGCACTTTGAATACACCCGCGACCAAGGCGTGAGCTCGGTGAAGTTTCTCATGGACCTGGCCGAACGTACCGGCTGCCTGGTGGACGTGCACTGCGACGAAACCGATGATCCGCACTCGCGTTTTCTCGAGGTCCTTGCCGAAGAAGCCCGCAGCCGCGACATGGGCACGCGCGTCACCGCCAGCCACACCACGGCCATGGGTTCCTACGACAACGCTTACTGCGCCAAACTGTTTCGTCTGTTGGGGCACTCAGGAATCAGCTTCGTCTCCTGCCCCACCGAAAGCATCCACCTGCAAGGTCGCTTCGACAATTTTCCAAAACGCCGTGGCGTCACGCGCGTCAACGAGCTGCTTGAGGCCGGCATGAACGTCTGCTTCGGCCAGGACTCCATCGTCGACCCGTGGTACCCGCTGGGTAATGGCAACATCCTGCGTGTGCTGGAAGCCGGTTTGCACATCTGCCACATGCTCGGTTACCGCACCCTGCAAAGCGCCCTGGACCTGGTGACCGACAACAGCGCCAAGGCCATGGCCTTGGGTGACCGGTATGGCCTGGAGCCCGGGCGCCCGGCCAATCTGTTGATCCTTTCGGCAAACAGCGACTACGAGGTGATCCGCAGCCAGGGCCTGCCGCTCTACTCGATCCGTAATGGCAAGGTGCTGATGAAGCGGCAACCGGCGCAGGTGGAGTTTTTGTAAAACCAACCACTAGACGATCGAGTCGATATCCAACGGTTGTGGGTTCAACGGGCTGCCGTGAATAGGCGCAGGAATACTGGCGACTTGCGCCAATTCACGGTTTTCACGGTGGCTGAACCAACGCTTCAGGCTGGGCTGCAACTGCAGGGAATCAGCCTGACTTCCATACACGTCTTGCGCATCCAAGCGGCGCCAACGCAAGGATTCCAGGCGGCGACGGCTGGTGTGCAAGCGGTCAATTTCCGCGTTGAGTGCCTGGTTGTGTTCGTGCCCATAGCCGCGCTGGTTCGCGGGGCGGTGACGCTCAAGTTCACGGTTCTTGTTGCGCAACTGTCGAGTCATGGTTTCCAGCGCAAGGTCGAGTAACTCAAACTCTCTCGGTGTGACCAAGGGCCCCTGGCTCTCCAGGGTTTGTTGCCAGCGGCGCAAGGTGGCCCAGGCTGCCGGTATGTAGCTGGCGGTCATAAAGTGCTGGTCCGCCTGGAACAGCTGTTTGAGCAAGTTGTCGCGGCCTGGCATATCGCCCTGCAGTTGCAACGCACGGTTACAGCCGGCCTCCAGGATGGACTCGCAGCCAGGCTTCCATAACACCGAGGAGCGCGTACCGTCCGGCAGTTTGAGCGGCATGAAGTGCTGTTGTTCGCCGTGATGCTGGTAAGCATTACCCCCCACGCGTACCAGGCCCGCCGCGAACAGCAGGCCACCCGCTGCGGGGGCACTGAAAAGCGTGACGGCGCCCGGGACCCACAGTTTGGCGGTGGTATTCATCCACGTGGCGGGCACGCTGGGCACTGGGTCGTTGTGGTTGACGATGCGGTGGTGGATCAGGGATGAGGCGCCGTCGGCGAACTCTGAATCAGCGGCGCGAGGCGCGCCATAGGTGTAGAGGAGGATGTTGTACTGCGAGCCGGGAACTCGACGCAGCCCTTCCGCCAACAGCAAAGCGATGGCGCCTCCCAGGCTGTGACCGCAAATCACAATGCGCTGGCCGCTGTGGAACAGGTCGAGGTAGTGCAATACGAAATCTCGCATCGCTCGATAGGCTTGGTAAAAGCCCTCATGGGCTTTGCCAACACCTTCGGAAAAGGGCACTTGGTGGGCATTTGCGTCTCGCAGTGCGTCGGCACCACTGGCGGTACCTCGTACGGCGATCAGGACTATTTCATCGTGGTGAGTGATGAAAGCTTGAGTGTCAGTACCGAATTTTTCATCATCGAAAAAATGTAAGCGCGCAGGATGCTCCTGCTCATGCTCCAATGCCGGACGATTCTGTGGGTATAGTTCCGGATCGAAGGGAAGGATTTCAAAACGCAGGGAGTAAGGAACCTCTTGATAAAGCGGATAAAAACGCTGAACTTGCTCGGGATCAACTCGCCAGGCATCCTCAAATAGCGACAGTTTTTCAGCAAACAGATTCCCAACCGTTGGTTCCAGCGGGAAGGACACTTGATCCACAGGTTTCTTGGGCGGTTGCTGACCAAAGTCGCAGTAACTCAAAGTAGACATCAGGGCCAATTGATACAGGTTCAACGCGCAGAAGCTGTCCTCTGTAGACAGCATCGGACGCAGTGCTCGCAGCGGTCTGACTTCCAGTACAGAGTGCTGATTAGGGAATAACACCACCCCTGATAAAGTGGGTTGAGGTGGTCCAAATCCCAGGTCAGCCATCATTTTCAATGCGTGACGTTGGGGGCGATGAGTTCGAGGCGTGACCGGTGGAAGATGGGCGACATGGCGAACTAAATCCCGCACCTCAACCTGGTAAAACCTGTCTGCTTGCGGCTGTGCCGGATTACCTTCGGTACGCCGGCCATCTTGAGTAGAGAACCGGGTCTGCTCGGCGCGAATTTGAAGCTCGGTGATAGGCAGCTCGTACGCAACGCGAGTCCGCAGTTGGTAATAAGGTGCCTGCACTCCGGAATACAGACCATCAAATTTGAGTACGACCGGACCGCAGTGAAAACCTTGTAGTCTTGCGAACCCCTCACCATCCAATCTGCCGTCGTACTGACATCCTGTGCTGTCGTAAAGGGTGTATGGAAGCCCGCCATAGGCCTTCCCACTGCCAGCTTCATCTACCAAACAAAAACTTACCCAGTGCCCTTTCAATGCACAAGCGGGCATCCTCCCACTGAAAAATGGTTGCTTCCATGCGTCCAGTTTCATGAACTCGCTCCTTAGTCATTACACGTTGGATAGACATCACATGTGCGCCCATCCGGCATTTGTATGGGTTTAAAGTCTGTAGTAAAGCCGCCACAAGCCCCCGTCAGGTCTTCGAAACTCGTGCCTCTGCAACGCTTCCACCCTCTCGGAACCGCTATCCATCTGTCTTTAAAGGCAGGTAACTCTTGCTTGGTAACAGTCAGCACCAATCGGAGATTTTTACCCTTGATGTGATCACGTTGAGCGCCACCGCCCGGCTTTGTTTTTTGTGGCAGCCCCATTGCATCCAACGAATGGCATTGCAAAATTTTCCTGATCGCATGCAAAGGGCCCACTGTTCGAAAATGCCATCGACATTGCCCTTGCAACACCTGAATTCCAGACTCGGGCATGGTCGGGAAATCATCTGGTAAGCGATCTCGAATAGCGATACTTCCAAAATCCCTGCCGACGTCCGTGTCCCGCTTCCCCCACTTCCCATAAAACTCGAACTGAACGCTGTGCAGCACCGAAGGGCATCCTTCAATGGTTTCGCTTAACGGCAGCTCATAACTCACCCGATTGGCCACCGGGCTGAATTCTGTAAAAAAGACTTTCCGCTCTGGTCGCTTGCCTCTACGTGCTGGCAACGTGCACGTCTCACCTGTAGCTGGACGGTAATTAGCAGCAGTTTTAAGTTCGAAATCCGCCGGTAAATCCACCTCCAGCGTAAAGCGATCAACCGGCCCCACCGCACACCCCGATAGCCACCCGATTCCAAGTGCAAGCCAAACGCTGCGTACCCACCTACTCATGTTTATCTCCCAACCTTTGCCACTGCTCCACCACCCGTTCAAAATGATCAGCTGGCGCCTCGCCCTCCATCGGCGGCCAACGAATCACGCTGCCTTGCGTCGCCTCTTCCAACCTGTGCACGACCAAAAATTCAAGCTGGTGTGGCTCCCGCCATTGCCAGGCACGGGCGTGTTGCAGCACTTGGTTTAGCCAGACCCTGGGGTCCTGGAACTCAACCAGCGTCGCGAGGCTTTCGCTGTGCTCGGTCAGCAGGTAGCGCAGGATATTCGCGTGCAGGATGACTTCGGCCTGAGGATTGGGCGTGTTCAGCCAAGGTGCGGGGACAGGGACCGGATACTCGCCGGGCATCGGGTTTTCGCTCTGACACCAATGGCCGGCGTGCCAATAACACACACTGACCAGCGGGCCGAGGAACGCCGGCCACTGCGCGTTCGGCAAATGGGCCAGGGCACGGGCCAAGGTACGGTTATCATGAAAGCGATACAGAGCCTGGCTTCCCGTCGCGCCTACCACCAGGCGATCGCGCCAGTGTCGGACCACCTCGAACAGGTCGTCGCCGGGCAGGCTGCCCAGCCAGCCCCAGTTCGCCTCTGGATGCTGCAACAGATCGACCAGCGCGGGCTCATTCACCTGTTCCAGCAGCAAAATAACCGGGCCTGCCGCTACCAGCTCGGCCACGGCTGTTTCACCGTACAGGCTGCAATACTGCGCCAGGTTGCGGCCCGCCAACAGCGACTGGCGTGCGTCGTGATTACCGTCAAGGATCAAGCACAGTCGGCGCCCCGCCTGGTGCTGTTGGGCCATCCACTGGCCTGGCTCACTCGGCATCAAGCGGCCCTCTGCGTGACGGTGCAACGTCCTTCGCGGCATTGCTCGCACACAGGGCAGAAGTCCGCGCCCAACTGTCGGGCCATGTCCAGAATGGCACCCTGCGCCGCCGAGAGGTTCGGTACACCCGCTGCCCACAAAGGGTTAGCTGGCCGCACAGCAGGTAAGCCACCGACGGTGATTGGCCTGCTGCTGAAAATGCCACCCGCCTGGATCAGCAGGTGCTCGCCCCCGGCCTTGAAACTCAGCTGTGCACCGGCATCGATGACAAGGCTGGCGCCAGCCTTGAGGTAGATCTGCTGCCCAGCCTCGATGACCATGGACTGACCAATATGTGTCTGGCTGTGATCTTGAACGTGCAAATGATCGCTCGCTTTGAGCTCGACCTTGCGATCACCCGTGATGGATCGATACTCGCCGTTTTCCAGCTGAACCGTGCTTAATCCGCGAATGATTTCACGGCGCTCTCCGGCCACCTCCAGGCGGCTGTCATGGCCCACTCGCTGCTCCAGATCACGTTGGGCGCGCAGGTAGATGAGTTCCTCGCCGTGGCGGTCTTCAAGGTGCAACTCATTGGCACCCGCGCCACCCAGGGAACTGCGGCTGCGCAATACACTGCGCGTCTTGTGTTGCGGCAACGGATAAGCAGGCCGGTGCGACGCGTTGGGTAAGCATCCGTTGATCAACGGCTGGTCAGGGTCGCCCTCCAGGAAGGTCACCAGTACCTCCATGCCCACGCGCGGAATCAGCATTGCGCCATAGCCATCGCCTGCCCAACCGGATGCCACCCGCACCCAGCCACTGCTTTTGTCGTCGCTGTTATCCAGACGGTCCCAATGAAAGCGCACCTTCACCCGGCCATAGGCGTCGCAATGCACCTCCTCGCCTGCCGGCCCCGTCACAGTGGCAGTCTGGCTGCCTTGAATGGTCGGCTTCGCGTGTTTGAGGGCCGGCCTGTGCACTGCGCCCCAGGGTGTTGCGGTGAATCGGTTGCGATACCCCTGGACGGTGTCCGCGGCAAACACCGCTTCCTCCAGCACCTGCGGCTGATAGCCTTCATGACGCACCGAGGTGAGCAACCACAAGTCATTGCAGGCAGGATCGGGGTGTTCGCACAGCTCAAGAAAATGGCCGCTGCATAACGCCGGTTGGTCGCTCGTGCCCAGTGCGCGATGACGGTCGCTCTGATGGCGCTCCACGCCACGACGCGCCAATTGCCGGCCCCGTGCATGAGCGGTGAAACCGGCGGGATAACGATAGTCTTCAAGGGGGTGCGCCGATGCAGGACCCGCCGTGTCTTGCAGGCGCAACGACGGATGCTGGAAATCATGATCGCGCAGCACCACTTGCCGAGTGCGGGTTTCCAGGCACAGGTCGAAGCGCCGGATCGCTCTCGCTTGCGCCGCCAGCTCGCCCGTCGAGCAAAAGCGCTGCGCGGCCAAGCGCCGAAACACCGTCTGGTCATCGCCGAACACCAGCAGATGATTGTTCGGGCTGTGGCGAAAGTGGTAATGAATGCCCTCCTCCTCACACAACCGCTGGATAAAGTGCAGATCGGTTTCCGCGTACTGCACGCAGAACGTGCGTGGCGGGTAGACCACCGGGCCGAGTTCGAAGGCATAGGCGTCGGCAAGGATGCCGTGGTGCTCAAGGACCGCCGCAATGATCTGCGGCACGCTGCGTTGTTGGAAAATTCGCTGGTCGCGCCGATGGGCAAGACACGCCAGGCGCGGAGCCAAAGTGAGATGGTAGCGGGTGAGTCGAACACCTGGGTCACACCGGCCGACTGCGTAGACCTGCCCGTGCAGCCCGGCGCCGGCTTCGCCGAAATCCAGGTAAGCGGGCTGGTGGAGCAGCGCCTCCAGATCCAGGGAGGGATGCTCACTGACTAACTGCAGTTTAATAAAATACGGCTGATCAACGACTTCGCGGCCTTTGAACGCGAGCACCTGAAAGTCGTTGTTTAATTCTGGAAGTATCAATTTGAAACGTGAAAGAGCAAACGCATCAACCATCCGCAAGTTACCCATCATCAAGAATTTGATTGAAAGGCTTTCTCCCTCGGAGGCTGTTTTAACGGCCGGGAAAAAGCGCCTGAACGCTCTGAAGCTTAGCGATTCCAGGCGAAAAACGACCCTTTGAAAATAAAAAAGAAGTTTCGTACGATGCAGACGGAAGTGTCTTTTACAGAATAAGACAAATAGTTAACCGCCCGCCTCCAACAACGAGAACAGTCCCACATCAACTTTACAAAATTAACTAACAGACGAGGAAACAGCTGACACTTGTTAAAGATATCAGCTGCACTTCCAACTTCAGGTTTGCGGGCGTGCAGCCCCGAACAAACTGACACTCAGCAGCGTTTCACCTTCACTCTGCAAGCGTACCGGCGCCGTGCCACCCGGCATGACCACCGCCACGTCCCCCGCCTCGACCCACCCTGCTCGCCACGCGGCGCATGCCACTGCACTGGCGCTGGTCCCGGAGGACGCGGTGGGCCCCTCACCTCGCTCAAACACGCGCGCGATAACCTGATTGCGTGTAGACCGGGCGGCCCATTGCAGATTAACCCCGGCCAAACACGGTTGGCCGCGCCCGACAGGTGGCGCAAAAGCAATTGCCTGCAACGGCTCAAACAGCGAGGGGTGGTGCATCGACTGATTGTCAGGTAACGCGCTGGCGTGCTCGACAAGCGTCACACAGTGGGGATTTCCGACACGGACAAACTGGCTTCGCGCCCATTGCCGGTTGATCACCGCCAACGCGGCGACGTGGCTGAATTCACGCGCCCCCATGGCAACCGGATCGACATCGCAAGCACCCACTGCTGATGGCCCAAACATCGGCTGCCCCAGGGCCAGCCAGAATCCCGCACGCTGTTCGTAAACCGCAGGTTCCACAGAGGTCGCCAGGGGTGATGCGGTACCCGCGTTGTCGTGATGCACCCGCAACTCACAGCCGTGAGTTATCAAGCCCTGATCCGTCAGCGCCTGAGAAAAAATCGTCAGCCCATTACCACTGCGCTCGGCGAGTGTGCCGTCCGTATTGACGATCAACACGTCAAACGGCGGCGCCGCCTGGAACGGCCCGACCAACAAACCATCGCAGCGGTGTGCCTTGGCATCCGCTGCACGCGGCAACGCGCCCCATCCACATTCGGACGCAATGGCCGCCGATGCCCAGTCCTTGCGCGTACGCGCGGCAAGGTCGGCACGCTCGGGCACATCGACGCCCCGGTTGCGCAAATAACCCGGGCTGACCACCCCATAGATATTACCCCGCGCGTCGTAGAACAGGGTCATATCGCTACCTGACTGAAAATCTTCATCGGCCCATCCGTCCAATTGCATACACACTTGGCGGCAGCGTATTACAGAACGCTCGTCCCGTGGGAGGTGAGCTGGAAGGTGGTAATCCAACGCAAGATAGCTGGGGTTCATCCATTCTCGCGCAGATTACGCACCTTCCAGAGCACCGCCTGAACACTCGATAGCCTGTGTGTGGTCGCGACCCTCGAATGCGTTCCGAGGGTCTAAACATAAATTCCCCACCTGAGCGCCAATCCCGATCGCCTAGGGAACCCGGCTCGCTCGACAGGGCCTGATGTGCAAGGATGTCGCGCCGGACATCGTTCGCTGAACGCAAAACCAAGGATTTTTCATGACTGCCATCCCCACTCCAGCGCCCGTGGTTCCCGGGCGGCTGGAGCAAATGTCGACCCGTATCGCGTTTTTCATCGCCGGCTTCGGCATCGCGGCCTGGGCGCCGCTGGTGCCGTATGCCAAAGCGCGCGCAAATCTGAATGAAGGCACGCTGGGCCTGTTGCTGTTGTGCCTGGGCGTCGGGTCAATCATCGCCATGCCGGTCGCGGGCGCCCTGGCCTCCCGCTATGGCTGCCGACGCGTACTGACAGCCGGCACGATCCTGATCTGCCTTGCGCTGCCAATGCTCGCCACGGTCAGTTCGATTCCATTGCTGATGGCCGGGCTGTTCCTGTTCGGGGCAGGCCTGGGTACCGTGGATTCGACGGTCAACCTGCAAGCGGTGATCGTTGAGCGCGCCAGCGGCAAAACCATGATGTCGGGCTTTCACGGTTTGTTCAGCCTCGGCGGCATTGTCGGCGCGGCGGGAGTGGCCGGGTTGCTGGGGCTGGGCCTGTCGCCGCTGCAGGCGACTCTGGTAGTGATCGTCATCATGGCGGCGGCACTGCTCAAAGCCGGACCGCACCTGTTGCCCTATGGCAGTGAAAGCTCAGGCCCGGCGTTTGCCGTACCGCACGGTGTGGTGCTGTTTATCGGCTGCCTGTGTTTCATCGTGTTTCTGGCCGAAGGTGCGGTGCTGGATTGGAGCGCCGTGTTCCTCAGTGCCGAGCGTGGCCTCGATGAGGCGTATGCCGGCCTGGGTTATGCGGCGTTCGCCTTGACCATGACTGCGGGGCGCCTGACCGGCGATGCTATTGTCCGACGCCTCGGCGCCACCCGAGTGATCGTGACTGGCGGCGCGCTGGCCACCGCCGGCATGTTGCTCGCGACATTAATCCCGTCCTGGGAAACAGCACTGCTGGGGTATGCGTTGGTAGGTGCCGGTTGTTCGAATATCGTACCGGTGCTGTACACCGCCGTCGGCAAGCAGACGGTCATGCCGGAACACATCGCAGTGCCGGCCATTACCACCCTGGGGTATGCCGGCATTCTCGCCGGCCCTGCAGTCATCGGTTTTATTGCTCACGGCAGCAGTTTGAGCAGCGCCTTTGTGCTGATTGCAGTGCTGTTGGCCGGTGTGGCTATCAGCGGCAAAATTCTCAAGGTGTAAACCCGCTCAGCGCGCAACGCCAGGGCGTTACCTGGCTTTGCGTGCGGCGTACTGTTGCAGCCAGCGCTCGAGGCCTCTGTTGCAAAGCCATCCCTCGTGCCTGGGGCGCCCGAACATACGCATGTGAGTGGCGCGCTCCAATGACCGTAGTAAACCCGGGCGCTCAATGATGTTTTTTGCCGTGTACACGCAGTGTTCGCTGTACTTCTTTTTGGGCAACCCGGTGGCGGGCTCCAGAATGGGCAAGCCCCGTGAATCGGTATCGTCGGGGTCACTCATCACCCATTCAAGCAGTGCAATGTCCAAGTATTCAACGCTTTCAAAAAAAACCGTGCGGTCTTTGGACGTGTCCCTCAGTGGCTTGAAATAGCCTTGTAAAGCCTGCACGACCTCGGCGTTGCCCTGGCCATGAAAAGGGTCCTGGCTAAAGGCGCTGGAGGAACTGTTACCCCTTAAGACGGCAGCGGCCGCGTTCAAGCTGTCGCGGGTGATATACCCCGCGCAATCGATGATCGCGTCGTTCAGCGACGGGCGATTGAGAATTTCCCGGATCACCAGGATTATGCGGTCCCGCACCTTACTCTCCCGTCAACGCTTGGGCTGCGATCTGGCGCAGCGACGCCTGCGTCAAGCGACCTGCTTTCAAGAACGCATGCAGGTCGCCAAAGTGTCTCTCCAACTCGCCCGCCAATTGGCTGTCCGTCGAGTTCGGACCGGGCGGTGTGGTGTTCGCGCGAGCAGCGGGTACATTCTGCAGCGCCTGATGGCGCAGCGAAGTCAAGCCCGCACGCCACAAGGCCGGCCGCCGTACTCGCCCTCCCTTCGTTGCGTATTGCGCGTCGCAAGGCGGATGAAAAACGGGTTGCGGCGAACCCCAACGTGCCTCTGGCCCGCCCATCGTCATTGACTGCCCGCACGGTATTGCACCCTCAATCTTCATACGTCATCTCCCACCTGTTGCAGATATGTGCTTGCCTGAAAGTCACCCTCAAGGAGCCCCCAATCATCGAATTGACGCCTGGGCAGCAAGCAGCGGATGTGTGGTGAGTGGCGCGCAATAGTTCCGGTCAACAGCCGAATACCAATAACAGCATGTAAAAAGCCCTGAGCCGCCGCATCAAGCGGGCCTTTACCCACGCCACCAGGCGGCGAGGCCATTGGTCAGCGCCCCCCACACCCAATGGGCTTGCCTCGCCACTTGGGCATCCGGGTGGCTTGCCTGCCCCGGCGCACGCAAGCCACGGATAAAATCGTCCGCGACAGGCGCCTGGAATTTGCGCTGGCCCACAAAGGCTTTCACGCGCAGCGCTTCGCTGGCGTACACCTTGCGCAGCGCTGCTGAGGCCCCTTGCGCGTTTACCGAGGTTGAGCAAGCCAGGATATGTTGGCTGTGAAATGCACCACAGCCACCGGATTGGCCGGATTGAAACGAAGTTGAAGTCATGTCTGGACCTTGGCTCAGCGTCTGAAAAGCGACCAGTACGATCAAATCCGCTGGTTACAGGCTGTGTGGCAAAACCCACAAAAACAGTTCCTGCACAGCCCATAGGCAGGTGGCTGGCCGCAGGGTCAACAGGCAAAAAAAATCGCAGCCATGGGCTGCGATTTTTCATTTCCGCGGCCGGTCAGAACCCGACGCTTGCCTGCACGAAGAACGTACGCGGCTCGCCGAGGTACAAACCGGAATTGTTGTCACTGGAACGTGTGTAGTGCTGCTGGTCGAAAACGTTTTTCACGCCCACCCCCAGTTTAAGGTTCGACAGTTGCTCACCGAAGTCATACCCGCTACGCGTGTTCACTGACACATAACCTGCGATATCGCCGTATTGGCCATCGGCGGTGCCCTGGGTAAGGTAAGTGCTGCCGGTGCCTGGCGCGCGTTGACCGGACTGGGCGTAGACGTCCAGGTTATGGGTCCAGTGGTTGATGTCGTAACGCAGGCCCAGCGTAGCCACTTTACGAGAGTACAGTGGCAGGTCGCGGCCCTTGAACGGTACATCGCCCTCGGAGGTGGCCTTGGTGTAGGTGAGGCCGGCGCTGGCGGTCAGGCCGTCCAGGCGCGGGTCCAGGCTGGACAGGTCGTAGTGGGCCGAGGTTTCGATACCCTGGTGTTTGGTGGCGCCGAGGTTGGTCCAGCCCACGTCGTTGCTGACGTATTGCAGCTCATCCGAGAAGTCGATGTAGAACAGCGTCACTTCGCCCCCCCAGACGCTGTCGTTGTAGCGCGTGCCGATTTCGTAGGTCTTGGCTTTCTCCGGGTTCAGACCGTTGGCGGTCTGGTCGCCGTTACCGCCCTGCCCGAGTTGGAAGTACTGCAGGCTGCCGAAGGACGTTTCGTAGTTGGCGAACAGTTTCCAGGCATCGGAGACGTGGTACATCACGCTCAGGGCCGGCAGTGGTTCGTTGTTGCTGACCTCGCGATTTTTTTCCTGGGTGCGCACCCCGTTCAAGGCGACTACCGGGCGGTCGTGCCAAGTGGTCTTGATGTCTTCGAAGCGAATGCCCGGGGTAATGGTCCACTTACCGATATCGATCTTGTTATCGATGTAGAAGGCGTTGGCCTCGGTGCCGCCGGTGCGGTCCTGATACACATGACCATCGTTCTGGCCGCCCGGTGTCGGGACGTTATTGACCAGGTTCAGGCTGGTGGCCTGTTCGTGCATGCCTTCCTTGAGGTAGCGATAACCCAGGCTGACTTCCTGGGTGCTCGGCCCCACGTCGAACACATGGGATACCCGTGGCTCGATGCCGAAGGTGTAGTAAGTGCGCGGGTAGGAGCTGATGGTCTTCAGGTCGCGGTTGGCGATGTTGCTGCCGCGGAAGCTGTCGGCGTAGTAAGTCAGCACTTCGGCCTGGGTACGGTCGTCGATCTGACGGATGTACTTGAAGGACACGTCCTTGCGCCGGCCGCTGAAGCTGTCCCAGTCACGCACCGACTGGTACGGGTTGGCGCGGAACTGCTGCTGGGTCAGGCCACCGGGCATGTCGGCGCTGGCATCGTAGTAGTGGAAGTTCAGCGAAAAATCGTCTTGATCGGTCGGTGCCCAGTGGGTCTTGAAGATCACATCCTCAATGTCGTTGCCGTTGTTACTGCTGCGATAGCCATCGCCCTTGACCCCGGAATACAGCAGCGCTGCGCCGATACCGTTGTCGGCCGTTCCACCGACAAAGGCGTTTTCAATGTGTTTCCAACCGCCGTGGGCCGAAGTTTCCAGGGTGGTACCGACGTCGCCGGAGAACTTCTCCGGGATGGCGCGGGTCACGAAGTTGATCACACCACCGACGTTCTGTGGCCCATACCGCACTGAGCCGGCGCCGCGCACCACGTCGATGCTGTCAAGGTTACCGGCAGAAATCGGTGCCATCGACAGTTGCGGCTGGCCATACGGGGCGAACGCCGCCGGCACGCCGTCGATCAGTACGGTGGAGCGTGGCGACAGACGCGAGGTCAGGCCGCGAACGCCTACGTTCAGGGAAATGTCGCTGCCGCCGGTGCCGTTGGCTTCCTGCACCTGTACGCCAGGCACACGGCGCAATACGTCACCGACGTTCATCGCGCCCTGCTCCACCATGGCTTCGCGGCGGATGACCGTCCGCGCGCCAGGGTGGTTCTGCACCACTTCGGCATTGGCATCGCCCAGCCAGTCGCCGACCACCTTGATGTCGGTGACGCCCAGCTCCAGCGGCGAGCCGGCTTCGCCGGTGCCGTTGCGCAGCGGGCGCAGGGTCACTGAGCCTGCGTCCATCTGATAAGCCAGGCCGCTGCCTTGCAGCAATTGGCCCAGTGCTTGTTCCGGCGAGACATTGCCCTCTACCGCAGGGGCTTGTTTGCCCGCGACCATCTCAGGGCTGAAAAACACCTGCAGGGAGGTTTGCTGGCCCAGCTGGCTCAAGGCTGCGCCCAACGGCTGGGCCCGAATATGGATGCCATCGGCCGCGTAGGCGGCAGGCAACGCAGCACTGACAGCCAACGCCAGGGCCAGTGGAGCCCAGCAGGCGAGTTTAGTCTGGCTCACTTTATTGTTGTACACGGCGAGTTTTTTCACGTCGAACCTAATCCTGTGATCGCAAGGGTGTGCGGCTGTTAATGCAAACCAGTTGCAGTTACAAGAGAAGACGAAGAACTCGAAAAAAACCTGAATCTCAGCGCGAAATAATTTCCTGACTGCCGTCCGGCAAGGCACGCACCGCGACCGGCAGGATGTGCGGCAAGGCTTTGAGCAAGGCGTCGGTGTCGCTGGAGTTGAACACGCTGGTCAGGCGCAGGTTGCTGACCGCAGCCGTGTTGACCCGCAACGGTTGCTCGCGGTAGCGCGACACTTCCCGCACCACTTCGCCGAGGGTGGCGTTGTTGAACACCAACTTGCCGCTGCGCCAGGCCGTCAGCTCATCGGCATTCACCGCATACGCCGCTGCGACTTGCCCACGGGGATCGACATGCGTGCCCCGCCCTGCCGTGAGCGTGACGATTTGAGCCGACGCGCGCCCCTGTACCTTGACCGTGCCGTCCTCGACCACCACGCGGGTCTGGTCGTCATCGCGGCGCACATCAAAACGCGTACCGGTAACCGTCACCTGCCCGGCCCCGGCAGCGACGATAAACGGCCGATGGGCGTCATGTTCGACGCTGAACATGGCTTCGCCCTGCTTCAGCTCGACGCTGCGCCGCCCCTTTTCATAGTGCACTGCGACGACGCTGCGGCTGTTGAGGTCTATCGTCGAACCGTCGGGCAAGGCCACCTGGCGATGCTCGCCCAGGCGAGTGCTGAACTGCGCGCTGTAGGGTTTCGGGTGATCAAGCGTGCTGAGTAATCCCAACCCCAAGGCAGCGGCGACCACACTCGCGGCGACGGCATAACGCCAGATTGCCCGGCGCTCAGGGCGCTCCACCGGTACGTCGCACAAGGCCTGCAAACGCGCCTTGGGCAACAGGTCGGTGGCGCTCCACATGCCTTGCAGCAGGTCAAATTCGTATTGGTGCTCCGCACACTGAGTGCGCCAGGCGTCGAAACGTTGGCGCTCTTCGACGCTCAACTCGGCCTCTTGCAGGCGTACAAACCATTGCGCGGCTTCGTCGCGAGAACGGTTATCCATGATGGAAGATCCTGTTTCAAAGCGGGTCATGGAGCCATCGTATCCAGGCGGTCACGCAGATGCCGCAAGGTGCGGATCATATACTTTTCCACCATGTTTTTTGACAGCCCAAGGCGTACGGCGATTTCCTGCTGGGTAAGGCCCTCGATCTTCTGCCAGATGAAAACCTTGCGGCAGTTGACTGGCAACTCGGCCAAGGCCCGCTCGACAGAGCCCGCCAACTGGATCGCGTGCATGAAATGCTCCGGGTCGCCGCTATGGGGCGAACGCTGATCAAAGGCTTCCAGCGCCAGCGCCTCGCGGCGATCTTCGCGACGGTAAGCGTCAACGGCGATATTACGTGCTGTTTGATGCAGATAAGCGCGCGGTTGCTCAACCTCGGTCGAACGTGACTCGAGCACCCGTACGAAGGTGTCGTGGGCCAGATCTTCGGCCTGATGACGGTTTTTCAGGCGACGTGTCCAGGTGCCGATCAACTCTTCGTAATGCTCGAAAAAGCCTGTTCTGCGGGGCGGCTGAGGAATCATCGCGAGAGCACTGGAGAGGCGGGGCGTGAATAGTAATGCTTCCTATTAAGCGGGGCAATTGAATCCCGGCGCGTTACTGATGATCGAGGTCTGCGTCCCGAAACTCGAAGCCCTGCTCAATGACGTCGTTAGAGTCCAGGCCTATCTGTACCTTGAATTCACCCGGCTCGGCGGCGTAGCGCAATTGGGCGTCGTAAAACTTCAAATCATTTTCATCCAGAGTGAACGTGACGAGTGTGCGTTCTCCCGCCTTGAGCATCACTTTCTGAAAACCTTTCAGCTCTTTGACCGGTCGGCTGATGGAGGCCACCACATCCTGCAGATAAAGCTGGACCACCGTATCGCCTGCCCGCGTGCCGGTGTTAGTCAGCTCGACACTGACGTCAAGTCGGTCTCCTCGGCGCAAAATGGGCGTGGACAACAGCAGCTTCGACAGTTTGAACCGGGTGTAGCTCAAGCCATAGCCAAAGGGATAGAGCGGCGTCTCGTCTTCGTCGATGTACTGCGTGGTGTACTTATAGGGCGCAACGTTGTTGTAGGGCCGGCCAGTGTTTAAGTGGTTGTAGTACATCGGGATCTGGCCAACAGATCGGGGGAAGGTCATCGGCAGTTTCCCCGATGGGTTGTAGTCGCCGAACAGCACATCAGCAACGGCATTCCCCCCTTCGGTGCCGCTGTACCAGGTTTCCAACAGCGCGCTGGCCTGGGTTTGCTCCAACGTCAGGTCCAACGGACGGCCGTTCACAAGGACAATCACCAGCGGTTTACCCAATGCCCTCAAGCGCCTGAGTAACTGTTTTTGACTGGCAGGCAAGTCGATGCGCGCGCGACTGGTCGCTTCATCGTTAAACCCCCAAGGCTCGCCGACCACCGCCACAATGACATCAGCCCGGCGGGCGATCGCTACCGCTTCGTTCAAGCGTTCGTTCGACGACCGAGGGTCGATATCCAAGGGGGACTTGTATTGCTTCATTCGTGCGATCAACGCCGTGTCGTCGCTGACATTGGCGCCTCTGGCATAGAGCAGCGTCGCTTTGCCCGCAACGGCGCGGGCGACTCCTTCATGGATGCTCACCACGCGCGTGTCTTCACAATCGCCACAATAACTGCCCAGCAGATCCCGCCGGCTTTTGGCCAAAGGGCCGACCAAAGCGATTGTGCCCTGCTTGCGCAACGGCAGGGTTTGGCGGTGATTTTTCAACAACACGAAGGTTTTTCGGGCAACCGTGCGGGCCACATCGCGCTGCAACCGAGACTCAATGGGCGGTAACGGCGCTGGATTGAGTTTGCGATAAGGGTCGTCGAATAACCCCATGTCATATTTGATACCCAGGACCCGGCGCACGGCCGTATCCAGAACCTCTACCGGCACTTTTCCCGATCTGACCGACCCTGGCAACGTCTCCACATTTGCACTGTCGCACAGCGCCATATCGACACCGGATCGCAATGCCAAGGCAGCCGCATGGCTTGGATCAATTGCCACACCATGGTCAACCAAATTACCTATTGCGCCGCAGTCTCCCAGGGTCACGCCGGCGAATCCCCATTCATGCCGCAACACGTCCCGGATCAACCAGGGATTGGCCATGGCCGGAACGCCGCCTATGCTATTGAGCGCGATCATCACCACACCAGCACCTGCTTCGACGGCAGCGCGATACGGCGGGAAGTAATACTGATACATATTAGCCGTGCTCATATCGACACTGTTGTAATCCCTGCCCCCCTCCACTGCGCCATACAAGGCGAAATGTTTGACAGTTGCCATCAAGCTGTCAGCGGCAGCAAGGTCCTTGCCTTGATAGGCCTCGACCACGGTCTTGGTGATGCGTGAAACCAGGAAAGGGTCCTCGCCGTAGCCTTCAGAGACTCTGCCCCAGCGAGGGTCGCGAGCGATATCGACCATAGGGCTAAAGGTCAGATTGATACCCTCGGCACTTGCCTCCTCGGCACTGATCCTGCTCGCCAGGGCTATAGCCCGCATATCCCAACTCGCAGCGAGGGCCAAACTGACCGGAAAGATTGTGTGCAACCCATGGTCCACGTCCTGAGCAAACAGCAACGGTATCTTCAACCGACTGCGCTCCACGGCAATACGCTGCAAGACATGCCCATACGGGGCAAAGGGCACGCCACCGAGCCCGCCAACCGTGCCCTTGGCAATCAGCTCCGGACCATTGGAGTCGAGATCAATAGCGTCCAGGTCGAGCATGTTCAATTGGCCAACCTTTTCGTCGAGCGTCATTTGACCTAAAAGGTTGTCGATAAAAACGCCCTTCGAAGCGTTCTCCTGTGCGCCAACGCCGAAAGGACAAAGGCAAAGGCAAATAAACAGCCCAAGTAACCAATGGGGGTTCATGACGTCTTTCCTATGGGCCGCGAAATGCCGTCAGGCTCATCCTGCTGACAGCGCACGTCTACTGTCAGAACTAACAGCTCGCGGCCCATGCTGCGGCGCCACACCGCCAAAACAGAGGATGAACTTCCTCGCCGCGCCGTCAGTCAGCAGAAAGGACTCTCATAAAACGGTGGGTGGGCGATGCAGATTTCATTGCAACAACAAGTGGCCCTGGTCACCGGCGCCAGTTCCGGCATCGGCGCTGGCGCTGCCAAGGCCCTGGCTGAGGCGGGAGCGGCCGTGGTGCTCAATTACAACTCCCAGGCGGCACCGGCCGAGGCGCTCGCTGCCCAGATCAACGCCGACGGCGGTCGAGCGGTGGCCATCGGTGGTGATGTGTCAAAAGAGGCCGACGTGGAACGCCTGTTCGCGCAGACCCTCGACACCTTCGGCCACCTGGACATTCTGGTCGCCAACTCCGGCCTGCAAAAAGACGCCAACCTGGTCGACATGACCCTCGACGACTGGAACAGCGTGATCGGCGTCAACCTCACCGGCCAGTTCCTGTGCGCCCGCGCCGCCGTACGTATCTTCAATCGCCAAGGTGTGCGCGAAGGCGTGTCGCGCGCAGCCGGCAAGATCATTCATATGAGTTCGGTGCACCAAATTATCCCGTGGGCCGGGCACGTAAATTACGCAGCCTCCAAAGGTGGCGTCGAGATGCTGATGCGCACCCTGGCCCAGGAAGTCAGTGAGCAGCGCATCCGCATCAATGGCATTGCACCGGGTGCGATTCGTACGGCGATCAACCGTGCGGCCACTGAAGGCGCGGCGCTGCAGGCGTTGTTGAAGCTGATTCCCTATGGCCGGGTCGGCGACGTGGAAGACGTCGCCAATGCAGTGGTCTGGCTGGCGAGCGACGCCTCCGATTACGTGGTCGGCAGTACCCTGTTCATCGATGGCGGCATGAGCCTCTATCCGGAGTTTCGTGGCAATGGTTGATTTCAAGAACGAACCCCAAAGCGCGATTGATGCCCACGGCATCATCGGTGATATGCGCAGCGCGGCGCTGGTCAATGACACCGGCAGCATCGACTTTTTCTGCTGGCCGGAATTCGACAGCCCGTCGATCTTTTGCTCGCTGCTGGACACACCTGAGGCCGGGGCTTTCCAGCTCACCCCCGACCTGCCAAACGCCCGCCGTGAGCAAATCTATTTGCCCGACACCAACGTCCTGCAGACCCGGTGGCTGAGCGATGAAGCGGTGGTGGAAATCACCGACCTGCTGGCGGTCACCGAAGAAATCGATGACCTGCCGCTGTTGATCCGCCGGGTGCGCGTTGTCAGCGGCAAGGCCACGATGCATCTGCGCTGCGCCGTGCGCCATGACTACGCGCGCGCGGCGACGCACGCCGTGGCCGACAACGGCGGCGTGCTGTTCACCGCCGATGGCCAGCCTGGCCTGCGCCTGGTCGGCAGCCACCCGTTAAGCCTCGACGATGATGCAGCAGTCGCCAGCTTTACCCTGACCCAGGAGCAAGGCGCGGAATTTGTCCTCGGCGGTGAGGACGATCTGCGCGTGACCAACCACTGTACCGACCTGTACCTGGCGCGCACCCTGAAGTTCTGGCGCAGCTGGATCGCGCAGTCGAATTACCGCGGGCGCTGGCGCGAAATGGTCAACCGCTCGGCCCTGGCGCTCAAGCTGCTGACCTCACGCAAACACGGCGCCATCATCGCTGCCGCGACCTTCGGCCTGCCGGAAACACCCGGTGGCGAACGCAACTGGGACTACCGCTACACGTGGATCCGCGACGCCTCGTTTACCGTCTACGCATTCATGCGCCTGGGCTTTACCGAGGAAGCCAACAGCTACATGCGCTGGCTCAAAGGCCGGGTCAGTGACTGCTGCGGCCAGCCGACCAAAATCAACATCCTCTACGGCATAGACGGTCGCCAGGAACTGCCGGAAACCGAGCTGGATCACTTCAGCGGGCATGGTGGCGCCAAGCCCGTGCGCGTCGGCAACGAGGCCTTCGACCAGGTCCAGCTGGATATCTACGGCGAGCTGATGGACGCGGTGTACCTGGTTAACAAATACGGCGAAGCGATCTCCCACGAAGGCTGGAAACACACGGTGGAAGTCGCCGACCAGGTGTGCGAAATCTGGAATCAGAAGGATGTCGGTATCTGGGAAATGCGCGGCGAGCAGCATCATTTCCTGCACTCACGCCTGATGTGCTGGGTGGCATTGGACCGCGCAATCCGCCTGGCCTCCAAACGCTCGCTGCCCGCCCCGTTCGCGCGCTGGGATCAGACGCGGCAGGCGATTTATGCGGATATCTGGAGCAACTTCTGGAACGAAGAACGCGGGCACTTTGTGCAACATATCGGCAGCACTGCCCTCGATGGCTCGATGTTGCTGATGCCGCTGGTGCGCTTCGTCGCGGCCACTGACCCACGCTGGCTGTCGACATTGGAGGCGATCCAGAAAAGCCTGGTGCGCGACGGCATGGTGTATCGCTACCGCAACGACGACAGCCAGATCGACGGCTTGCAAGGCACCGAAGGCGCGTTCGCCGCCTGCTCGTTCTGGTACGTCGAATGCCTGGCGCGGGCCGGTCAAGTCGAAACAGCCCACCTGGAGTTCGAACAACTGCTGCGCTACGCCAACCCCCTGGGGTTGTACGCCGAGGAGTTCGACAGCCAGGCCCGGCACCTGGGCAATACGCCGCAAGCGCTGAGCCACCTGGCGCTGATCAGCGCGGCGACCTTTCTGGACCGCAAACTCAGCGGCGAGAAGACCGTCTGGCAACCCTGAACGGGGCGCCGCCAGAGAACCCTGGCCGGTGGTGAAAATCGCCGGCCTGCTGGTTACCGCGTCAGACCAGCAAAGCGATTGCCCACAAGTACAGGCCCCATCGTGATTCGCTTTCGGCTAGAGTTCCAGCACCTTCGGCCACCTCGTTCGAGCGCATCATGACCCCACTCGCCCCACTGCTTTATGTGCGCACGTCCATGCTGGATGTGGCCTATGAAACCCACGGCCCCGACGACCGTGAGCCGGTTATTCTGTTGCATGGTTTCCCCTACGACCCACGCGGCTACGATGAGATTGCGCCGGCCCTGGCCGCGCGCGGGTGCCGGGTGTTAGTGCCCTACCTGCGCGGTTATGGCCCGACGCAGTTTATCGATGAGCAGGTGATGCGTTCGGGCCAACAGGCGGCGCTGGCCAAGGACTTGCTGGATTTCATGGATGCGCTGCGTATCCCGCGAGCGACCCTGGCAGGCTATGACTGGGGTGGGCGCGCCGCCTGTATCGTCGCGGCACTGTGGCCGGAGCGGGTGCGCGGGTTGGTGACCGGCGATGGCTACAACATTCAGGATATCGCCCAGTCGCCGACGCCGAGCGCGCCAGAGACTGAGCATAGGCTGTGGTATCAGTTCTACTTTCACACCCAGCGCGGCGTCGACGGTCTGACCGCCAATCGTAGCGAGCTCTGCCAGTTATTGTGGCAGCTGTGGTCGCCGACCTGGGCCGAAGGACCCGCCCAGTATGACAAGAGCGCGCCGTCGTTTGATAACCCGGACTTTGTTGAGGTGGTGATTCATTCCTACCGCCACCGTTTCATGTACGTCCCCGGCGACCCGGCGCTGGAGCCCATCGAGCGAGCCCTGGCGTTGCAGCCGTGCATTTCGGTGCCGAGCATCTCGTTATGCGGCGCCGATGATGGCGTGGGCCCAGCCCCGGTTGAGGATGACGATGTGGAACATTTTACCGGCGTTTATCGACGCGAAGTCTTGCCCGGCGTCGGTCACAATATTCCCCAGGAAGCACCGCTGACGACCCTTGCAGCGATTTGCGAATTGCTGGATCGGACGTGACGTCAGCGTGCTGCCGCGCGCCTGAAACTGACGACACCAACCTGCGTGGCACGAGCGACAGGACTGGGCGAAACACATCATTTCATCTTCTGAAAGCGCCGGCTCTGAAAGCGCTGCGATAACTCATTACCTGGGTTGAACCCGGTACGGTTTGATTCAGGCCGGTTGGCAGAAGCGTTCACGATAGGCCTGGGGCGTAACGTCCAGCGCGCGCAGAAAACTGCGGCGCAGGGTCTCCTCACAACCGAAACCACACTGCACGGCGATGCGCTTGACCGAGGCGGTGCTGTCGGCCAACTGTCGGCGCGCGGCGTCGACGCGTATCAACTCGACCGCACGCGCCGGGGTTTGCCCGGTTTCAGCGCGATAGTGGCGTACGAAACTGCGTTCGCTCATGCCCGCCTGGGCAGCCAGTGTGGGAATGTTCAGATCGAGGCTGAGGTTTTCGGCGATCCAGGCGTGCAAATCGGCGAAGCGAGTGTCGCCTTTTTGCAGGGACAAGGCCGCGCTGAATTGGGATTGGCCCCCCGGGCGCTTGAGAAACACCACCAGATGCCGCGCGACTTCCAGGGCGACGGCCCGACCAAGGTCCTCCTCCACCAGGGCCAGGCACAGGTCGATGCCGGCCGTTACACCGGCAGAGGTCCACACCGCGCCTTGCTGGATGAAAATCGGGTTGGACTCCACCGTCAGCAAAGGGTACTTGCGCGCCAGTTCTTCACAGCGGGTCCAGTGGGTGGCCACCCGACAGCCATCGAGCAAGCCGCTGGCGGCCAGCAAAAAAGCGCCCGTGCATACCGAGGCCATGCGCCGGGTGTGCTGGGCTTTTTGCTTCACCCACGCCACCAACTCAGCGTCTTCGGCGGCACCGTACACACCCCAGCCGCCGGCGATTACCAGCGTATCGCACGGTGTGTCGGCCGCCGGCAAAGGCTCGGCCAACAGCGCCAAGCCAGCGGAGGTCATCACCGGCGTTGTCTGCGCGGCGATCACCGAGGCCGCGTAGGGCAATGGCAAACCGCGCTGACGCGCCAGGTCGTTGGTCGAGGCGAACACCTGCAGCGGCCCGGTTACGTCGAGCACCTGGGCGTTATCAAACGCGAGTACGTGGATTATTCGAGTCATGATTGGCGTAATTGGTGGGCTTAATGGCGTATACGCCAAAGCCTAGGCCTCTAGAGTGAAGCCGTCTACCTCTCGTGTAATCGGAGTTTCACTCATGACCCTGCAGATCGGTTTTCTCTTGTTTCCCGGTATCCAGCAACTGGACCTCACCGGCCCCTATGACGTGTTGGGCTCACTGCCGGATGTGGCGCTGCACCTGCTGTGGAAAGACTTGGCGCCGGTCACGTCCAGCACCGGGCTGGTGTTCACCCCGACCATGACCTATGCCGATTGCCCGCGCCTGGATGTGATTTGCGTGCCCGGCGGAGCCGGTGTCGGCGCGTTGATGGAGGACCCGCACACCCTGGATTTCCTCAAGGACCAGGCACAGACCGCGCGCTACGTAACATCGGTATGCACCGGTTCGCTGGTACTCGGCGCGGCGGGTTTGCTGCGCGGCCGCAAGGCCACCACGCATTGGGCTTACCACGACCTGCTCGCCCCGCTCGGCGCGATTGCGGTGCAGGCGCGGGTGGTGCGTGACGGCAACCTGTTTACCGGGGGTGGCATCACCGCCGGGATCGACTTCGCCCTGACCCTGGCCGCCGAGTTGTACAGCGAGGACGTCGCGCAACGCGTGCAACTACAGATCGAATACGCACCGGCGCCGCCCTTCGACGCGGGCAGCCCGCAGACCGCCCCCAAGCACGTACTGGAGGACGCCAACCAGCGCACGGCGGAGTCGCGTCGGGTGCGTGCCGAGGTGGTGGCACGCGCCGCTGCACGGCTGCGCTGATTTGCCCGCCCCCTCTCATCAGCGCCCGGCCCGTTAATCGGACCTGGCGCCGCGGTAGCGCGCGAAGAAAAGGCTGAATGCGCGAAATCGATCATTTCTTCCACGTCAACCGTCCGAGCGCGCGACCGGTAAAGTAGTCAAACGGATACAACAAAAAATTGCGCTGATACTTTTGAATAAAAATCCCCTGGTCGGCACCAGCGCTCAGAAGTGACAGATTCAGCGCGACGGCCAGGCCGGCTGCACGGCTTTTTGGGCCACTTTACAGCCAGTTCCCCGAATTTTACGCGTGCGTTTGCAACGCCGCCCATACTGGCTATAACGCCCATTTCAGGGCACTTGGCGCGCCTTTCAAATCACTCCCTGTCCCTCTTTCCTACCTCCATCCAAAAAAGGTTTTACTGCCCGGCAGGAAAATTCTCACATTTGTTTCTACACTCAAAATCACACCCAAATAACGAGTGAACTGACAAGGAAAGTCAACAAAATGACACATAAGAAGACTAAACAAGGTGTCTGCGGCAGCCCATCCGAAAAAAAGTCAAGTTATTGACAAGGCCAGCAAAAAGGCGTTTTCTCTGACTGACAAAGCCAATAGCCAGAAAACTCCTTTAGCCACTGCCCCCACGCATTTCCTTCGTTTCGGAAGAGAAAGGCTTGCGTTTTACCCAGCGTTGCCATCGTTCGCGTGCCCTCAAAAGCAGCGAAACAGAGAGCCTGGAGTGCAATGAGGGATGTTTTTATGCGAGAAAAGTCGTCAGTCGTAAGCCTGTTTCTGACCCGTGCGGGTTTTGTTGAATTTTTTGTGGTTTTCGTCAAATTGGTACACGGCCTGACTGCTATCTTGCCACCGCTGGTCCTGGTATTTTTCCTCGACACAATGGCCCCTCAGTTGCGTGCGCACTTCCTCGGCCTGCTGCTGTTTTTTGCAGTGCTGAGCGTGATTCTTTTCCATGCACTGGGGATCTATTCAGAGGAGTTGTTCAGCAATCGTCTGCGCCTGCGGACCAGCATCGTGGCCTGGTCCTCGGCGTTCTGCATCTTGCTGTTCATGTACCAGATCCTGCAGTTTTTCCCGCAATTGACGCCGCGCAACCTGGTGGCGTGGTACTTCGCCAGCCTCGGGCTGTTCTGCCTTGAGCGCCTGGTGATGCTGCGCCTGTATCGCAACCTGATGCGCAAAGGCAAATACCTGCAACGTACGGTGATTTTGGGCTTCACCGACACCGCCGTGCACGTCGCCGACCACCTGCAACGCAACGGCGATATCCGTTCCGGCCTGATCGGTTTTATCGATGACCGCACCGAGCGCATTCCCAAGGAATTGAGTCGTCTGCCCTTACTGGGCAATACCCGTGACCTGGAAAAGCTGATCCGTGCCGAACAGGTCAACCAAGTGATGATCTGCTTGCCGTGGGCCGCCGAGCAACGCATCCACGGGCTGGTCAATCGCCTGCGCCAGATGTCGGTGAACGTGATGCTGGTGCCCGACATGGCGGCCTTGCGCTATGGCCACAGCCGCATCACCGACGTGGGCGGCATTTTGATGTTCAACACCTCGCAGTTGCCGCTGCGCGGTTGGTCGCCATTCATCAAGCGCTGTGAAGATTTGCTGCTGGCCAGCATTGCCTTGGTGGCGCTGTCACCGGTGATGGTGCTGACGGCAATCGCCATCAAGCTCGACTCCAAAGGCCCGGTGCTGTTTCGCCAGAACCGCTTCGGCTACAACGACAACGAGATTCGCGTGTTCAAATTCCGCTCGATGTTCACCGACCAGAGCGACTTCACCGCTGAGCAACAGACCACTCGCCAAGACCCGCGCATCACCCGTGTGGGCCGCATCATTCGCAAGACCAGCATTGACGAGCTGCCGCAGTTATTCAATGTGCTGCTGGGCAATATGTCCATGGTCGGCCCGCGCCCCCACGCCACTGCGACCAAGGCCGCCGGTATTCCGTTCGAAGTCGCGGTGAGCGAGTACAGTTCGCGGCATCGGGTCAAGCCGGGCATCACCGGCTGGGCGCAGATCAACGGCTACCGGGGTGAAACCGATACCCTGATCAAGATCCAGAAACGTGTCGAGTACGACCTGGAGTACATCTCCAAGTGGTCGGTGTGGTTTGACTTGTACATCGTCTTCATGACGATCCCGGCCGTCCTCTCCACCAAGGAAGTCTATTGATGAATACCCTCAACGGATTAATTCCCTGCATTATTTCCGGTGGCTCGGGCACACGGCTGTGGCCGGTTTCCCGTCAGAACATGCCCAAGCCCTTCATGCGCATGCGTGACGGCCAGAGCCTGTTGCAAAAGACTTTCCAGCGCGCGGCCAAACTGCCCGGCGTGGAAAGCGTGCTGACCGTGACCAACCGCGACCTGCTGTTTCGCACCCTGGATGACTACCGCGCAGTCAACAAGGCTCACCTGCCCCTGGACCTGTTGCTGGAACCGTTCGGCCGCAACACGGCGGCGGCCATTGCAGTGGCGGCCCTGCATGTGCAGGCGCATTTTGGCGACGACGCGCAGTTGCTGGTAATGCCCGCCGACCATTTGATTCTCAATGAAGTCGCGTTCGCCGAAGCGGTGGTCCAGGCCCGCGACCTGGCCGAAGCCGGCTACCTGGTCACCTTCGGCATCCAGCCCGACCACCCGGAAACCGGCTTCGGCTACATCGAAAAAGGCGATGCGCTGGGCACCGGCTTCCAGGTCAAACGCTTTGTCGAGAAACCCGACCTGGCCACCGCGCAAGGCTACCTCGACGGCGGCAAGCACCTGTGGAATGCCGGCATGTTCTGCTTCAAGGCCAGCACCCTGGTCGACGAACTCGCCGCCCATGCCCCCGATGTGCTGACCGCGGCCAACGCGGCACTGGAACACAGCCATGACCTGCAAAACAAAACCTCGCGCCAGCGTGAACTGGACCCCGACGCATTCGGCAGCGCGCCGGATATCTCCATCGACGTCGCGTTAATGGAGAAGTCCAAGCAAGTCGCCGTCGTGCCGTGCGACATCGGCTGGAGCGACATCGGTTCCTGGGAAGCCTTGCGCCAACTCACACCCAGCGACGCGCATGGCAACCAGGTCAATGGCGAAGCGATTTTGCATGACGTGCACAACTGCTACATCGACTCGCCCAAGCGCGTACTCGGCGCCGTCGGCGTGCGCGACCTGATCATCGTTGACACCCCCGATGCGCTGCTGATCGCCGACGCCCACCGCAGCCAGGACGTGCGTTTTATCGTCGCCGAACTCAAGCGTCAGAATCATCCCGCGTACAGCCTGCACCGCACCGTCACGCGGCCGTGGGGCACCTACACCGTGCTGGAGGAAAGCACCCGGTTCAAGATCAAGCGCATCGTGGTCAAGCCCCAGGCATCGCTGTCGTTGCAAATGCACCATCACCGCAGCGAGCACTGGGTGGTGGTCAGCGGCGCCGCCCAGATCACCAATGGCGACCGCGAATTTCTGATCAACGCCAACGAGTCCACCTACATCCCGGCCGGGCACAAGCACCGCTTGACCAACCCCGGCATCATCGACCTGGTGATGATTGAGGTGCAAAGCGGTGAGTACCTGGGCGAGGACGACATCGTGCGCTTTGACGACATCTACGGGCGTGCGCCCCTTGACGTGAAAAAGTGACATGCGTACTTCGTTGATCATCCCGACCCGCAACGCGTCCAGTCACCTGGCGCGCCTGCTGCCTGCGCTGAAAATGCAGACCCTGCAACCGGACGAAATGCTGGTGGTCGACAGCGCCTCCAGCGATGACACCGTGGCGCGGTTTCGCGACTTCGGCGCCCGGGTCGAGGTGATCGACGCGCGGGACTTCAACCACGGCGGCACGCGCCGCTGGGCCAGTGAACAGGTGGGTGGTGATGCGCTGATCATGATGACTCAGGACGCGATCCCCGACAGCCCCGAGACCTTCGCCAACCTGCTTGACGAATTGCAGCAAGACCCGCGCAGCGGCGTGGCGTACGGCCGGCAATTGCCACACCCCGGCGCCGGTGTGCTGGGCGCGCAGTCGCGGCATTTCAACTACCCGGCCCAGAGTCGCAGCAAGCGCCTGGCCGATGCGCCGGAGCTGGGCATCAAGACCTGCTTCAGCTCCGACTCTTTTTGCGTCTACCGACGCAGCGCATTGCAGGCCGTCGGCGGCTTTCCCGTCGATGTGATCGGCAGCGAAGACGCCTACGTCGCTGCGCGCATGCTTCTCCAGGACTACACAGTGCGCTACGCCGCCACCGCGCGGGTGTATCACTCCCACGATTACCGACTCATGGATGAGTTTCACCGCTACTTCGACATTGGCGTGTTCTACGGTCGCGAGACGTGGATTCGCCAGGCCTTTGGCGATGCAGGTGGTGAAGGTAAACGCTATGTACTGGCTGAGATCGCGGCCTTGCGCGCAGCCGGTGCATTGCACCGCGTACCCGAAGTACTGGTGCGCAGCGCGTTCAAGCTGCTCGGCTATCGGCTGGGCCAGTTGGAACGCCGGCTCCCCCTCGCCCTCAAGCGGCGCATCAGCATGTTCCCCGGTTATTGGAGGTGAGCATCATGACCCACAGGAAGTCCCCCTTGATGAAAAGAACCTTGCTCGTCCTGGCCATGATGGCGTTGGCCGCCTGCAATACGCCCGCACGCATCGTCCCACCGGACGACCAGACCATCGAAGACGGCAAGCGCGCCCTCGACCAACTCGCACAGCTGCCAGTGGCCGTGGAACGCATCCGCGTCGGCGACCAGCTGCGTATCGTGCGTGATGCCGGGGAGATGCCGACCTTGTCCGCGTTCAACGTCAGCACGATTTACGAGCTGACGCTGTACACGGTGCAAACGGACGGCAAGATCAATTACCCGTTCCTGGGCCCGATCCAGGTCGCCGGTCGCCAACCCTCGGAACTGGCCAGCGAGCTGACTAACAAGCTGGCGCCGGTGTACCGCGAGCCACGGGTGACGGTGAACATCAACCAGGCTCCGGGTAACTCGGTGATCGTCGGCGGCGCGGTGAACAACCCGACCGCAGTGCAGATCGGCACGGCCAACACCCTGGAGCAAGCCATTGTCGGCGCCGGCGGGGTGAACCCCTCGGGCGATGCGAGCATGGTTGCACTGCTGCGTGAAGATGCCCAGGGCGCCTATCACGCCTACTTCCTGGATTTCAGCCAATACCTCAAACCCGGTCCCAACGGGCGTAAATCGGTGCGCCTGCAACGCGGGGATGTGGTGTTCGTACCTAAATCCAACGTGGGCGAGCGTATCCAAGGCGTGGACACCTACTTGAACCAACTGATCCCGTTCACCAAGTCGATCGGGGTTGGCTACAACTACACGCGAACCAGCAGCAGTTCCAGTAACTAAAGGAGCGACATCCCATGATCGAGATCCGTTCTTTTCGTGATCTTCTGCGCCTGTTCTTCATCTTCCGGCAAGAGTTCAAACTGGCCGCCATCGCGGCGCTGGTGATCATTCTGCTGGGTGCATTTTTGCTGCCGGCCAAGTACGAATCCACCGCGCGCCTGTTGGTCAAGCCGGGGCGTGATTCCACCTTGCCGATCGAGATCAGCAACCGTCAGGCGCTGGTGATGCCCAGCACCCAGCGCGACCCGATTGTCGACGAGGAACGCTTGCTGACCGGGCGCCCGATTGTGCGCACCGTCGCCGAGCATTATCTGGAACTGATCGACAACGCGCCGCCGCCTGAAGGCTTCTGGAAGCGCACCAAGTACTACGTCAAGGCCGGCGTGGGTGCGGTGTTCGATGGTATTCGCGTGGTACTTGAAACCGTTGGCATTGTGGAAAAAACCACGCCGGTGGAACGCCTGGCCGCGAGCCTGGAAAAAAACTTCGAGGTCAGCCACGCCGCAGGTTCCACGGTGATGGATATCAGCTTCAGGTGGGGCGACCCGGAAATTGCCCAGGCCGTGGTCAAAGACTGGGTCGAGACCTACATCACCGAACGCACCCAGGCGCTGGGTCGCAAGAGCCTGTACGCGTTCTATGAAGGTCAGGTGAACACCAGCGCCACCGAGATCAAGAGCTATAAGGAGCAGATCCTCAAGCACTTGAATGAGATCGGCGCGGCGAGCATCACTGATCGCCTGGAAGACTTGTCCGAACGCATCAACGTGCTGCGCGGCGAGACCTTCAACACCAGCCGCCTGATCGCCTCGTCCGACAGCGCGCTCCAGAGCACACGCGATCAACTGAAAACCCAACCCAAGGAAGTCACCACCGTACGCCAGATCGCGCTGAACCCGCAGCAGCAGGATTTGCGTCGCCTGCTGAACCAGAAGCTGCTGGAAAAAGCCGACATGATGCGTACCTACACCGACAACGCGCCGCCGGTCAAAGCCCTGGATGCGTCGATTCGTGCGATGCAAGCCCAGGTCGCCAGTGAGAGCAACACGGTGCAATCTTCCGAAAACCGGGCGCCGAACACCCTGGAAATCCACTTGCAGCGCGTGCTGCTGGACGAGTCGAGCAACAACCTGGCGCTGCGCACCCAACTTGTGCAGCAGCAAAAACAACTGGTGAACCTCGAAGCCCAACGCAAAGAGGCCATGGAGATCGAACCGGAACTGGCGCGTCTGGCACGCGAGCTGAGCGCTACCGAACGCAACTACGCGCTGTACGTGGACAACCTGGAAAAGTCACGCATCGACCGTGAACTGGACAAGAGCCAGATCAGCAATATTGCGGTGATCGAAGAAGCCACCCTGAACCCGGGTCGCATCTTTCCGAAAACCCTGGTGATGCTGCTACTGGCGATTCCGTTTGCCATCGTCGTCGGTTTGCTGGTGATTTACCTGTGCTACCTGTTGGACCAGCGTATTCATGACGGCGGCCTGGTGGAGCGCAAGTTCGGTCTGCCACTGTGGACCACGTTGCCGGAGCTGGACACCAGCACCGCGCAAAGTACCAACGCGTTCAATGCGAGTATTTACCGGCTGTACGGGTTGCTGCAGTTGGACCGTATTGCCGAGCGAGGCATGACCCTGGGGCTGACCTCGGCGCGTCATGGTGAAGGGGTGACCTTCGTGGTCGAGCAACTGCGCCAATTGCTGCAGGAAAACGGCATTGCCGTGCGGGTCGGCGGCGCGGAGCCTGCTGCACCGGGCGAACTGGTGCTGCTGGATGCCTCGGCGCTGCTGGATAACCGCGATGCGTTTATCAACCTGCGCCGTGCCGACTTGATCGCCCTGGTGGTAGAAGCGCAAAAAAGCACGGTGCCGGTGGTGGAACACGCCCTGTCGATCCTCAACACGGCGTTCGGCAAGGTGGATGGCATCATCATCAACCGACGCAAATTCGAAGTGCCGGCCAAGGTGCTTAAAACGATCGCCAAGTACCGGGGAGCGTTCTGATGCACATCGCCTTGCTTGCGCCTTTGCCTCCGGAAAAAAATGGTATCGCCGACTACGCGAACCATTTCAAGACGGCATTGGAACAGCTGGGCGTGACGGTGGCGACACCGTTGAGTGGCGTGGAAGGCACTAGCGAAGCGATCAAACAGGCCATCGCCGCGTTCGACTGGCACAGCGTGGACCTGGTCCACGCTGAGCTGGGTGGCGGCCGGCTTGGGGAGTTTCTGGCCCTGCGCGAGTTGCGCAAGGCTTACCCCAGGCTACCGCTGACCGCCACCGTGCATGACCCGGAACGCATGGTGTGGCGGCGCGAGCACCTGCCCTTCCCGCTGAACCTGCTGCAACATTTGCCCAGCCCATTGCCGCAGGCGGCCGTGGTGCTCGCCGACCCGCTCACCTTGCGCGAAGAGCGCCATGTCGCCCAAGGCCTGACGCGGCTGATTACCCTGACCCGCCTCGGCGCTGATTGCCTGAGCCAGCGCATGCACCTGCCGACCGGCAAAGTGGCGGTTATCAACCACGCCAACCTGGCGATTGCACCGGCGCCCTTACCGCCGCTGGACACCTTACACCTGCTGTATTTCGGTTTTATCTACCGTGGCAAAGGCATTGAAGACCTGTTGCAGGCCCTCGCCGATGTGTTCAAGCAAGCCCCCGAATTGCGTGACCGTGTGCGCCTGACCCTGGCCGGTGGCACGGCCGCCGAAATGGCGTTTGGCGCAGGCGGCAACTACCTGGAACAGTTGAACAGCCAGATTGCCGAACTCGGCCTGGCGGGCGCCATCGACTGGCGGCTGAACTTGCCGGCCAGCGAGATTGCCCAAACCATCCAGGCACACCACGTGATGGTGCTGCCGTACCGCGAATCGAAGAAGCTCGGCCTGCTGGGGCGCCAACGCGGCACCAGTGGCGCGCTGTCCTGGGCCGCCGCCTGTGGGCGCGGGGCAATCACCTCGGATGCGCGGGCGTTTGCCGAAGAGGTCGCCAGTGGCAATGGCGCGATCTATCCCCAAGGCGATGTGACCGCGTTGAGTGAACAACTCTTGCGCCTGGCGCGCACACCGACATTGGCGCGCGACTGGGCCGAACGCGCCGCGCAAATCGGCCGTGACCGCCTGTGGCCGTTGACCGCAGAGCAGTTCAAGCAACTCTTCGAGCAGGCGATTGCAGGAGCCCCTTATGGTGCGTAAACGGACTTATCTCGCCACCCTTGCGGTGATTGCCGCGCTCGGCCTGACGGCCTTCATGTGGGGGCGCCAGGCTGACGCCGAGAACCATGTACTCAAGGGCAACAAAGTGGTGGTGTGGAAGGACTTCCTGGGCGTGAACGCGCAGTTCCTGTGGTTCAGCCCCACGCTGTATCAGTTGCAGATCGACCGCCTCAAGGCCTTGGGCCTGCAATGGGTACGCCTGGATTTGCATTGGGATCAATTGGAACCCGCCGCAGGCCAGTATCAGATCGCAACCCTTGATCAGTTGGTGGGCAAGCTGCAAGACAATCAGCTCAAATCGGTGTTCTACCTGGTGGGCTCGGCGCCCTTCATCACCACCGCACCGGCCGGCGCGCCGTATCAGGACCAGTATCCGCCCAAGGACCCGAACGTCTTCGCCAACCGCATGGCACTGCTCTCGCAACGCTACCCCAGCGTGGATGCCTGGCAAGTCTGGAATGAGCCCAACCTGCTCGGGTTTTGGCGCCCGGCAGCTGACCCGGCAGGCTACGCCAGCCTGTTGACCGCCACCGCTGCTGCATTGCGCACTGTGGATGCCAACAAACCCGTGGTGGCTGCCGGCATGGCGTTCTTCAGCGAAATGCCCAACGGCCAAACCATGCTCGCCGCCCTCGGCGCACTGGGTGTGACCGGCTTGAACACGGTGATTTCCTATCACCCCTACACCCAGTTGCCCGAAGGCAACGACCCGGCGAACCTGGACTTTATCGCCAAGACCACCGCGCTCAACCAGACCCTGCGCGCCAGCGGTGTAAAAACCCTGTGGAGCACCGAATGGGGCTGGTCGAACTACCCTGGGCCGAAAGAAGCCCAGGACCTCATAACCTTGCAGGGCCAGGCCGATTACGTGGTGCGCCGGGTAGCGCTGATGAGCGCGATGGATTTCGACAAGATCTTCCTGTTCACCCTGAGCGACCTGGATCAACGCGCCAGCGTGCGCGACCAGTCTTATGGCTTACTCGACATCGACGCCAACCCCAAGCCGGTCTACACCGCCTTGAAGAATTTCCTCGACGTGAGTGGGCCACAACTCACCCCCGGCGACCCGCCCACTGCCGACCAATTGCCCGACGGCCTGTTCAGCATCGGCTGGACCCGCGCCGACGGTCACAAACTATGGTTTTTCTGGTCGGCCCAAGGCGGTAACGCGCACTTGCCCAACCTCACCAGCGCCACCCTGTACGACCCGTTGCGCGGCACGCAAACGCCGGTGAGTGGCACAAATGGGCTGACCGTTGCGGTCAAGTCGAACCTGCAAATTCTGTTATGGGATTAAAGCCCGCCATGCGCATTTTATGGATCCTGCCCTACTCGCCCTGGCCCGCCACAAGCGGCGGCAAGACGCGCCAGTTCCACCTGCTGCGCAGCCTGGCTGCACGTGGGCATCGGATCACCTTGCTGCTGCATGACAAGCACCCGGTGTCGCTGACCGACCGCCACGTACTCGAAGCGTTCCTGGAGCAACTGATCGTACTGCCACGCCGCCCGCTGCGCAGCGTGAAAACCCTGATGGCCGGGCTGTTTGCGCCCTACCCGCTGCTGGCCAGCGTGAATGGTTTGTCGGGCGCGCTGCAAGACACCTTCAATCAATTGCTCAAAGAGCACTGGGACGTGGTGCAGATCGAGCACACCTACGCCTTCCAGCCCTATGAAGACGCCCTGGCACGCACATCCCAGCCTTTCGTGCTGACAGAACACAACGTTGAGTCGGCGCTGGGCGCGGCCACTTACGATCGCCTGCCGCGCTGGGCGCTGCCGTTCATTCGCTACGATCAATGGCGCTACGCGCGCTGGGAACACCGCGTGATGCGCCAGGCAGCGCAGGTGGTGGCGGTCACCGAAAGCGATGCACAGGTGCTGGCCAGGATTGCCGGCAAACCGGTGCCGGTGGTGGTCAACGGCGTGGACTGTGATCACTTTGCTGCGGCTCACCCCGACCCATCGACGCGCCGCGTGTTGTTCCTCGGCAACTATGAATACGCGCCCAATGTGGACGCCATCGAATGGGCCCTGGATGAAATCCTGCCCAAGGTCTGGGAACGCTGCCCGGATGCGCGCATGAGTGTGTGCGGTTTCGGCATGCCCGACAGCTGGCGTGAACGCTGGAAGGACCCGCGCATTGAGTGGCAAGGGTTTGTGCCGAACCTGTTGAGCCTGCAGTCGAGCTGTTCGGTGTTTCTGGCGCCCTTGCGCCATGGCGGCGGTTCCAAATTGAAAGTGCTGGAAGCGCTGGCCGCCGGGTTGCCGTTGGCGAGCACCGAACAAGGCGTGTCGGGCCTGGATCTGGTGGAGGGCCTGGATTACCTCGGCGGGCAAACCGCCGACAGCCTGGCGGACGCGGTGGTGCGCCTGCTGCAATCTCCCGACGCCGCCACGCCGATGGGTGAAGCGGGCCGCGCGTATGTGCGCCGGGCCCATGACTGGAGCGTCGCCGCCAGCCAACTGGAGCAGGTGTACGCAAGCCTGTCGCCGCTAAGCCAAAAGGCACCCGCATGCGTATAGGCCTGGATTACCGCACCGTCGGCACCTCGCCGCAATCCGGGATCAGTCGCCAGGTGTACGCGCTGGAAAATGCCCTGCGCGCGCTGCCGGATGTCGAGCTGGAACGGTTTACGGTGGCCCCGCTGGGCGATGAAACCCGCCTGCAGGCCCACTGCCCGGCGTGGGGCTGCGCGAAGACAGCCATGCACCAGCCGCAGAATCGCCTGCGCTTCGAGGCTGGTTTTCTGCCACGCGCGTTGCGTGAGCAGCACATCGACCTGTACATCAGCACGTTCAATATGGGCCTGCCGCTGCCTCCCAAGCCGAAGGGTCTGCGCACCGTGGTGCTGTTGCATGACCTGTTCCAGATCACCCTGAACAACTACCACGCCAACCGTTTGAAGGCACTGATCTACAAGACCAGCGATCGACTCTCGATCGCCTATGCGGTGCGCAGCGCCGATCGGGTGTGGACGCCCTCGCAGTACAGCGCCGATGAAACCGCGCGGCTGTTCCCCAAGGCGGCGGGCAAAATTCGCGTATTGCCCAATCAAGTGGAGGGTTTTGTCGACCTGGCTGCGGACCTGTTGGCACGCCAGTTGCCGGAACATTACTGGCTGCTGGTCGGCACCCGCGAGTTGCGCAAGAACGTGCCGTTTCTGGTCGACGCCTGGCAACAGGCGCGGCGCCTGTCTCCTCGCGTACCCGAGCTGGTGCTGGTAGGCAGCCTCGATCACCTGCCCGAAGCCCAGCGCAGCCTGCCGGGTATTCGCGCCCTGAGCGGGGTGTCAGATGCGCAACTGCATGGGCTGTACCGCAAGGCGTCGCGCCTGTGGCAGCCGTCCTATGCCGAAGGTTTTGGCTTGCCGGTGATTGAAGCCCTCAGTGTCGGCACACCGGTAGCGGTGGCCAGCGGCACGTCGCTGGATGAGATCACGCCGCCTTCGGCCCCGCGCTTTTCGCCCAGCGACGGCCCCGCGCTGGTGCAATTGATGGTCGAACTGGTGAGTCGTGCCACCGAAGATTCCCCCGAACAACGCAAGCTGTGGGCACAACGTTTCAACCACCAGGCTTACAGTCGACGCCTGGCCGAACTGATCGAGGAATTGAAATGAGACTCTCCCTGGCAAGCCTCGTCGCCATCCTCTTCGGCCTGCTGTTTGGCGCACTCGCGTTGATGCTGTCGCCAGCCAAAGCGTTCCTCGCCGTGATCGGCCTGGCGGCGGCGGTCACCATCCTGCGCTTCCCGTTCTGGGGTTTGTTGCTGTTCGCCGGGGTCGCGACCTTTATGCCGTATTCGACCCTCAACCTGGGCATTCGCAGTACGGTGAGCGAAGCCGTCCTCGCGCTGACCTGGGGCGCGGTGGTGTGGCACAGTTTTCTGTCGCGCGTGCCTGAGACACCCAGGCTGTCACGGCGCCCCACCGACCAGGCACTGTTGTGGCTGATGCTGTTCAGCGTGTTCCCGTTTATCGTCGGCCAGGTCAGCATCCACGCCGACACCAGCGGCACGGCCAACTGGCTGCGCTGGTTGCTGAACCTCTCGGGCGTGTTCCTCTGCGCCAAGTTGCTGACCGGCTACAAGCAGCGCGAATCGCTGGTCATCGCCCTGCTGCTGGGCACGCTGGCGATGCTGGTGCTGTCGATTGCAGTGTTTGTGCGTACCCGCTCGGGAGCGGGCATTGCGCCGATCCTGGCGGTGTTCAATTACGGCAACTTCGACATGTTGAAATTCGGCCTGGAGGCGATGGCATCGCGGATGGGCTCGCCGTGGATGCACCCGAATGCCATCGGCGGGATCATGGCGCTGCTGCTGCCCCTGGCGTTCTGCTACGGCATGACCGAACAAGGCTGGAAACGCGCGCTGGGCCTGGGCGTGGCGTGCCTGGGCGCTGCGGCCTTGCTGCTGGCCAGTAGCCGTGGCGCGATGGTCAGCCTGGCGCTGGTGCTGATGTGGATGGCGACGCGCCGCGTGCCGTACACCGGGCGCCTGTTGATGATCGGCGCCGCCCTGACGGTGGCACTGGTGATCGCTTACCCACCGTTGCAGGATCGCCTGGCGACGATTTTTTCCTCGAGCAACGCCAGTACCGAAGTGCGCGTCGATGAATACCGCATGTTCCCGCAGGCGGTGGCGGCGTATCCGTTCGGCATTGGCTTCAAGGTCGACCCTCCGGTGCCGGGCACTTTGTTGCTGGGGATCTCCAACCTGTGGCTGAACCTCATCTACAAGATCGGCATTGTCGGCATGCTGCTGTTTGTCGCCGTCACCGTGCGCTGGTGGCGTGAGGCGCGCCCGGAAAAAGGCCCTATTCGCCTGACCAAGGACAACGCGTTGTGGCTGGGCAGCACGGCCGGGATTCTCTCGGCGCTGGTCAGCGGTTTGTTTGACCACTACTTCAGCTTCGCGGTGGTGATGGTGGCGCTGTTCTGGCTGATGGTGGGCCTCAACGTGCTGGAGGCACGCCGACTGTTTCCGGCACGCCTGCCACAGCTCAAGACCGTGGTGTATCGCAAACCGATCCTTGACGGCGCGCGGCCTTAGCCATGCTCGGTTCTGCCGTCTGGCTGACGCTTGCGACCTTGCTTGGCCTGTGCCTTGGGTTTGCCCGCGAGTGGTTGCTGGTGGCCGCCTGGGGCGCGGGCGAACGCAGCGACGCGTTCCTGATCGCGCTGTTTTTGCCTGAGGCGTTGCGCATGTCGCTGGCCGGTGGCGTATTGAGCGCCGCCGCGCTGCCGCTGTACCTGCAACGCAAGGACGCTGAACGCCTGGATTGGCTGGCGGTGCTGTTCCCGGCACTGGTGCTGATCGCGCTGGTCACCAGCCTGTTGCTCACACTGTTGGCGCCGTGGCTGGTGCAGTTACTGGGGCCGGGTCTGGCGGCCAGCGCAACCACGCTTGCCGCCAGCAACCTGCAGATCGTGGCCTGGTGCGTGCCGGGGTTGATGCTGCATGCGCTGTTCAGTATTCCGTTGCAGGCCAGTGAGCGATTTGTGCTGGCGGGCCTGGGTTCACTGCTGTTCAACCTGCCGCCGGTGACATACCTCGCCCTGGCGGGCACCGCGACGCAACCGCACGCCCTCGCGCTGGCGTGCCTGGCCGGCAGCCTGTTGATGCCACTGGCACTGCTGCCGTCGATCTGGCGTCAGGGCTGGCGGCCGTGGCACTGGCAGTTGGCGTTCACGCCGTTGCGCGAGCTCGGCCAACGCATCGGGCCGCTGCTGCTCAGCAATGGTGCCAGCCAGGGGTTGGCGTTGATCGAACGCCTGGTGGCGTCGTTGCTCGGCGAAGGCGCCGTCACCTGGGTCAACCTCGCCCGCAAACTGATGAACCTGCCGCTGATTGCGCTGATGAGCCTCAACCAAGTGTTGCTGGGCATGATGAGCCGACGCCAGGGCGATGAGCGCCTGGCCTTGCTCAAACGCGGCCTGGAAACCGCCAGCGTGCTCACGTTGCCGGCCGGCGTCGGCCTGGTGGCCGCAGCCCCCAGCCTGGTGGCGTTGTTGCTGCCCAAGCAATCGGCCGACTCGCCCTTGCCCCTGCTGCTGGCCTGGTTTGCCGTGCCGCTGGTATTTGGCGCGTGGAACGCGCTACTGGCGCGGTATGCCTATGCCGCCGGCGATACACGCCAGCCGTTGCGTTGCGAGTTACTCGGTAGCCTGGTCAATATGCTGTTGCTCGGGGCCCTGCCCTTCGTGTTTGGCCTGGCGGGTATTCCATTGGCCGCATTGGCAGGTGTGATTTGCACCGCATTGCTGCTGATGCAGCGCCAGTCGTTGCTCGGCGCCCTGCCCTGGGCGCGGCAATGGCTGCTCAGCGCAGGGTTGATGGGCCTGGCGGCGCTGGGGTTGTTTCGAATTCAAGGCGTGTGGCTGCAACTGGGTCTGAGCACCCTGGCCGGCGCCGTGGTGTTGTTGAGTATGGGGCTGTGGCTAAAGCCATGGCGCAAGGCATGAATGAGCGTTTGGGGGTGGTCACGTGAAACATCGTTGGATACAGATGGATATTGCCAAAGGCATCGGCATCCTGATGATCGTGTATGGCCACAGCTGGTTTGTCGCTAACTCGCCGGACCTGCAGTATCCGATCATTGCCTCGTTCATATTGCCGTTGTTCTTTTTCTTGTCCGGGGTGTTCTTCAAGCCCGAACAACCGTTTGTGGAAATGGCGATACGCAAGGCCGACGGCCTGCTCAAGCCATTTTTCTTCACCATGCTGGTGTACGTGATCGTACGCGCGGTGTTGCGCGGGCAACCGCTGCTGCCGGATATCGGCGGTGTGCTGTACGCCTCGGTGGACACCATTCCGTGGCAAGCCCTGTGGTTTCTGCCGCATTTCTGGGTGGCGATTCTGTTCAGTTGGTTGATCCTGCGACTGATCCAGCGTCTGAAACTGCCACTGCCGGTGAGCTGCCTGCTGATAGTGGCGCAATTGCTGATCGGTATTTGGGTATTGCCGTGGTTCTGGCAAATCCCGGTGACCGTCGGCGGGCACACCTGGACGCTGCCCGGCCTGCCCTTCAGCCTTGAGATCACCTTGATCAGCAGCACCTATTTCATCTACGGCTACCTGTTGCGCGACTGGCTGCGCAGGCATGAGGGCTCGCTGCTGACGATGGTGATTGCGGTAGCGTTGTTTGCCGCCGTGTTCCTCTACAGCCACGCCACCATGGACCTGGCACAACGGCGCTACGACCACTGGTTGTGGACCAGCCTGCTGGCGGTGATTGGCGTGTACGCGTGCTGGGCATTCGCGCGGGTACTGATGGTGTCGGCCGTGATCACGCGGGCGATGACGTATATCGGCCAATCGACCCTGATCCTGTTGATCTTCCATGGTGAAATCCAGCACAAGACCGTCGACCTGATGGAGCGCCTGGGTCTGCACCCCCTCCTGGCCGCTTGCCTGGGCCTGGTGGTGGCGGTGGTCGTGCCGTTGCTGATCGGCGAAGTGATCAAGCGGGTGGCGTTCTTGCGGTTTTTCTACTTTCCGTTCCCGGTGCGTAAAGCCCCAAAAACCTGAAACCGCCGCAAAACAACTGTGGGAGCCGGCAAGCCCGCTCCCACAGGGGTTAGGTGTGTTCAATCATCGAGTGGTTGCGCGGCAGGCTTGCTGCCGGGTTTTGCCGGCTTGGCAGCTTTGGCACCCTTGGCTGGAGCAGGGGCGGCAGGCTCCGGTTCGGCAGGCGCGGCCAAGTCTTTTTCGGCCTGGGGCATCTGGTCGATGGCGCTGAAAAACGCCTTCAGATCGAGGGTATCCGGTGGCACGGTTTTCTCGACTTTCTTCTCGCCGTCCTTACCCACCAGAATCACCTTGGTGCCGCTGCCGGCACCCAACTTGAGGGCGCGGATCAACGCGTTGGTTTCAGGCGGCGTGAGCTTTTTGTTGTCCTTCGGGTCCTTGGCGAACTTCTCCCCTTCAGCACCGATACTGCCGAACTTGACGGTGTAGAAGACCATGCTGCGCTCTTCAAAGGACTGCTTGTTGGCAGGCTCGTCCAGCTGTTTCTTGAGGGTGGCCAACGTTTCGTTGCCGGAATCCAACTCCACCACCACCAACGGACGGGACTTGCCCAAGTCCTGTTTGAGCGGGTTGATATCATCCGCGGCCAACAGCGGCCCCGTAAAAGCCATCAAGGTAGCCAGGGTCAGCGACCGGATGAGCATGCGCACCTCCTTTGAATTCCATGCAGGGTTCTTGAGTTTCATGTCTGCGACAGTCAAATTCAAGGATGATTCCTACACCACGTTAAGAAGCGTAGGTCAGGACGCCCGCGACGCAAGGGGCCGCGTGGGGGTAACGGTCATTGTTTCTTCTGATTGCAGAAACATTACGAGACGTCCCAGTCCGGCCAATGTCGCGCAAAGACGGGCGCCACGACCGGGTCGCTATCCACATGGGCCAGTGTCTGGGCAAAGCCTGGCGCCAAGTTGCCCAACACCTCGCGCGCCTCGTCCCAACGCGACACCGCGGCGGCCATGATGCCGAGCGCATTCGGCAACGCGCTCGGGGCGAACAACTGGTCGGCAAACTGCTCGGCGAACACCACCCACGCATGATGCAGATAACGGCGCGTACCGCTGATCAATTGCGCCTGCACCGCGTCATCCGCATCCCCCAGCCAGCGCTGCGGGTAGTCGATGATGCCGATTGCCGAGTAGCAATTGGCGGCGATGTACACCAGGCCACGCAGGATCTGCGCGCGGTTGCCGGCCAGCAGCTGGGAAGCGGGAAATTCCAGGCCCAGGTGGATCAGGATAGCGGCGCTTTCGGTCAGCACCTGCCCATCGGGGGTGACCAGGGTCGGTATCTGTTTGAGCGGGTTAATCCGTGCGAGGGCTTCGCTGCCCTCGCTGTGTTCCCAGGAGCTGGCGTCGATGCGGCGCCACGGCACTGCGCAACGCTGCAGGGCAATTTCGATCATGCAGGAGCCGGACTCATCAATGCCGTAGAGCGTGTACATGCGCGTTTCCTCCTTATCGCAGCAGCTTGGCCTGCAAATTGGCCTTCACCTGCGGCCATTCCGAATCGATGATGCTGAAGCGCACCGAGTTGCGCTTGCGCCCGTCGGGCATGATGCGTTCGTGACGCACGATGCCTTCTTGCACGGCCCCCAGACGCAGGATGGCGGCACGGGATTTTTCGTTGAGTTCATCGGTGGTGAACTGCACCCGCACACACTCCAGCACGTCGAAGGCGTAGGTCAGCAGCAACAATTTGGATTCGGTGTTGACCGCGGTTTTTTGCGTCGATTGCGCCAAAAAGGTATGGCCGATCTCGAGCTTGCGGTTCACCCGGTCAACCTTCCAGAAGCGTGTACTGCCGACCACCTGGCCGCCGTCGCGACGCACGATGGCAAACGGGATCATGGTGCCGGCCGCACGCCCGGCCAGGGCGAGGTCTAGGTACTTGCCGACCGTTTCGGGGCCGGGCACGTTGGTGACGTTGAGGTTCCAAAGCTCGCCGTCGGCGGCAGCTTCGACCAGCGCAGCCGCATGTTCACGTTGCAGGGGTTGGAGTTCGACCGTAGTGCCGGTCAGCGTGATCTGGGTCATGGAAAGGTGCGCCGTCCGAGGGGTGTTCAGAGGTCAAGAGTGCAGGCTCTCACCGTCTCCAGGCAAGCGATTTAGAACAGGCCCATTTGCCCGCCGACCAAGGTGCCGAAATCATCATTTACGAACGGCAGGATCGCATCGGCAACCGGCTGCAATTGCCTCGTAACGTAGTGGTCGTAGTCGATCGGCGCCTGCCGCACCTCCAGCGGTTCCGGGCCGTTGACGCTGATCACATAACGGATCCAGCCACCGCGCTGGTATTGACGTGGGCGCCCGAGGCGGTCGTTGTATTCATCCGCCAGACGCGCAGCACGCACATGGGGCGGGACGTTACGTTCGTAGTCATCCAGCTGACGCCGCAGGCGCTTGCGGTAGATCAGCAGGTCGTCGAGTTCGCCGCTCAAGGTTCGACGCACGTAGTCGCGCACGTAGTCTTGGTGAGGCTGACGATGGAAGATGCGCTGGTAGAGTTCCTGCTGGAATTGCCGGGCCAGGGGCGACCAGTCACTGCGCACGGTTTCCAGGCCTTTGTAGATCATGTCTTCGCTGCCATCGGCGCGCACGACCAAGCCGGCGTAACGCTTTTTGCTGCCCTCCTCCGCACCGCGAATGGTCGGCATGAGGAAGCGGCTGAAATGGGTTTCGTATTGCAGTTCCAGGGCGCTTTGCAGGCCGAACTCATTGAGCAAGTGCGCACGCCACCAGGCATTGACGTACTGCACTAATTCCTGGCCGATGCGGCTGGCGTCCTCTTGGGAATGAGCGCCGCCAAGCCACACGAACGTGGAGTCGGTATCGCCGTAGATCACCTCATAGCCCTTGGTCTCAACCAACTCACGTGTCTGGCGCATGATCTGGTGGCCACGCAGGGTGATTGACGACGCCAACCGGGTGTCGAAGAACCGACAGCCGCTGGACCCGAGCACACCATAGAAGGCGTTCATGATGATTTTCAGGGCTTGGGACAGTGGCGCGTTGTGTTCGCGCTTAGCCACTTCGCGCCCTTCGGAAACGCGTGCGACGATGGACGGCAAGCAGTGCCGGCTACGCGAAAAACGCGCACCGCGAAAACCTTCCACCGACTCGCTGTCGTCGGGGTGCTTGAGGCCTTCGATCAGACCGACCGGGTCGATCAGGAAGCTGCGGATAATTGACGGGTAGAGGCTTTTGTAATCCAGCACCAGCACCGACTCGTAGAGGCCGGGCCGCGAGTCCATGACAAACCCGCCAGGGCTGGCCTGCGGTGGTTTGTCGCCCAGGTTCGGCGCGACAAAGCCCTGGCGGTGCATCAACGGCATGTACAGATGGGTGAACGCGGCGACGGAGCCGCCGTTGCGGTCGGCCGGCAACCCGGTGACGCTGGCCCGTTCCAGCAGGAACTTGAGCAGCTCGGTCTTCTCGAAAATCCGCGTGACCAGCTCGCAGTCCTTGAGGTTGTAGCGTGCCAGCGCGGGCTTGTCCTCGGCGAACATGCGGTTGATCTCATCCATGCGTTGGTACGGCGTGGAGATATCCTTGCCTTCGCCAAGCAGGGTTTGTGCGACGTTTTCCAGGCTGAAGGACTCGAAACTCCAGGTGGCCGAACGCAGGGCTTCGATGCCGTCGATAATCAGGCGCCCCGCTGCTGCAGCAAAATAGTGATTGCGGCTGCCATGCTCACGCCAGGCCATGGCTTCACCTCCACGGCCGAGCAGCAATGGCACATTGAGGCGCTGGGCATGTTCATGGAGTACACGCAGGTCGAACTGCACCACATTCCAGCCGATGATCGCGTCGGGGTCATGGGCGGCGAGCCACACGTTGAGGCGTTCGAGCAATTGGGCGCGGGTGTCGCAGTAGTCGAGTTTGAAGTCGACGGCGTCGGTCTTGTTCGGCGGACCGAGCATGTAGACCTGGCGCTCGCCGCAGCCTTCGAGGGCAATGGAATACAGGTCGCCTTGGGCGGTGGTCTCGATGTCCAGGGACACCAGTTTCAGCGGCGGGCGGTAGTCGGGCGCAGGTTTCATCTGGGCGTCGAGTACCGTGCCATCGGCGTCCGGTGTGCCACCGAACCATACCGGTGCGGTGATGAAACGCTCCATCATGTAGCGCTCGGGCGGCCGCACGTCGCCTTCGTACACATCAACGCCCGCGGCACGCAGGCGTTTTTCCAGGTCCATCATTTGGCGGTGTTGGCGGGTGTAGAGGCCCAGGACCTGGCGATGATGGAAGTCACACAGTTGCAACGGGCGCAGTTCGATATCGCGCTCGTCCTTGAGCAGCCAATCCAGATGCTTGCGATGGGCCTCGGGGATAAACATGACCGAGGTTTGCATGGGTAGGCGGATACACTGCGGCCCGAGATCCGTGGCCAGCCAGAAACTGACCTCCGTGCCCGCCGGGGTGTCGCGCCAATGCCGGGTCAGGACAAAACCCTGCTGTAAATCCACCGTACCGCACCTCAGGAATCGCTTTCAGGGCGTGATTCTACTCGGCATCCGGCCAAACGCGGCACGTTAACGCGCACGCAGACTGCAATCCCACAAATTTGTTGCAGAACATTAATAACAATCACTATCATTCGCGCCGGAGTCGTATCCGCGCAGCGAGGAAGCGCAACGCTGTTGCCCTTTTCCTCACATTGACGGTTAGCCGTCAGGATCGACCATGCCCACCTGCAGCCGACCTTCTTTACCGTTTCGCCCGACCCTGCTCGCCCTTTGCTGCTCCCTGAGCCTCGCAGCTCATGCTGCAACCCCCCTACAGGATGCGGACAACCGTTCGGATAGCAAGCCACTGGAATTGGGCGCCACCCGCATCGATGCCGATGCGCCCGCGCCGAATGCCCTGCCCCCGGTTTACGCTGGCGGTCAGGTTGCACGCGGTGGCCAATTGGGAGTTCTGGGTAACCAGGACATCATGGATGTGCCCTTCAGCATGTCCTCCTACACCGAAAAATTGATCCGCGACCAGCAGGCGCAAACCGTCGGCGATGTGTTGCTCAACGACGCCTCCGTGCGCCAGGCATCGGGCTATGCCAACCAGGCCCAGGCCTTCGTGATTCGCGGCTTGCCACTCAATGGCGACGACATTTCGTTCAACGGTTTGTACGGCATCCTGCCGCGCCAGATCATGTCCACCGACGCCCTGGAACGGGTTGAAGTGTTCAAGGGCCCCAACGCTTTTATCAACGGTGTAACGCCCGGCGGCTCGGGCATTGGCGGCGGCGTAAACCTGCAACCCAAGCGCGCCGATGAGGTGCCGCTGCGCCGTTTCAGCACGGATATCAGCAGCGATGGGCGAGTTGGCGAGCACCTCGACATCGGACAGCGTTTTGGCGAGGACAACCGCTTTGGTGCGCGGGTGAACCTTTCCCAGCGTGAAGGCGATACTGCGGTCGACGATGAGAACCAGCGTTCGAAGCTGTTCTCCGTCGGCCTCGATTACCGCGGTGATGCACTGCGTTTGTCGGGTGACTTTGTTTATCAGAAGCAACAGGTCAACGGCGGCCGCAATACGGTGTTGCTGGGCAGTGGGCTGACCCATCTCCCCAACGCCCCATCCGCCGCTACCAACTACGCGCCGAACTGGGGCACCACCAGCCTCGAGGACACCTTCGGCATGCTGCGCGGCGAGTACGACCTCAACGACCACTGGAGCGCCTATATCGCTGGCGGCGCCAAGCACACCAACGAGATCGGGCGTTACTCGTCGGTCACCCTGAAAGACGCATTGGGTAATGCCACCGTCAGCGGCTCGAACATTGCTCACCAGGAAGACAACACCAGCCTGATGGCCGGCCTGAACGGCAAGTTCCAGACAGGATCGGTCAGCCACCAATTGAACCTGGGCCTGACTGGCATCTGGACCCAGGCACGCAACGCCTTTGACTTTGCCTCCGGCACCCAGGCGACCAACCTGTACAACCCTGTCGAGGTGGCCGCACCCGCCAAGGGCGGTTATAACGCCGGCAGCGACCTGAACAATCCAGGTATCACTGCCAAGACATTCGCCCGCAGCGCGGCGGTGTCAGACACCGTTGGTTTCATGGATGACCGCCTGCTGTTCACTGCCGGTCTGCGCCGTCAGGAACTGGTGGTTCAGGGCTATGCGTAAGGTACAGGCACGCGCACCGCCAACTACGCCAAAGGCATCACAACGCCGGTGTATGGCCTGGTATTCAAACCCTGGGACCACGTGTCGTTTTACGCCAACCACATCGAAGGCCTGGCTTCAGGGCCAACCGCGCCAACCACGTTTGGCAGCGCCACCGTGACCAACGCCAACCAGACCTTTGCACCGGCTCGTTCGAAACAGACCGAGGCCGGCGTCAAGCTGGATATGGGCGCCTATGGGGCGACTTTGGGTGTCTACCGAATCGAGCAACCGACTCAGGGTTACTCCCAACTGAACGCAGATCAAAGTGCGACCTTCGTGTTCCAGGGCGAGCAAGTCAACAAGGGCGTAGAACTGAGCGTCTTCGGTGAGCCGGTCGACGGCCTGCGCCTGCTGGGCGGCGCGACGGTTATTCACACTGAAGTCAACGGCACGCAAAACGGCGCCAACGACGGCAACCGTGCTATCGGTGTGCCGACGTTCCAACTCAACGCCGGTGTGGACTGGGATGTGCCCGGCCTGCAAGGCGTGAGCGTAAACGGCCGCATGTTACGCACCGGCGGCCAGTACGCCGATGCGGCAAACAACCTGAGCCTGCCGACCTGGAACCGCTTCGATGTGGGTGCTCGCTACAACTTCAAAGTGGCTCAGCGCGATGTGACAGTGGGCGCTACCGTGGAAAACGTGGCGAATACCAAGTACTGGGAGTCAGCGTTGGGGGGCTATCTGACCCAGGGCGATCCGCGGGTGGCCAAGTTGTCGGCGACGGTGGATTTCTAGTCACCCGGCACCACGGTTCAAGAAGGCTGACAGTAACGAAGACGGGCATCCTAGAGATGCCCGTTTGGGTCAAGCCCGACGGGCCTGGCCGAGATAGGTTTCGATGTTGCTCATTTGCTCATCCCAGCCACGGGAATTCATCTTGAACGCTTTCTGGCGTCGGGCCTCGGGCACCGCATCGAAGCCTGATTCGACTACCCGTAGCAGGATGCCGGGCGCACGATCTTCGAGGGTGAATTCGACCAGGGTCGGTGTTTCCTTGTCGTAGTCCACGTCCTTCTCCACCGCGTAGGGATGCCAGCGGAAAGAGAACAGCGTTTGTGGCAGGACGCGTTCGATCCTGGCCTTCCACACCACATGTTCGTAGCCGGGGTAGGTTATCGGCGCCTCGATGGTTTCCCCAGCAGCAAAGGTTTTACCCTTGAGGGCAATGCCGAACCAGCTACCGAATTGCTCAGCATCGGTGAGTGCTTCCCAGACCTGTTTGCGTGAAGCGTTGAGCAGGACCTTTCGTTCGATGCGATCTAATACATGCATAAGTCACCTCCTCCATTGACAGTAGGCGACATCGACCAATGCGCAACCTTGGATTGTGCGCAATGATGACGACCCTATCCTTGATCCGACACTACGTTTATGACTGACCCATTGAATGGAAGTTGCTTCTGCAAAGCGGTGCGCTATCAAATTGACAGCCTGGATATGCCCATCAGCCACTGCCATTGCGACAGCTGCCGCAAGGTGCATGCCGCCGCATTTGTGAGCACGGCCGGGGTGATGCGCGAGCACTTTCGCTGGACGCAGGGTGAAGACCTGTTGTCGGCGTTTGAGTCATCGCCGGGCAAACTCAGGCATTTCTGCTCGCGCTGCGGCTCACATCTGGTGGCAGAGCGCGGGCATCAGCCCCATGTGATCGTGCGGGTGGCGACACTGGATGATGATCCGGGTGTCCGGCCCACCTCGCACATCTGGACAGCCCATGACGTGCCCTGGCTGGCTTATGAAAGCCTGGAACAATGGGGTGAGTGGAAAGCCTGACTTAAACGTGCGGGTCACCTGGCGCTTTGGCGGGCGTCGCATACTGCGGCTTCAGGTGGCCTTCCTGGTCGAGCAGCCAGGCGTCCATGATTTGCCGCACCACGGGACCTGCCACGCGGCCACCGGCCTCGCCGTTCTCAATCATCACCGAGATCACGATTTTCGGGTGTTCAGCCGGCGCGAAGCCAACGAACAGCGCGTTATCACGATGGCGCTCAAGGGTCTTGTTACGGTTGTAGCGCTCACCTTGCTTGATCGCCACCACCTGCGCGGTACCACTTTTGCCAGCAATCCGGTATTGGGCGCCAAGCGCCGCCGCACGGGCGATACCCCGCGGGTCGTGCATCACCAGTTGCATGCCGTGGTTGACCTGCTCCCAATCACGCGGATCTTTCAGAACCACATTGGGCATGGGGTTTTCGTCGACCGGCGGCACGCCATTGATGGTCTTGGCCAAGTGCGGCCGGTTCCATACACCTTTGTTGGCGATCAACGCTGTGGCCTGCGCGAGCTGCAACGGCGTGACCTGCATGTAACCCTGGCCAATGCCAAGGATTACGGTTTCGCCCGGGAACCAGGGTTGACGGCGTGTCGCACGTTTCCAGGCCTGGGAAGGCATCAAGCCGGCCGACTCTTCGAACATGTCGAGGGAGACCTTCTGACCGAGGCCAAATTCGGCCAGGTAGTCGTGCAGGCGGTCGATGCCCAGTTTATGAGCCAGGTCGTAAAAGTAGGTGTCATTGGAGCGCATGATGGCCGCGTCCATGTCCACCCAGCCGTCGCCGCTGTGGTTCCAGTTGCGGTATTTATGGTCGAAATCGGGCAACTGGTAGTAACCGGGGTCGAACACCCGGGTTTGTGCGGTAACCACACCACTGTCCAGACCGGCGATGGCCACTTCCGGCTTGATCGTCGAACCCGGCGCGTAAAGCCCGCGCAGCACGCGGTTGAACAGCGGCCGATCGATGGAGTCGTGCAGCGCAGCGTATTCCTTGAAGCTGATACCGGTGACGAACAGGTTCGGGTCAAAGCTCGGCTTGCTGACCATGGCCAGCACTTCACCGGTTTGCGGGTCGAGGGCGACGACCGAACCACGGCGGTCGCCCAAGGCCTCTTCGGCGGCTTCCTGGAGTTTGACATCGAGGCTCAGGACGATGTTTTTGCCGGGGATCGGATCGGTGTGCTTGAGCACGCGTAATACGCGACCCTGGGCATTGGTCTCGACCTCTTCATAACCGACATGGCCGTGCAGTTCGGACTCGTAGAAGCGCTCGATACCGGTCTTGCCGATGGACTGGGTGCCACGGTACTCCACCGAATCAAGCGCCTTGGATTCTTTTTCATTGATTCGGCCGACGTAGCCAATCGAATGGGCGAAATGCGCGCCCAGAGGGTAATGGCGCACGAATTGCGGCTCGACGTCGACACCGGGCAGGCGGAACTCGTTAACCGCCAATAAGGCGATCTGCTCTTCGGTCAATTCGTAGAACAACGTAACGGGCACAAAAGGATGTCGGGCCTGCTTCAGCGCCTTGTCGAACACAGCGCGATCTTCGGCCGGCAAATGCAGCAAGTTGACGATGGCGTCCAGTTCGCCCTTGAGGTCGGTGGTGCGCTCGCGAGTGATAGTCAGGTTATAGCTGGGACGGTTGTCGGCCAGCACCACGCCATTACGGTCATAAATCAGCCCGCGAGTCGGCGTAATCGGCAATACGTGGACGCGGTTGTTTTCGGAAATCGTCGAGTGATAGTCGTACTGCACCACCTGCAGGAAATACATACGCCCGACCAGCGCACAGGTGATGCCAATCACCAACAGCGCGCAAGCGAGTAAACGCTTGTTGACCAGGCGGTTTTCTTTTTCGTGATCTTTGATCGGTATCGGTTCAGGCATTTCTACAGCATCTCGTTGAAGAAGGTCGACGCCGCGTCCTGCGGATGAAAGATCAATCCTTGTGAAAATGTGCTGCACCATACCAAAAATGCAGAAACACTTTGCATCGATTTCCCCAACGGCATGCTGTTTTGTCAGGAGAGGATCGATTTTGGCTCCGGAAAGGCCTCCAGATCAGTGGGCGTTCGTATGACGCGAAGTGTGTCGCTGACAGAAATTGGGACAGAAGCAGGAAGGGTTTTAGGAAAACCAGAATTTTTTAC